>JADFPE010000133.1 GCA_022562495.1 Acidobacteriota bacterium
GCAACGCCGTCCAGGCGGGATGCATCGCCAGCCAAATGCTGCCGTAATTATGACCGGGGCCACTTAGAGATGTTCAAGGCGGCGGGAGGCGGGAGGCGGGAGGCAGGAGGCAGCCAGTGGGCTTCGCCAACTTCTGTGTCAGGACCGATGTCCCGACACGGATCAGTCCCCCCGTCCCGATCGGCGACACCACACCAGTAGTCCAATGGCGAAAGAACGCGCCATCTCCAAGGAGGCCGCCCGACTGATCGCGCTCGCCGAGGTCAACGACGCGCTCGCCGGTGGCTCCAGTCTGCGGGCGTCGCTCCAGCGGGTCCTGCAGCTGCTCGACCGGCGGGACAGTGTCGTGTGCAGCGCGGTCACCCTGTTGAACCCGGACTCGGGCCTGCTCCACGTGGAAGCGTCCGAGGGGCTCACCCCGGAGGGACGCTCGGCGCGCTACGCCATCGGCGAGGGCGTGACCGGGCGGGTCGTCGAGAGCGGCAAACCGGTCATCGTGCCGCGCGTCAGCAAGGAACCCACGTTCCTGAACCGAGCGCGGCGCAAGAACCTCGACCGCCGGGACATCAGCTTCATCTGCGTGCCGATCAAGACCCGGAAGAAGCCGGTCGGGGCCCTCAGCATCGATCTGCCGTTCGAGAACGGACGCGACTACCAGGGCTATGTCCGGGTCCTCGACGTGGTCGCCTCGATGATCGCCCAGGCGATCCGGGTCAACCACCTGGTGGACGCCGAGCGCCAGCGCCTGGTCGACGAGAACGTCCACCTGCGCGGGGAACTCAAGCAGCGTTATGATTTCTCCAACATCGTGGGCACCAGTCGGCCCATGCAGCAGGTCTATGCCCAGGTGGCGCAGGTGGCCGGCGCCAACACGACCGTGCTCGTGCGGGGCGAATCGGGCACCGGAAAGGAACTGATCGCCCACGCTCTCCACTACAGCTCCCCGCGCGCCAAAAAGCCGTTCATCAAGGTGAGCTGCGCGGCGCTCCCCGACTCGCTGATCGAGTCTGAGCTGTTCGGCTACGAGAAAGGGGCGTTCACCGGCGCCCAAGGCCGCAAGAAAGGGCGCTTTGAGCTGGCTGACGGCGGCACCCTGTTTCTGGATGAGATCGGAGCCCTCAATCCGTCGACACAGGTCAAGCTGCTCCGCGTCCTGCAGGAGCGAGAATTCGAGCGTTTGGGCGGCACCGAGCCGGTCAAGGTGAACGTCCGACTGATCGCGGCGAGCAACGCGGACCTCGAGAAAGCGATCGCCGCCGGCACGTTCCGGGCGGACCTCCATTACCGCCTCAACGTCTTCGCGATCTTCGTGCCGCCGCTCCGCGAGCGGAAGACCGACGTGCTGCTCCTCGCCGACCACTTCCTGGACCGCTACGCCGTCGAGCACGGCAAGCACGTGAAGCGGATCTCGACTCCGGCGATCGACATGCTCATGACGTATCACTGGCCGGGAAACGTGCGAGAGCTCGAGAACGCGATCGAGCGGGCGGTGCTCGTGTGTGACGGTAGCGTCATCCACGCGCACGATCTCCCGCCGTCGCTCCAGACCGGCGAAGCAACCGGGACGGTGATGAGTCTGTCCCTCACCGACGCGGTTGACGCGTATGAGAAGGACCTGATCGAGGACGCGCTCAAGGCGACGCGCGGCAACCGTGGGAAGGCGGCCACCTTGCTCCAGTCGACCGATCGAATCGTCAGCTACAAGGTCAAGAAATACGGCATCGACTGCGGGCGCTACCAGCGAGAACCCCCGACGAGCCGTTCTACATGAACGTCGCTTCGCCCCTCCCACTTCTACGATTTCGTCGATCCGAGACGATGACCCGATAGCATCCGCACCTCGATCCGGCCCCGGTTTCTCGGTGTCGAACGGCTCGCCCCGCGCGCAACTCGGTTTGGCCCGAGCCTTGCTACAGTGCCATCGTCTGGTCCACACGCGTGCGGGCCCGGGGCTCCAGCCAAGAGATGTGCTCATCAGTGGACGCGCGAGGCGTCCGGCACCCAGGAGATGCAGATGAAGTTGATCACCGCCATCATCAAACCCCATGTCCTCGACGACGTCCGGGACGAGCTCGCCAAGGCCGGCGTCCAGGGACTCACCGTGACCGAGGTCAAGGGCTTCGGCCGCCAGAAGGGACACACCGAGATCTACCGCGGTGCCGAATACACCGTCGACTTCGTGCCGAAGATGAAGGTCGAGACGGTCGTGAGTGACCAGCTGGTCGAAGCCGCGTCCGACGCGATCACCAAGGCGGCGCGCACCGGGTCGATCGGGGACGGCAAGGTGTTCGTGAGCGACATCGGACAGGCGATCCGGATCAGGACCGGCGAGATCGGGGACGAAGCCATCTAGCGAAGCTCCGCCTCACACCGTAGAGGGTCATCAGACATGGCAGCGCAGATTCGCTTCGCTCGGCAGCTTTTTTCACAGTCCCGCTGTGCCGGTGACATGTCACCGATTCATACACATGCTCACCGCTAGAGCACGGCCAGCGGGGCCATCTCACCACGACAGCGACAGTGCAGACGGAAGGAGTCTGATATGAGCAAGGGGAACCGGGAGCGGACGAATAGGGGCCGGTTCAGGGTCGGGTCCATGGCGCTGTTGGCCATGCTGCTGCTTCCCGCGAGCGCCCTGGCGCAAGGCGCCGAGGACTGGACCACGGATGTCTCCGTGGACACACTCTGGGTCCTGGTCGCCGGCATTCTCGTGTTCTTCATGAACGCCGGGTTCGGTTGCATTGAAGCTGGGTTCTGCCGCGCGAAGAACGCGGTCAACATCCTGGCGAAGAACTTCGTCGTCTTCGGCATCTCGTCGATCGCCTTCTTTCTGATCGGCTGGACGCTGATGTTCGGCGACGGGAACGATTTCGTCGGGCTACAGGGCTTCATGCTGGCAGGGATGGACAACAGCCCACTCACGGGCGACGCGTATCAGGGGGCCTACTCGTCGATCAACTGGACCGGGGTCCCGTTGCTCGCCAAGTTCTTCTTCCAATTGGTGTTCGCCGGCACGGCCGCGACGATCGTGTCCGGCTGCGTGGCGGAGCGGATTCACTATCGTGCGTTCATGCTCTTCACGTTCGCGCTCGTCGCCCTCAGCTACCCGATCACGGGGCACTGGATCTGGGGCGGCGGCTGGTTGCAGACGCTCGGCATGTGGGACTTCGCCGGCTCCACGGTGGTGCACTCGGTCGGCGGATGGGCCGGGCTGGCGGGCATCGTCCTCCTGGGACCGAGGATTGGCAAGTACAAGAAAGGTCGGGTGCATCCGATCCCCGGTCACAGCATGGCGCTCGCCTTTCTCGGCGGCATGATTCTCTGGTTGGGCTGGTTCGGGTTCAACCCGGGCAGCACGATGGGGATCTCCGGTGACGTCGCCCTCCTGGTGTCGCACATCGTGGTCACGACCAACATGTCGTGCGCCGCCGGTCTGCTGGCGGCCACCATGACCGCATGGATGGTGAGCGGCAAGCCGGACTTCAGCATGACGGTCAACGGCGCCCTCGCCGGGCTGGTCGCGATCACGGCCCCGTGCGCGTTTGTGTCCCCGGGGTCTGCCATCGTCATCGGTGCTGTCGCCGGGGTGCTGGTGGTCTTCAGCGTCATGTTCTTCGACAAGATCAAGATCGACGACCCGGTCGGCGCCCTGTCGGTCCACCTCACCAACGGCATCTGGGGCACCCTCTCGATCGGGCTATTCGCCAGCCAGGCCATACCGGGCGGCATCGACGCCGACGGGCTGTTCTACGGCGGTGGGTTCGGTCTGCTGATGAACCAGTTCTACGGGGTGGCTGCGGTCGGCGCCTTCACCTTCGGGTTCGCCTGGGTCGTGTGGCGCACCCTCAAGGCGCTGGGCGGCATCCGCGTGTCGGCCGAGGAAGAGTATATCGGGCTGGACGTGTCCGAGATGGGTATGGAGGCCTACGCCAAGGACTCGGTCAGCCACGTAGCATGACGGGCACGCGACCGCCGCCAGGCCCTGCGGTGCCTGGCGGCGGTCGTGTACCGACCGAGGTGTACATCCCTGTGGAACCGCTGGCTAACGACGACAAAAATGTAGAAAAGACAGCACGCCAGAAATGGCGTGCCGGCCGTCCGATCCCGCCTCAGCACTGTGCAGGGCGGGACGACGCCGCGAACCCACGCGCACCAGGGCACGCGTGGGGCGGCATAACACCCTGAGGAGGAATCTGGCAATGACGTCGACTCGCACAACTCTCACATCCCCCACGACCCGGGTGGTACGCATCGCTATGGCGACCATCGCGCTCGCGCTGTGTGCGCCGCTCGGAGCCGACGCCCAAGAGGTCGAGGTGTCCGCCAATGCAGGCTGGGTGAGCCAGTACTTCTATCGCGGCTACTTACAGAAGACATCGTCCGCGAGCGCAGGTTTGGACCTGAGTGCCGGAGCCCTGTCTCTGGGGACATGGCTTGCGGACGTTGGAGACGGCACCGAGATCGACCTCTTCGGTAGTGTCGGAGGCGACCTGGGAGGGTTGAACCTGAGCATCGGAGGGACCGCCTACCTGTACACGGGTCTGTTCGACGAGACCTATCTCGAGGTCAATCTCGGCGCGGGATACGGCCCCATGAGCGTCGAGTTCTCTATCGGCCAGTGGGATTCACCACCCGCGGGAGGGACTGTTGGTGACAAGTCGGACTACTGGTTCGCCGCCGTCACGGCGGAGCACGAGGGATTCTACGGCACCGTCGGGTCCTTCGGATCTGACCTGGACGGAGCCTACGGGGAGGTCGGGTACGGCTTCTCGGCGGCGGACCTCGACTGGACGATCGCGGGGATCCTGAATGATTCGCTTGCATCTAACCTGGTAAATCGGGATGGAGACCCGACGCCCGGACTTACCCTGGTGTTCGGTGTCGGCAAGACGTTCGGAATCAACTGACAGACATCGGGCACTGGCGTAGCCAGCGACAACTGGGAACACCCTGGAGCGACGAGCGGCGCGACGGGATTCGATTGGACGGGGCGTATACCGGCGCCAGGATCGGCCTCCGCCGGCACCGGACAGCCCCGCTCCTCTGGTAAGATGACTTGTTCATGCGGGCAACTAACGGTCTGAAGGCACACACATGGCAGGCGGGTGGCGTCCCGCACGACGGCGCCTAGCAGTCCGAGGCAAGCGTCCCGCGTCGCACCGAGACTGGCGAGGCGCCCGGCAGACAAGGCGCGACGAGGGAGCACACCGCCAGAATTCGACCGAGCAGCAACGCAGACAACCGGGATGCAGCGCCGGTCGAATGGAGCGGGACGTTCCCCATGGGCTGCGAGAGTCCTCAGGTCCTTCGGATCTTGGGTCTGTGGAGCCTTCCCGCATCGATGACCACCGAGCAACCCGCCGCCGCCGACGCGCCGGCCGGTGAACGCTCCCTCGCCGAGACTCTCCGCGCGGCGCGCGACGCGTACCGCGCCGAGATCCGTGTGGCGCGAGGTGGCACGGAGGCGGCGGAGAACTACTCCACGCGGATTGACCATCTGCTGACACAGATTCACGCGGAGGCGTCCGCAGGGACCGAGACCCCGGTCGCGCTGTTGGCGATCGGCGGGTATGGCCGACGCCATCTGTGTCTCCACTCTGACATCGATCTGCTCATCCTGTGTGGCGGCCCGATCGCTGCCGCCGAGGAACGTTTCGTCAAGGCGCTATTACATCCGCTCTGGGACCTCGGTTTCACTGTGGGTCATCAAGTGCGCCAGCTGAGCGAGCTCGAGCAGGCCGAGACGGACAACCCCGAGTTTCTCGTCGCGGTCGTCGACTCCCGCTTCCTGACGGGCGATACCACTGTCTTCGAGCGATTCCACACCCTGGTGCACGGCCCCGCATCCGTCTGGCGACAGCCGACCGTCGAGGCATTGTTCGGTCTGGTCGCCGAGCGCCACCGGCACTTCAACGCCACGATCTACCAGCTCGAGCCGGACGTAAAGGAGGCGCCCGGGGCGCTCCGCGACGTCGCGGCGATCCGAACGCTCGTGACCCTGACCCAGCCGGGAACGGCCCGCTCCGTGCCGGTGACCTCCCGCCGGCTCGACGCAGCGCTCGACGAAGCGGAGGAGTTTTTTCTCCGGATCCGGTCACTGCTGCATCTGGAGCACCGACGCAATCTGAACACCCTGAGTCACGATGATCAGGAGGCGGTCGCCGAACGATTCGGGTCGCCCGGCGCCGAAGCGAGGGGGCAAGTCGAGGCGCTGATGAGCGTCTACTTCCATCACACGCGGATCGTCGTGCGGATCCTGGCCGCCGCCATCACCGAGGCGAACCCGCCGCCCGGTCCCACGACGACGAAGCCGGTTGGCGACAACATACAGACCAGCCGCGACGGGATCGGCTTCATCGACACCGTGCGGGCGTCGCTCCAGCCACGTACCTGGCCGAACGCGTTCCAGGCGGCGATCGACGAGGGCTGTCCCGTGTCGCCCGAGGCGCTGGCGTTTATTGAACGGCACGGCGACCGCTACACGTCGGAGGAGTTCTTTTCGGGCACGCTCGAGCGTGACCAGTTCCTGCACTTTCTCACGCCAAAACCGGGACTCTACGAGCGGCTGTCAGAGATGCACGAGAGCGGCCTGCTCGGGCGCATGTTTCCGGAGTTCCGCAAGATCTACTGCCGGGTCATCCGTGACTTCTACCACAAATATACGGTCGACGAGCACACGCTCTTGACCATCCGCAATCTGTCGGATCTCGCCGACCCGAACGCCACGGCGAGACGACGCTTCGCACGCCTCCTCGCCGAGCTGCGGCAGCCGGAGCTGATCGTGCTGGCGCTGCTGTTTCACGACGTCGGGAAGTGGACGAACAAGAACCACGCCGAGGAAAGCGTCCGGATGGCGGAGGGACCGCTCCGCCGGCTCCGGGTGCCCCCCGAGTCGATCCGCACGGTCGAGTTCCTGATCCGGCACCATCTCCAGATGTCGGTAGCGGCGTTCCGACGGGACAGCGAGGATCCGGAGGTGGCCCGACAGCTCGCCCGTCTGGTCGGCACCGAGGACAAGCTCAAGATGCTGTGTCTGCTCACGCTCGCCGACGTCCAGGCGGTGAGCCCGGACACCCTCACGCCGTGGAAAGAAGATCTGCTGTGGCGGCTCTACGTGGACACCTACAACCACATCACGCTGGGGTACGGCGATGAGGTGATCGCGAGCGGGCAGTCCAGCATCTCCGCGCTCCAGGCCCACCGTCCGCCGGAGATCTCCGAGCATCAGGTGACCGGCTTCCTCGAGGGGCTGCCTCAACGCTATCTACGGCTCGTCGACCCGCGCACGGTGTACGACCACATCCGACTGTCACGCGACCTCGAGCCGGACGAGGTGCGTCTGACCCTCGACAGGCACGACGACGACGTCTGGGGACTGAGTGTCGTGACCAAGGACCGGCCACGGATCTTCTCCAATATCTGCGGGGTCCTCTCCTACTTCGGCATGGACATCCTGCGCGGGCAGGCAATGAGCAATCGGCAGAACGTGGTGCTCGACGTGTTCCGCTTCGTCGACGCCGACCGGTTCCTGGCGCTGAACGAGTCTGGCCCGGCCGAGCTGACCAGACTGCTGCAGGACGTGGTCACCGGCGACGTCGAGCTGGCGGCGATGCTCAAGGGCCGGGACGCGGCGACCCAGGCGCGGCGCGGCAAGGTCCGAATCCGCAGCCTGGTGTATTTCGACCACCACTTCTCGGATCGCTACACGGTGCTCGAGATCGGCGCCGCCAACGAGTGGGGGTTGCTCTACCGCATCAGCCGTATCATCTCGGAACACAGCTGCGACATCGACCTCGTGCTGATCGCGACCGAGGGTGACCAGGCGATCGACGTGTTCCACCTGACCCGCAACGGCACAAAGCTGTCGCCGGACATGGAGCAGGACCTTCGGGCCGATCTCGAGCAGGCAGTGGGTGTGAGTGATGAAGCTCGTTAAGGCGATCGTGCGACCCAACAAGGTCGACGAGATCAAAGACGCCCTGGCCGCGTGCAACGTCGGTGGCATGACCGTCACCGAGGTGCGTGGTCATGGGCGGCAACGGGGACATTCGGCCGTATATCGCGGACGCGAGTACGAGGTGAGCCTGTTACCGAAGATGAAGATCGAAACGGTCGTACCGGACGATATGGTGGAGGACGTGATAAACGCCATCATGTCCGCAGCCAGAACCGGCGAAATCGGCGATGGACGAGTCTTCGTGATACCGGTTGAGGAGAGCCGCAACATCCGCACCGGCGAACGAGACGTGGTGTAACCGAAGACATAACTCGTAGAGGGAGAGGGAGGACGACGGATGACACCGAACGACGTGATGGCACTGATCAAGGACAAGGGTATTCCGGCGATCGATCTGCGGTTCATCGACCTGCCGGGGCTCTGGCAGCACTTCACCATCTCCGCGAAGGAGTTCGACTTGGACGCCTTCGAGGCGGGGGTCGGGTTCGACGGCTCGAGCATCCGCGGGTTCAAGCAAATACAGGAAAGCGACATGCTGCTGTTCCCCGACCCGGCGACCGCGTTCGAGGACCCGTTCACTCAGCACCCGACCTTGAACATGATCTGCAACGTCAAGGATCCGATCACGGGCGAGGCCTATTCTCGCGACCCGCGTTATGTCGCCCAGAAGGCCGAGGCGTATCTAAGTAGCACCGGGATCGCGGACACGGCGTATTTCGGACCGGAACCGGAGTTTTTCATTTTCGACGATGTGCGGTTCAGCCAAGGCTATGACCATGGCTTCTACTATGTCGATGCGAAGGAGGGCTTCTGGAACAGCGGGCGCGACGAGCAGCCCAACCTCGGCTACAAAGTGCGCTACAAGGAGGGCTACTTCCCGGTCCCCCCGATGGACAGCCATCAGGATCTTCGGACCGAGATGATGCTCGAGCTCGAAAAGGTCGGGGTCGCGATCGAGGTGCACCATCATGAGGTCGGCACCGCGGGTCAGACGGAGATCGACATGCGGTTCGACTCGCTCGTGAGCATGGGCGACAAGCTGCTGAAGTACAAGTACATCGTCAAGAACGTGGCGCGGCGACACAACAAGACGGTGACGCTGATGCCCAAGCCGATCTTCGAGGACAACGGCTCTGGCATGCACGTCCACCAGAGTCTCTGGAAGGATGGGAAGAACACGTTCTTCGAGCCGGGCGCCCATGCGGGACTCAGCAAGACCGCGCTCTACTACATCGGCGGGATCCTCAAGCACGCCCCCGCGCTGCTGGCGTTCTGCAACCCGACCACCAACTCTTATCGCCGTTTGGTGCCGGGCTACGAGGCGCCGATCAACCTGATCTACTCGTTTCGGAACCGGAGCGCGGCGGTCCGGATTCCGATGTACTCGGTCAGCGAGAAGGCGAAGCGGATCGAGGTCCGGTTCCCGGATCCGACGTGCAACGGCTATCTGGCATTCAGCGCGCTGTTGATGGCCGGACTCGACGGCATTCAGAACAAGATCACGCCGCCGGGACCGCTCGACAAGGACCTCTACGATCTGCCGCCCGAGGAGATGGCCAAAATCGCGAGCACACCGGCGAGTCTGGAGGAGGCGCTCGACGCGCTGGCACAGGACAACGACTTCCTGCTGAAGGGCGATGTGTTCACGTCTGACCTCGTGGAGACCTGGCTCGACTTCAAGAGCGGCGAAGTGGAGGCGATCCGCCTGCGGCCCCACCCGTGGGAGTTTGCGATGTATTTTGATCTTTAGACCTAGACGGGGCTTCGCCCCGAACCCCACGCGGGCACTGCGACCGCGTTCGCGGAACACTCGACGGCCGCCGGCCCAGTAACCCGGCCGGTGGTCGTCGTCCCGGTGGTCTCGTCCCCATCTCGACCGGTCGATGACGTCTCCATCCGCACACCCGGTCACCGCCCGGGATCTGTTTCTCTCCGCAGACCTCACCGAGGACGACGCGCGGACCTATCTCGCGTCACGCGGATTCCGGGACCCCGTGGCTGCCGACCAACAGCTGCAGGCCCTGGCAACCGACCTGCCGACCCGTCACGCCCTCGGGGCCGTCGCCAAGACGCTCCTCGACGCCCTGAGCGCGTCGGCGGATCCCGACGGGGCCCTGGTGGGATTCACGCGGTATCTGGCCACCCGCACACCAACACGGTCCTTTCTCGGGTGTCTCGTGGACGACCCGCGCGCGGCGCAGATCCTGACGCAGCTGCTCGGCGCCTCGCCGTCACTCGGCGAGATCCTGATCCGCAACCCGGAGTACTTCCACTGGCTACAGCAGGCACTCAGACACACACCGCCCGACCGCGTGGACCACGACGCAGAGCTCGACAAGCTGCTCGGCACCGGCACCGACACGGCCACCAGAATCGACCGGCTCAAGCGGTTCAGACGACGGGAGTATCTCGGGATCGCCGCGCGAGACCTGCTCGGTGAGACCGACATGGCCGGCGCGACCCGTCAACTCTCGACGCTGGCCGACGTCGTGGTCCACACCGTGCTGCGGTTGCTGACCGAGGACCTCCGCGGGACAACCGGGCGGGACGCCATCCCCGGCCGGTTCGCCGTGATCGGCATGGGCAAATTGGGTGGCATGGAGCTGAACTACAGCTCCGACATCGACCTGATCTATGTCTACGAGCCGACCGACCCCGACGCACCCGCAGACCACGAGTTCTTCCACACACTGGCGCGACGGCTCACGAAGGCGCTCAGCGACCACACCGCCGAGAGCTATCTATATCGGGTCGACCTGCGTCTGCGTCCGATGGGGCGACAGGGCGATGTGGCCTGCACGCTGAGGCAATACGCCCACTACTACGACACACTGGGTGAAACCTTCGAGCGATTCGCGCTGATCAAGGCGCGGCCGATCGCGGGGGACGACGCGCTGGGGCAGGCGTTCCTCGACCTCGTGCGGCCGTTCGTGTATCGCAAGTATCTCGACTACGCCGCGCTCGAGGAAATCGCCGGCTACAAGCGGCGCGCCGAGCGGAGCGGCGACGGTGACCGGAACATCAAGGTGGGCCGCGGCGGGATCCGGGAGATTGAGCTGTTCACGCAGGTGCTCCAGGTGACCTACGGCGCCGAATACGCGTCGCTACGGTCCCCCACCACCCTCACGGCGCTGGCCGCGCTCGCGGATGCTGGGATCATCGAGACCACCGTCCACGACGACCTGGACCGCGCCTACCGGTTTATGCGGATGGTCGAGCACCGTCTGCAGATCGTGCATGCGCGTCAGACCCACACCCTGGATGCATCGCCGGACGCTCGTGATGTGAGCGCGCGCCGGATGGGACTGGACTCGCGTGCCGAGCTCGAGTTGACCCTCTCCGCGCACCAGGACCGGGTGCACGCGGTGTATGCGGACCTGCTCACCCCATCCGGAGAGGAGATGGACGACGGCCGTCGGCTCTTCCGGCTGCTCGGCGGAGAGCTCTCCGACGACGAAGCGGTCGAGCTCCTCAGCCGGTACGGTCTCGCAGAGACGGCGGAGATCCTCCACCTGATCCGGATATTGGACCAGGTCCCCTCGCTGGTCCAGACCCGGTCGACGACACGGAACCTGCTGGCCAACCTCCTGGCGGCCATGCTGGGAGAAGTCGCCGCGGCGGCGGAGCCGTCGCGCGTCTTGAACCGGCTGGAGCGCATCGTGACCCGCTCCGGCGCGCCCGGCGCACTGTATCGCACACTGCTCGACACCCCGGCGCTGCGCACCCAGCTGGTCACGCTGCTCGACAGCGGCGACCTGTTCACCGACCGCCTGTCCAAGTATCCGGAGGTGTTCGACTTTCTGGTGGCCGCGCCGCCAGACATCGACACGCACCGGACCGCGTGGGAGCACGAGCTGGACGAGATCGGGGCGGGTGACCCCACCGCCAGAGCCGACCGGGTCCGCCGGCTGCGGCACATCGAAGAAGTCAAGGTGCTGGTCGAGTGGCTGGACGGCGGCGACCTGGCGACGCTGCAGGAGAAGCTCTCGGGGCTGGCCGACGCCTGTGTCGCGCGCATCATGACGTGGCTGCGTCGGGAGAACGAGCCCGCCGACGCCGAGACCGAGTGGGTGGTAGCTGCGCTGGGCAAGCTCGGCGGGGGCGAGCTGACGGTACACTCGGACCTCGACCTCGTCTTCGTCTACCGTGGGAAACCGGGCGACGGCGCGCTGCTCTCCCGGTGCGAGACGCTGGTCAAGCAGCTCTACCGGTTCCTCGAGGCGCCGACATCGGAGGGCATCGTCTATCGCCTCGACACGCGTCTCAGACCGGACGGCACGACCGGTGCGCTGGCACTGCCGGTGGACAAGTTCGCGGAGTATCTGGTGGAGCGGGCCGAGCGCTGGGAGCGTCTGGCCTGGACCAGATACCGCGTGTTGACCGGGTCTCCGGCGCTGAGCGAGGAGATGACTCGCCTCGTGACCGGCTTCGTCTACGGCGACCGAGACCCGACACTGCCGGCGTACACGCGGCACATCCGGGCGCGTATGGAGACCGAGCTCGGCAAGGAGCGGGCCGGAGACCGGTACGACCTGAAGGTCGGTCGCGGCGGTCTGGCCGACATCGATTTTCTCCTGCAGCTGCTGCAGATTCATCACGGCGCGACGTGTCCGGAATGGCGTGTCGCCGGGTCGCGGCGACTGCTCGCCGCGGCGCCCGAGCGCCTGATGCTCGACCCCGATGACTGGGCGCGGCTGCGCGACGCGCATCTGTTCCTGCGTACGCTCGAGACCCGCCTCCGGATCGAGTCCGATGCGGGCACTTCGGTGCTCTCGACCGCCCCCGAGAGGCTGACGGTGCTGGGCACCCGCATGCGGCTGCCGGCCCCCGCCGGGGACACATTGCGTCAACGCTACCAGGAGGTCACCGGGGATGTGCGACGGATCTTCGAGCAGGGGATTGCGCGGTTGGAAAGGGAGGGGACGGGATAAGGCCCTGACCCTGCGGCGTTGGGCGTTGGGCGTTGGGCGTTGGGCTTTGGGACAAGACACGACAAGGGCCGCGCTTCCCTTGACGAGGCGCGGGGGCCATTTTTCGTTCGTCAGCGAGCGCCGAAAGCCTATAGCCCAGGCGCTGCGTTTCTCTAACCCATTGATGGCGCGTGACTTCTGGTCCTAAC
>JADFPE010000134.1 GCA_022562495.1 Acidobacteriota bacterium
AAGCTCGCGGCGCTGCTCCGGCTGGCGCTCGCGCTGCTGCAGGCGTCGGGATTCACGTTGTCGCGCGAGCGGCTGCCGGAAGGACGCGCCAAGCTGCGGATCCTGCGCGCCGTCGGTCGGGCCCACGAGTGTCTTCCGCTGCGGGCGCTCCTACAGTTCCTTGGGCTGTCGCCGCGTCGGTTTCATGCTTGGCGCCGGCAGGACGCGTGTGCGCTGGACGATCAGTCGTCTTGTCCGCGCACCTCGCCCCATCGATTGACGCCATCCGAAGTCCGGGTGATCGAGCAGATGGTCACCTCGCCCGACTACCGGCACGTCCCGACCGGCACGCTCGCCGTCCTCGCGCAGCGGCTCGGCACGGTCTGGGCCTCCCCGTCGACGTGGTACCACCTCGTGCGCACGTTCGGCTGGCGGCGTCCCCGGCTGCGCGTGCACCCGGCGAAGCCCAAGATCGGGCTGCGCACGACGCGCGCCAACGAGATGTGGCACATCGACACCAGCGTCATTCGCCTGCTCGACGGGACCCGCGCGTATCTCCACGCCGTGATCGATAACTTCTCACGACGGATCTTGGCGTGGCGGGTCGCCGACACGTTCGCCCCGGTCAACAGCGTGGCGGTGTTGATCGAGGCCAGTCGACGCACGACCTCAGACACGACCCCGGTGGTGTTGGCGGATGCGGGCGTCGAGAACGTGAACGCCCAGGTCGACGAATTGATCGCCACTGGTGTCCTGCGCCGTGTGCTGGCCTTCACGGAGCTGAAGTTTTCGAACTCCATGATCGAAGCGTGGTGGCGTTCCCTCAAACATCAATGGCTCTTCCTTCACCCGCTGGACAGCGTCGCGACGATCCGTCGACTGGTCGCGTTCTACGTCGACGAACACAACCGGGTGCTGCCGCATTCGGCATTTCAGGGACAGACGCCGGATGAGATGTACTTCGGGACAGGGGACGCGGTGCCGGCAGACCTAACATCGCGGGCGGCCGCCGCACGCCGGGCCCGTGCTGACGCCAACCGATCGGCGGCCTGCGAGACGTGCCCGTCACTCGACGCGGCCGCCTGACAACCGAGTGCTGGCCGCCCGTCCGACCATGAGGACCCGCGGGCATGTCCGTCTGGAGGCGCCTGCCGCGAGCACCGGACCGCGCGGTCACACGAGTAGACGGGCAGCACCGTGTCCGGGATCAGCGTCGCTGTCCATCAGCCGACCTCTGACACCCCGAATGGCGAGAACTCGCGCGGGAAAGTGCAGAATGTCCCTGGGGACAGCTCCGCGTTGCACACGGCAGGATTTGCCTGCACCGATGCCTTTCTTAGAGCGTGACCTCTCCGGTATCACGCCGAGCTGTCCGCACGGACATTGTGGACTGTGCGCGCGAGTTGTCGCCACGCGGTCGGTCCGGCGGACGCTTCCCGGATCTTGGTCGAAGAGTTGAGCGTGGCGAGCGGACGGTCGATGATCATCTCCAATGACGACCACGACTCGGCCGCAGCAACGGTACGATCACCGGCTCCGTGATCTCGTCCACTACACCGGGGATGTGACCCTCGCGACGGATCTCGGCGTTCCGCGTTCGACCGCACGTGGGTGGCTCGGCGCGGCGCCGCCGGTCGTGGTCAGTCTGGAGGGGGCGGCCCTCACGGAGCCGGCACTCCGCCAGGAGATCCTGCGGCTTCGGCGACGTGTCCAGAAGCTCGCGGCGTTGTTGCGGCTCGTGCTGGCGCTCCTGCGGGCCTCAAGATTCACGTTGTCGCGCGAGCGGCTGCCGAGGGGCTGCGACAAGATGCGGATCCTGCGCGCCGTGGATCGGGCTCGTGGGTGCATCCCGTTGCGGGCGCTGCTGCGGGTCCTCGGCCTGTCGCCGAGCCGGTTCCATGCCTGGCGGCGGCAGGACGCGTGTGCGCTGGACGATCAGTCGGCTTGTCCGCGCACGTCGCCCCATCGGCTGACGCGAGCCGACGTCCTGGCGATCGAGGAGATGGTCACCTCGCCCGACTATCGCCACGTCCCGACCGGCACGCTCGCCGTCCTCGCGCAGCGGCTCGGCCGGGTCTGGGCCTCGCCCTCGACCTGGTACCGCCTTGTCCGGCAGTACGGCTGGCGACGCCCCCGGCTCCGCGTGCATCCGGCGAAGCCCAAGATTGGGCTGCGCACGACGCGCGCCGACGAGATGTGGCATATCGATACCACCGTCATTCGCCTCCTCGACGGAACCCGCACCTACCTGCATGCCGTGATCGACAATTTCTCGCGCCGGATCCTGGCGTGGCGGGTGGCCGACACGTGTGCGCCGGTGAACAGCGTGGCGGTGCTGCTCGACGCCAGTCGGGGCGCGGCGTCCGCAGAGACGCCACCGGTCGTGCTGGCGGACGGGGGCGTCGAGAACGTGAACGCCCAGGTCGACGCCCTGATCACCACGGGGGTGCTGCGCCGGGTCCTGGCCTTCACGGACCTGCAGTTCTCGAATTCGATGATCGAAGCGTGGTGGCGGTCCCTGAAGCATCAATGGCTCTTCCTCCACTCGCTCGACAGCGTCGCCACCGTGCGTCGCCTCGTGGCGTTCTACGTCGAGGAGCATAACCGTGTGCTGCCGCATTCGGCGTTTCGCGGCCAGACGCCGGACGAGATGTATTTCGGTACCGGGGAGGCAGTGCCGGCAGACCTGACGGCACGCGCGGCCGCCGCGCGCCGGGCCCGCGTTGAGGCGAACCGCATGGCGACCTGCGAGGCGTGCCCGTCCGTCGACGCAGCCGCGTAGCGACCGCGTGCTGACCGACCGTCCAACGACCGGAACCCATGGGCCCGTGCGTCTGGGGCGGCTGCCGGGAGATCTGGCGAGCGGATGTCGCACGAAAAGACGGGCAGAACCGCGTCCGGAGTCGGAGTCGCTGTTCTACTGCCGCCCCTTGTCGCCTTGAATGGCGAGAACTCGCGCGCGAAAGTCCAGAATGTCCGTGGAGATAGCTCGGCTGTCGTGCAGATTTCCGTGACCGTCCAGCCTACGGCATCTGACGCGGCCGAGCTGCCGAGTCGCATCGCGCCGTCGGGTTGGAAGATGGCTGCCTGATCAACAGCGAACGGCGCAAGCACCCGGTCTTTGGTCCTACAGCGTCGGATGCTGAAGATGATGGTCCGTCGCAGCTTGATACGCGTGCGCCAGCAGCAGGATTTCCGCCTCGCCGAACAGCTTCCCGGTGAGCCGTAGGCTTGTGGGCGAGCCTTGGAAGAACCCGTTGGGCAGGCTGATCTCCGGATGGCCGGTCAGGTTGGTCAGCCCGACATTGCTGCCGAAGAACAGGTCGAAGTCGCCCAGCGCCTCGTGCACCTCTTCGATGATCCGCATCCGCACGCGCTGGGCCTGCAGATACTCGACCGCGGGGACGAACCGCGACGCCCGGAAACTGTCCGGCCACCGGCTTTCCTCGGGCTCCGCCCGCATGCTGTCGAGCTGCGCGTTCAAGGTCGGCACGTCGAACGCGGCTGCCGCCTCGGTACCGAGGATGAAGCTGATCGCCTGGGTCGGCAGATCGGGCAGGTCGAACGGCGCCACCTGCACCCCGAGCCCCCGGATCGCCTCGAGCGCGGCCCGCGTGTTCGCGAGGTTCTGTCGCTGGCGCGCCACCCGCTGCGGATTCTCCGGGTCGTCCTCGATGTCATCCTCGACACCGGACCGCAGATAGCCGACCCGGAGCCGGGTGACGTCGGCGGTCGCGTCCCAGTTGAACGGCACATCGAGAACCGTGTTGTCCCGGCCGTCCGGCCCCTGGATCGCGTCGAACACGAGCGCGCAGTCCTCGGCAGCGCGACACATCGGCCCGATCTTGTCCATGCTCCAGCTCAACGCCATCGCCCCATACCGGCTCACCCGTCCGAAGGTGGGCCGCAGCCCGGTGACCCCGTTGCGGGTCGAGGGCGACATGATCGAGCCGCGCGTCTCGGTCCCGATTGAAAACCCGACCAGACCGGCCGCCGTCGACGAGCCCGGGCCGGCCGACGAGCCGCTGGATCCCTGCTCGGTGTTCCAGGGGTTCCGCGTGCGGCCCCCGAACCAGCGATCCCCGGACGCCAGCGCCCCCATCGACAGCTTGGCGATCAGGATGGCCCCGGCATCGGTCAACCGGCTGTAGACGGTGGCGTCGGTGTCGATTGTGCGGTCCTTGTAGGGCGACGCCCCCCAGGTCGTCTTCGTCCCCCGCACGGCCAGCAGATCCTTCGCGCCCCAGGGGATCCCGTGCAGCGGCCCCCGATAGGTGCCGGCGGCAATCTCCTCGTCGGCCTGCCGTGCCTGACGGCGGGCCAGCTCCTCGGTGAAGCTCACCACGCAGTGCAGGATCGGGTTGTACTGCTTCAGCCGCGCGAGATAGAGCTCGGTCAGCTCGGACGGCTTGACCTGTCTGGTCTCCACCAGCCTGGCGAGATGGCTCAGCGGGAGGAACGCCAGCTCCGCATCGGTCGCCGGCATCGAGACCGTCATCTCCTGACGCCGCATCGGGCGGCGCTCGGTCGGCAGCGTCATCCCGGGCGGAACCGGATTGAACACCAGCGCCGGTTGGGTGCTGTTGCCCAGGTTGGCGGCACGCAGCGTCTCGTAGGCCGCCGTGTTGCCACCCGAACGGTTGAGCCGACCCAGAACCGCCTCCAGCTCGTCCGGGGTGAAACGCAACCCGGCAATCCGCTGGGCTGCCTCGAGCATCTCGACCGTGATTTCGTCGGCGTCCTGCGCCACCGCGGCAAGTGCGCCGGGCATCAGGGTCGACCCCACCCCGGCCGCGGACAGACCGGCAATGAAGCGCCGACGGTTCATCGCGAGCTTCTGCTCATCCATGCGTGCTCCCCTCCTGACGATCCCGGCCAACACAACTGCGTGACGCCTCGCGGATACGGAACACTCGCAGCTCACGTGTATGCTGTATCCGGCACGGTCCCGACGGGCCTGAAGGCCCTTGCTACCGGCGGCTATCAGGCGTCAACACAACAGAGCGCCGGGACTAGTGCGGCGTCACCACCTCGCCCTCGCAGCACCCGTCGTTGACGGCACCATATTCGCATTCCAGTGTCGAGTGCGTGATCCCGTGACGCTCGAGCACCGCCCTGACAAGGCCCGTGACCCGCTGCGCCAGCACCACATCCTGGCGTTCGACCACGATGTGCGCCTCGAACGACCGCTGCGACTCGTCGAGCTCCCACACATGCAGGTGATGCACGTCGGCCACCCCGTCCACGGCCCGGAGCGCGTCGACCAGCGCCGGCAGGTGAATATCCGTCGGCACCCCGAGTGTCAAGATGCGGCTCGCCTCACGGGTGATGACCACGCCGTGATAGAGCGCGTATCCGGCGATCAGGAAGGTCGCGACGACATCGGCGAGGTAGAGCTGATACTGCAGGATGAGGACGCCGGCCACGATCACCGCGACCGACCCCAACGCGTCGGTCACATTGTGGATGAACGCCGCCTTGACGTTCAGGCTGTCCTTGGCCATCGAGTAGGTGAGCAGCGCGGTGACGACGTCGACGACCAATGCGACGCCGGCCACAATCACCACGGTCCACCCCGCCACCGGCGGCGGGTCGACCACCCGCAGCACCGCCGCGTAGATCAGATACAGGCCGACGACCATGAGGGTCGTGGCGTTGATCAGCGCGCCCACCAGCTCGACTCGCCGGTAGCCGAACGTCTGGAACCTGTCGGCTGGCTTGCGGCCGATCCGGCGCGCGACCAGGGCGATCAGCAGCGCCCCCGCGTCGCTCAGGTTGTGCAGCGCGTCGGCGACGAGCGAGAGGCTGCCCGACAGGAGGCCACCGATCGCCTGCACCACGGTCAGGAGACCGTTGACCGCCACTGCCGCCAGCAGCCGCGCGTCGCTCATCGCGGCGGCGTCGTCGCGGTGCGAGTGGTGAGCGTGGTCCCGGCCCATCGACGTCGGCGTCATGCGCGTCCTCAGCCGAACGGAGTGCCGGCAGCCTGCACGAGATCCGGGGCGTCGGGGGCGCAGTCCGCCCGGTCGATCAGCCCGCGCAGGACGTGCGCACGGTCTCGCACGTGAGACAGCCGATGTTCGTCGGCGCGAGTGAGCGTGTCGATCGCCATCGGCCCGATTGTATGTCGTCGGCCAGGCCGGGCGTGGTCACTCCACCGGTTCGAGCCGGAGCAACGCGGCCTGGTTCGCCTCGGTCAGCACGTAGATCAGGCCGTCCGGGCCCTGACGCACGTCTCGAATCCGTTGCTTCAGCTCGGTCAGCAACCACTCGCGCCGAAGCTCTTCCCCGTTCTCGGTGAACACGATCCGCTCGAGGTGGCCCGTCCGGCCGATCCGGCCGGTCATCAGCGAGCCGACGAACAGGTTGCCCTTCCAGGCAGGAAACCGGTCTCCGGTATAGAAGGTCAGACCGGACGGCGCGATCGACGGCACCCAGAAGACGACCGGCTCCTCCATGCCGTCCTGCCAGAAGCGCTCGGTCACGCGCGGCCCGTTGTATTGCCGTCCGTACGACACGACCGGCCAGCCGTAGTTCTTCCCCGACTCGATCACGTTGAGCTCGTCCCCGCCCTGCACCGCGTGCTCGGTGGCCCAGAGTGCCGCCGTCTCCGGATGGAACGCCAGCCCCTGCTGGTTGCGATGCCCCATCGAGAAGATTTCCGGCTGGTAGCCGGGGCGGCCGACGAACGGGTTGTCGTCCGGCACGCTCCCGTCGTCCCGCAGCCGCAGCAGCTTGCCGGCATGGCTGCTCGGATCCTGCGCGCGCCCCGCGCCGGCGCCCACCCCGAAGGCGCCGCCGACGGTCATGTAGAGCAGGCCGTCGGGCGCGAACGCGATCCGCGCCGAGGCGGTCGACCCGCCCCAGGGTTCGGCGACGAAGACATCTTCGACGTCCCGCAGCGTCATCCCGTCGAGACGCCCCCGGATCAACGCGACGGTGGCCTCACGCTCTCCGAGCGATCTGGTGTAGCTCAGATAGACGAGCCGGTTGTCCGTGAACTCCGGATGCAGCGCGACATCCATCAGGCCGCTCAGCCCGCGGGCCAGCACCTCGGGCACCCCGTCGATCGGCTCGGGGTCGAGCACGCCGTCGCGGATCATCCGCAGACGCCCCTCGCGCTCGGTGACCAACATGTCGCCGTCGGGCAGAAACGCCATCCCCCAGGGATGCGACAGGCCCCGGGTGACGACCACCACCCGGACCTGGGCTATCTCGTGCGTGTTGATAATGAATGGTGCATCGGGCAAGGCGACTCGCGGGATGCCTGGCGGCCGGGTGCGCGCGTCGGGAGTGCGCTGCCGCTGCTGCGCGGCGCCGACAGCGACCACGACGACGAGCACGCCGGCCAGAGCAAGCCAGGGTACGGGGTGACGCCGCGCCACAGATCTATTGCTCATGATCGACCTCCTGGGCTGCACTGACGGGATGCCGTGGGAACGTGCCGCTCATTCTACTGAATCTGACCAGATGGTGGTGATGGTTAGCAAAGCTGCGTCTCGGACCGACGACAGAAGATGTGCGCAGCCTCGCCAGCAGACGCGTTCCTCACAGCCCCGCTGCATTCGAACGGCGCTGCATCCCAGCTGCCGGCGTTGCTTCTCGGTCGAATACAGGCCGGTCTTCTCCCTCGGCGCGCCTTGTACCGGCCGTGCGCGGCATTGCCACGACGGTTCTCGGTGCGACGTGGAGTTTCACCACGGACTGCTAGTGTCCCAACGGGATCGACGATACGATCGCCGTTGCCCTTGACCCTCACCCCAGCCCTCTCCAGGAGAAGAGGGAGAACCCGGAGCGGCTCGTTTTTGGCACCTGGCAACGATGGACACTTACGCGTTCGGCTGGCTCTCCATCGTCCCACCGGTCCTGGCGATCGGTCTTGCGGTTGCCAGCCGTCAGGCGGTTCCGTCGCTGCTGGCAGGGGTCTGGGTGGGCTGGGTCATCGCCGCCGGCGGCGACCTGTTCGGCGGCACCGTCTCGGCCATCCAGAGCCTGATCGACGTCTTCGGTGATCCCGATCAGACCCGGGTAGTGATCTTCACCCTGCTCATGGGCGCCCTGTTGCTGCTCCTGCAACGGGGCGGTGGGGTCGCCGGATTTCTCACGTGGGCGAGCCGCTGGCGCTGGTCCGGAACACGACGCGGCGCCCAGCTGTTGGCGGCCTGCCTGGGGCTCGGCGTGTTCATCGAGTCGACGATCACCTGCCTCATCGTCGGCGCCGTCGCCAGGCCGATCTTCGACCGGCTGCGGATCGCCCGCGAAAAGCTTGCCTATATCTGCGATGCGACGTCGGCGCCGGTCTGCATGCTGATTCCGATCAACAGCTGGGGCGCCGTCATCCTGGGGTTGCTGGCCACGCAGGCCTCGCTCGGCACCCTCGGCGACCGGGGGCCGCTGGCGGTCTTCCTGGCGGCGGTGCCGCTGAACTTCTACGCCATCCTGTCGGTACTGATCGTCTTCGTCGTGGCGGCGACCGGCTGGGATGCCGGACCGATGCGGCGAGCCGAGCGCCGCGCCGCGGACGAAGGCAAGCTGGTGCGCGACGGCGCCCGACCCGTGGTGACCGAGACGGTACTGCTCGAGGACGCCGCCGGCGAGGCCCCGCCGCGCGCGCGTCATCTCATCGTCCCGCTGACGCTGATGATCGGGGTGGTCCTGGCCGGCATCGCGGTCACCGGGGTGAGGGGGGTCCGCGCCGCCGGCGTCGCGGCGCCCACCATGATGGACTATCTGGACAGCGCCTCCGGATCCACCGCGGTGCTGTGGGGCGTGCTGGCGGCGCTCGCCGTGCTGGCGGTGCTGCTGAGCGCCTCGGGCGTCCTGAAGCCCGGCGACCTGGTTGATATCTCGTTCCGGGGCGCCGGCGCGATGCTGCCGATCGCAACGCTGCTGGTCCTGGCCTTCGGGATTGGCGCCATCTGCGACACGTTGGGCACCGGGCCGTTCATCGCGGCCCAGGTGACCCCCTACCTGACCCCGCTGCTGGTGGCGCCCCTGGTGTTCCTGGTCTCGGGAGCCATCGCGTTCGCCACCGGCACGAGCTGGGGCACCTTCGCCATCATGATCCCGCTGGCGCTTCCGCTGGCAGCGACGATGAATCTGGAGGGGGCGGCCGTGTCACTCCCGCTCGTGGTCAGCGCCGTCCTCGGCGGCGGGGTGTTCGGGGACCACTGCTCGCCGATCAGCGACACGACGCTCATCTCGTCGATGGCCGCCTGGAGCGACCACATCGACCACGTACGCACGCAGCTCCCCTACGCGCTGGCGGCGGCCGCCGGCACGGTGGTGCTGTATCTGGTGGCGGGGCTGGTGGCTGTCCGCTGAGCTGTCTTCAGCGCTGCGGTGCGGCCGACCTGCAGACCATCGTGGCGACTTCGCCTCATCCTCCCGCGACAATGCGGATGTGCGCCGGAGGGCTGCCAGCCTGTCAGGACAGCGGATCGGAAGCAGCCCGAGGATGAATGATGCATCGCCGGATGAAGATCTTCTTGGTGATTGTCAGCGGCGTGGCCATCGGCGTCACCATCTCTCTGATCGGCCCCACCCTGGGCCTGAACGCCTGGGCGCGTGGCCTCGCGAGCATGGGCCTCTTCGTCGCAGCCTGCCAGGCGATCATGCGGCGGTCGCGACGCGAGACCACTTCCGTCGTCAGCGTGAAATCAGGCGCGCGACCCGGGTGATACGATAGGCGGATGGGTAGCGTGGGTCTGTCGGCGCCGTCCCGCCCCGAGCGCACGGCAAGCACACCTTTTTGTCGTGCAGATCGCATGGCTGCACAGATGCGACGGGTAGGACTCGGCCTGTGCGGGATGTTCGTGGTGGCGGGCAGCGTCGGCGCCCAGGTCATCCCGATGAGCTTGGCGGAGATGGTAAGCGCGGCAGAAACGGTCGTGGTGGCCGAGGCGATCGACGCGCGATCAGAGTGGGTGACCACCGGATCGTCCCGCGCCATCGTGACCCACGTGACGTTCCGGGTGACCGACACACTGAAGGGCACCCAGCGCGTGCTGCTGCCGCTCGAGTTCCTGGGTGGCACGGTCGGGAACGTCCGCCAGGAGGTCTCGGGTGTGCCGACGTTCGATATCGGTGACCGTGCGGTGCTCTTCGTGTCGGGCGTGCGGGCGGCGAGCCCGATCGTGGGGCACATGCAGGGCCGGTTTCCGATCAACACCGCGCCTAGCGGGACCGAGTACGTCACGCTCCACGACCGGCGCGCCTTCGCCGCCGTGACCCAGGTCGGCGCGCCGGTCACGATCAGCCCCGTGGCGATCCCGACGATGACCCTGGAGGCCTTCCGGGCCGAGGTCGGCCGCATGCTGCGCGACACGGAGCGTCGGTAACACGCGCGACCGGGTCCGTACGCGACACATCGGCTGTCTGTGTGGCAGGCTTTCGATGACACTCAAGACGAGCATCATCGTTCTGACGCTGTCGTGCGTCGCCCTCTCGTCGATCGTCCATACCCTGTTGGCATTCAACCTGCTCGATCGGCGCTGGCCCGCCGGCAACATCACCATGGAGATGCAGCTCGGCGCCTCGGGCGCCCTGATCGACGGGTCGGCCGACTGGGACGACTGCGCGATCGCCGGGCTGGTCCAGTGGAACGCGAACCTGGGCGGTGCCGGCGTGAGCTTCACGGTCATCCGGAACTCCACCCGGACACCGGCCGCCAACGACTCGGTCAACAGCGTCTTCTTCGCTGACGACATCTTCGGCACGCCGTTCGGCGCCCAGACCCTTGCCGTGACCCAGACCTTTATCTTTCTCGAGGACGGCATCGACACGACCGCCGAGTCGGACGTCATCTTCAACAACGCCAAGGGGTTCAACTGCTATCGCGGTCCGATCCGTCTCGGCCCGACGCCGGACGGCAGCACCCCCACCGACCTGCAGCGCGTCGCGGTGCACGAATTCGGGCACGTCCTGGGTCTCGACCATCCTGATCAGGCCACGCCGCCGCAGGTGGTGCACGCGATCATGAACGCGTTCATCGGCGACATCGATGCGCTGCAACTCGACGACATCCAGGGGGCGTTGAGGCTCTACGGCGTCTCGGTCGTCGGCATCCCGTTCCCACCGCACGACCAGGTGCTGACCTTCTTCCTGAATCTCGAAAACGAGTATCGGGACACGCTCGGGCGGTCGCGGACCAACCAGGGCTTCGTTGACGCTGAAGGCTCGACGATCTGGTTCCCCGAGTGGCTGCGGTATGTGCTGAACGACTGCTCGGTCACCGAGGCCACCACCCGGGTGCTGCTCCAGATCCGCGGACAGGGCATGCAGCCGGTGTGCGGTGTGGTGGCGCAGGGAGTCATCAACTTCCCGCCACCCAGCGATGCGCTCGACTTCCTGAACACCCTCGACACGTTCTACCGGAACGAGCTGAGCCGAGCCGTGGAGCTGAGCTATATCGATCGGGAGGGCAAGGCGGTCTGGCTGCAGGAGTATCTGCGGTACCGGGTCAACGGCTGCAACGACCAACAAGCAACCGACCGGGTCTTCCAGCAGGTCGGTGGCGGCAGCATCGCACCGGTCTGCTCCGGGGAGCCACCACCGACCGCTCCCGCCCCGCCCCCGGCAGACGCGCCACCCACGCCGTTCGGAGCCGGACACGCTCTCGTCGGAACGAACATTCCCGCTGGGCGTTACTACACCGATCCGGCCAGCGGCTGCATCTGGGGCCGTCTGTCAGGATTTGGGGACACACCGTCAGACGTCATTGCGCACGAGTTCATCGGTAACGATGCCGGCCAACAGATCGTTGACATGCTGCCGACCGACGTCGCGTTCAGCACGACCGGCGATTGTGGCACGTGGTTCGATAGTCGCGGGGTGGTGAATCGTCGAGCAGCACGTCACCCGGCGACGGGCTAGCAAGGCTCCGCCGCGCTCGCCGAGCTTTGCTCATAGCCCCGCTCGCCGAGCGCGGGGTGTTGCTGGGAACGACTGCGCGACTTCACGGGAAGCATCCGTGGCACGACCGCGGTCGATTTTCTCCCGGGCGCAGGACCGCAGCTTGCGTCGATCAGTGCGAGTGATGTCAGCTGCCAGACGGGTGATGACTGCGGCACATGGACACGCGTGAGCGAAAGCGCGGTGCACTGGGTGACCCGTAGCCGACCCTGGTCAGCCCCGATGGCGGCGTCATCGCCACGACCGACGACGGGGGCGCCGGGCTGGACTCACGATCAGCCCTTCCCACAGAACCCAGAGCCACGACGATGACCGAGAGCGGCTTCTACAAGCTGGGCCGGCTGGCAGGCGGCAAGGTTCGCAAGGTCAAGTGGATGTGGAGCTCGCTCACCGGTGATGAGACCGAGGCGATTCAGGCCGAGTACGGCGTCGGCTGGGACATGGCGGCGGTCGTCCGGGAGCGGAGTGGGTGCAACGTCGACCCGGCGCTGCAGACGCTGCTCGACGACACCCGTGACCGGCTCGCGGGGGTGGTCCGGAACAAGCTCCACCGGTTCGAGGTGGGTGTGGTGACCGACGACCCGCCGACCGCCTACGCATTGCCAGGCGGTTTCATTTTCCTGACGCGGACGCTGATCGATCTCTGCGAGCATGACCCCGATGAGCTGGCCTTCGTGGTCGCCCACGAGATGTCGCACGTCATCCGCCGGCATGCGATCAACCGGGTGCTCCGCCAGACCGCCTACGCCGCAGCCTCGATGCTCGCGCCGGGACGCGGCGCCATCGCGCCCTGGCTGCGGAGGGTCGGCCTCGAGTGGCTGGAGCGGGGATACTCGCGGAACCAAGAATTCGAAGCGGATGCGCTCGGCTCGCTCCTGACGCGAGCCGCCGCGTTCGACCCGCGCGGCGCACTGCGACTGTTCGCGCGGTTCCAGCGGCTCGACCGTGCGCCCGGAGCGCCGAGTCTCGGCGCCTATCTCTCCACGCACCCCCCGGTCGCCGACCGGATCACACGGCTGCAGCACCGGCTGGCCGACAGGCCGCAATGATGCAGACGGTGGCGCCACGGTCCGGGCGCGGAGGCTGTACGGCTCGCGACGCGGGGGCTCGACTCCTGGAACGGACGCTATTGTGGCGAGAGCG
>JADFPE010000335.1 GCA_022562495.1 Acidobacteriota bacterium
CGCGGTGCTCGCCGCATCCGAGCGGGGGGGGCTGTTGCACGCGCCGGATCTCTACATGGACAAGCTGGTCGTCGGTCCAAGCTCCAAGCACGCGGTGAGTCTGGACGCCACGGTGGCAGACAACCTGGGAGCGATCGCGGAGTGCCTGAGCCGGCGCGTCGAGGATCTGGTGGTGATCGTGCTCGACCGCAGCCGGCACGAGCGGTTGATCGCCGAGATCCGGGAGACGGGTGCGCGGATCCAGTTGATCGGCGACGGCGATCTCTCGGCAGGCATCTCCGCGGCGGTGCGGGGCAGCGGGGTGCACGCCGTCATCGGGACCGGAGGTGCGCCCGAAGGGGTGCTGGTGGCGGCGGCGATGCGGTGCCTGAACGGGGAGATCCTGGCACGACTCATCGTCGACACACCGGAGAAGGAGGAGCGCTGTCGCGCGATGGGCGTCACCGACATGAACCGGGTCTATCGCTCAGCCGATCTGGCCAGTGGCAAGCAGATCGTGTTTGCGGCGACCGGGGTGACCGACGGCACACTGATGAAGGGGGTACGCTTCTTCGGGGATGGCGTGCGTACGAGCTCCTTGGTCATGCAGACCAGCCCGCGTTGCATCCAGTTCATCGACTCCATACATCTGCGGCAGGGCTCGGACGTCACGATTCAGTTCTAGCAGCTCACCGCATGTGGCGGCGGGTCATCAGATCCGCGCTGACGGACCCACACACCGCGGTCTCGGCCGGGGTGACATACCGGTCGCCCGAAGAGAGGATGTGTCATTTCGAGCAGATCGCTCGCACACAGACCGGTGTCCTGTTTGCCGGCGGCTGGCGCCCGATAATATAGGAGTCGGTGGTGACAGTCCCGCGTCGCACCGAGACTCGCCATGATCGATACCGCGCGCGGCGAGTACACGGCGCGAGGAGGGCACTTGCCGGCCGTCTGTGACCCCGGCATCGAACGGCACAGCGCCGGACGAATGCCGTGAATCGTTCACCACGGCCTGCGTGGGGGTCGGCGGGCCGTGGTGGCCACAGTGAGGTGTCGGTGCGACGACATTGGGTACTCGTGACAATCGTGGTGCTGACGCTGTGCGGCGCCGCGTCGAGTTCCGAGCAACGGGGGGTGCCGGTCGGGACGTCGCTGCCGACGACGGTTCCGCGGCCGGGGTTCGTCTGTGGCGCGCGAGCCACGCTGACCCGCTTCCGAGGCGTCCGGACGGTGTCGCCGCTGTCCGACAACACGCCGCTCGCCTACGAGCAGTTCCCGCGCATCCTGACGCCGACCGAGACCGGCACCATCCGCGTCGTGGCGGAGGTGGTGGGAGACGTGCCGACGGCGGCATTCCGACGCAACGTGCCGAGTCTGGAGACAGGCTACACCTCGGAGATCTGGACGCGAAGCAGCACGCGGACGGTGGACGGCCGGTTGGTCAGCGTGTTCGACGAGCGCTATCCCGCCTCGATCCTGGCCGATTTGCTCATCTATGCCCACGGCAACGACTTTCCGCAGATCCCGTTGGGACGGCTCGAGCTGCCAGGCTCGAGCGTCACCGATCTGAACGGCACGCAGCCCGGTCCCACCTTTGTGACCGTCTGGCTCAGGCTGGCGCCCTCGAACTTGCCCGTCTCGACCGTGCGGGCGATCACATCGGCGGACGAGTCCGTGCCAACCGCGCAGTATGCCAGCCACGTCGTGAATATCGTGGTGCCCGGTTTCGGCGATACGCAGGTCCTGAATGGCGCCCAGGCGTTCGAGTTCGAGGCGGCGGCGCAGGCGTTCTACCAGCACTTTGCCGACACGTATCACACGCTCTCGTTCATCCCGCGGCGATCGCCGTTTGGGGCGTATGCGGCGTTCAACATCAACGTGAAGAACGACGTGGAGGGTGTCGGGGCTGCACTGGTCGACGACCAGGCGGCCTACGGAAGTGAGACGCTGCGGTCGGTCCAGCTCTACGCGGCGGGCTTCGCCGGTCAGCAGGAGACGACCGTGCACCAGACGGCCCATCACTGGGGAGACGAGACCGACCTGGCGGGGATCGCTGGTGTGGCGGGGGCGGGGCGTCAGCCGGAGAGCCATACGCCGTTGCTCCACGGCGGAGCGACGCTGATCGGGGCCGTCCTCGAGGGGACGCGTGAGGTCGAGCGTGTCCCGTCGACCGTCGTGGGCGGCGACGACACGTATCGAATCGTGCGGACGAGGGCACCGGTCACGTTTCACCCGCTCCAGCTGTATCGCATGGGGTTTCTAGAGCCGGCGGCGGTTCCCGATGTCACCGTGTTCACCGGCCAGGCGCAGTTCAGCCCGAACACGGCGAGCGCGCCGGCGGTGGGCACGCCCGTGACGGGCGAGCGGCACACGGTGAACATCAACCAGATCATGGCGGCGTTGGGGTCCCGTCGCGGACCGTCGTTCACGGAGTGGCGTCAGGCGTTCGTGGTCGTGTCGGACGAGCTCATCTCTGAGATGGAGATGGACTACTACAACTTCTACGCCCAGCGCGTCGCGGCCGTCACGGGGACGCGGTCCTATGAGGGGTTTGGGTCGTTCGTCGAAGCGACCGGGCACCGTGTCAGGTTGCGGACGGACATCGACACCCGCGATCCTGGAGGGAACCCAAAGATCACACAGACGTTGGCGGTCAGTGACGCGCCGTTCGGGTCGCGTGAC
>JADFPE010000135.1 GCA_022562495.1 Acidobacteriota bacterium
CGGTCATAAGTACGGTAACGCACCGAGGGTGGCGAGGCGCCCGGCTGGCAAGGCGCGACGAGGGAGCAAATTTGGGGGATGTGTGACCGAGGAGCAACGCCGTCCAGGCGGGATGCATCGCCAGCCGAATGCTACCGTAAGTATGACCGGGGCCACTTAGGTCACGTCTTGATCGTGGTGTTGTCACTCTCACCACGACAGCCTCCGTTCAAGGCGTCTCGCCCCCGCGTAGCGGGTCTGTGAGACACGCTCGGCTAGCCGCTTCAGCAGCCATCCGTCCGGGTCGACGCGCACGGACCGGGCCGGGCCCGGGGCGGCGAAATGGAAGACCTGGCTCCGCTCGGTGAGCTCTATCAGGTAGCGCTGGGTGCCCGCTTCCCCGTCGACGATCTCCAACTCCATTGGCAGCCGGAAGGTCGGCCAGGAAGGGTCCTGGACCTGCCGCACCGTCACCGCGACCTCCCCGGCGGCCGCGTCCCACCCATGCTCGACGTCGAGCACCGGGTACCCGGGCTCGTGAAGCCACTGTGCAAAGAACCAGCCCAAATCCTCGCCGGCGGCATTCGCCATGTCAGCGGCGAAGTCCGCGGAGGTCACAGCGGTGCCGGCATGGCTCGCATAGTAGTCGCGAACACCGCCAAAGAAGGCGTCGTCCCCCATGATCCCCCGCAGCATGTGGAGGACCCACGCGCCCTTCGCGTAGTTGTTGGGGTTGAGCTGGTCGAAGAGGTTGTCGTATCGGGCCACGATCGGGCTGCCGGTCACGGCCGACTCCAGATAGCTCCGCCGGCTTCCTTCCAGCCGACGACGGAAGTCGTCGACGCCGTCCCGGCTCTCGAAGTAGAGGTACCCGAAGTAGGTGGCGAAGCCCTCCGACAACCAGAGCTCGATCCAATCCCGCTCGGTCACGGCGGCGCCAAACCACTGGTGCGCCGTCTCGTGCGCGACGGTCCCTTCCATGCTCGACCCGGACGCGAGCCGGCGCTCCGCATAGAAGATTGCCGACGCGTTCTCCATGCCCCCGAAACGGGTCGCGGACTGGACATGCGCCAGCTTCTCGAACGGGTACGGGCCGATCGCCTCCGAGTAGAAATCCACCATGTCGGCGGCGCGCCCGAACGAGAGCGACGCCTGGGCCGTGTCCTCGGCGAACAGCCAGGCGCTCACCTCCACGCATCCGTCGGCGCGGGGCGACGCGGGGGCTCTGCCGCAGGCGGCGAGGCCGACCGGCACGACCGACATCTCGGCGGCGCCGAACACCAGGTTGTACGCCGATACCGCGACGTCGGTTCTCCACCTCCAGGTCCTCGTCCCGGCGGCCCCGGTCACCGGCTCGCCGAGCGGCCGGCCGTTCGCGACGACCACCCACGATTCCGGTGCATGGACGGTGAGAGAAGCCGTTGCCTTGTCGTGGGGGTGGTCCACCGACGGGAACCAGAACCGGGCCCGGTTGGGCCAGTTGTCGACGAAGGCGCTCGGCCGCCCGTGGACGTTCTCGCGGAGGATCAGACCGTCGTCAGGCGTCCCCTCGTACACGACCTCGACGAGCGTGGGGCCGCTGGAGGCGGCCCGATCGAGCGCGATGCGGAGGATGCCGTCGGCGTAGCTCGCCTGCGCCTCCCGACCGTCCACCCGCACCTCGCGGATCGCGAGACCGGTGAAGTCGAGCACGGCCTCCGCTGCCGGTCCGGGCGCGAGCGTCAGCCTCGCACGGCCCTCGATGCGAGTCCCGCCGGGCTCGGGAAGCCGCACCTCCAAGGCGTAGTCGAGCACATCGACCGCGTCGCCGTACCACCCCATCGGAGCGGCGACCCCCGCGGTGATCGGCGAGGGCTCCTCACCAAAATCGATCCCGGGGGTCTCCAGCGGCGCCGGGGAGCATGCCCCGGCGACCAGCAACGTCGCCAGGGTGAGACGTCGGGTCCAGGAGACGGAGCGCCTCATCGGCACGCGACCAACAGGTCCCTCTCGAGAAGGACCTGTATCTTCCGACGCATTGGGGAGGCCTGTGCTGGGCCGTCTGCGACGCCGTGGCGGTGCCGCTCGCCGAGGGTCAGGACGACGCCGTGTTCGCGGGCGACGACGGGGTCGCCCACCGTCAGCGCTTGACGAGGCCGATGACGGCGCAGATGAGGACGACCGTGAACGGAAGCATCGCTCCAACGATGAACAACACGGTACCAAGGGTGCTCGCCTCGGTCGGCATGCGTGACTCCTCCTAACCCGGAACGACCTCCTGACAGACCTGCCGATTATAGCCTGACCGGGCGCCAGCCCGGACCGGCTGGTCCCGGTGCGAGCGCTGAGGGGCGCGTCTGCACGCCGGCGGGCCCGTGGCATGACGACGAGAGACCGCGCCCGCCGTCACGAACCTCCTACTGCTGAAAGCAGTACAGACGCCCGGGTTGATCGCACGCGGCAGGCGGCGACGCGGACCAGCCGGTCCCGATCGCGTCGAAGATCCCGACCTGGCCGCTGACGCCGCTCGACGCGTCGATCCACCCGCGACACGTGGCGCCCGAGGACGCCGGCTGCCCCGATGGGTCCGTGCCGGTCCAGACCACCGGTACGGTGGCGGGCTGGCTCCCCCGCTCGTCGATGACGATTGGGTTGTTGATCGTGCCGTCGGTCAGATCCGCCCAGTGGTCGGCCACCCGGACACCGGAGGTCATGACGAACGGGGCATCGGGCCGGGTGAACGTGACGTTGGGCGAGCGGCCGGCATCGTCGCTCAGCCAGGCGCGGTAGGTCCCGACGAGCCCGGCAGCGGTCGCCAGATCGCTGCACGTCTGGTCTGCCGCCGGCACACCACCGACCGCGCCGGTGAACGTAGCGCTCGACACGAACACGATCCGATCCGCTGACGGCGCCGCCCCGGTCGGCGCCACGGGGCGCTCTTCGCACCCGCCGCACGCCAGCAACACGACCAGCGCCGGGGTGAGATGGAAGCTGCCGGCGAAGCCTCCGGACCCTCCTGATGCCTGCCTCCTATCTCCTGACTCCTTGGGCACGCCCCGTCACAGCTCCACGTTGCGGAGACGCAGAGCGTTCGAGATGACCGACAGCGAGCTGAGGGTCATCGCCGCGCTCGCCCACATCGGGCTGATCGACAGCCCCAACACGGGATAGAGCACCCCGGCCGCCACCGGCACGCCGATGGCGTTGTAGACGAACGCCAGGAAGAGGTTCTGTCGGATGTTGCGCATGGTGGCGCGGCTCAGCCGGCGGGCCTGCACAATGGACCGGAGATCGCCGCGCACCAGTGTGATGCCGGCGCTCTCGATGGCGACGTCGGTACCGGTGCCCATGGCGATCCCGACGGCGGCCTCGGCCAGCGCCGGCGCGTCGTTGATGCCGTCGCCCGCCATCGCCACCACCTCGCCCGCCTGCTGGCGCTCGGCGACGATGCGTCGCTTGTCGGCCGGGAGCACCCCGGCGACCACCTCCTCGATGCCGAGCCGCGACGCCACCGCATCCGCGGTCACCTGGTTGTCTCCGGTGATCATCACGATCCGCAGCCCCTCAGCACGTAGTTGACGGACCGCCTCCCCCGTTGTGCTCTTGATCGGATCCGCCACACCCAGCAGACCGGCCAGCGCGCCATCGACCGCGACATACACGACGGTCTGGCCCTCCCGACGCAGTGCGTCGGCGCTCGCCGCCAGCGGCGCGGTCTCGACGCCGCCTTCCTCGAGCAGCACCGCGGTGCCCAGCAGCACCGGCCGGCCGTCCACCGTACCGGTCACGCCGCGACCCACTTCCGCCTGGAAATCGTCCGCCCGTGGCACCGTCAACGCACGCTCCGCCGCCGCACGCATGATGGCGGCCGCGAGCGGGTGCTCACTGCCACGCTCGAGGCTCGCCGCGACCCTCAGCAGCTCCGCTTCCGACACGTCGCCGGTCGGCAGCACCGTCGCGACCACCGGTTTCCCCTCGGTCACCGTGCCGGTCTTGTCGACGATCAGCGTGTCGACCCGCTCCAAGGTCTCGAGCGCCTCGGCGTTCTTGATCAGGATGCCGAGACCAGCGCCGCGACCGGTGCCGACCATCACGGCCATCGGCGTGGCGAGACCAAGCGCGCAGGGACACGCGATGATCAGGACCGCCACGCTGCTGAGCACCGCCAGCGCCAGCCGCGGCTCCGGTCCCCAGACCGACCAGCCGATGAACGCCAGCACCGCCACGATCACCACCGCCGGGACGAAGACCGCGGCCAGCCGATCGGCCAGCCGCTGGATCGGCGCGCGGCTGCGCTGCGCCGCGGCGACCATCGCGACGATCTGGGCCAGCAGGGTCGCGGCCCCGACCCGCTCGGCCCGCATCAGCAGCGTCCCGGTGCCGTTCATGGTCGCCCCGACGAGCTTCGCACCCTCGGCCTTCTCGACCGGCAGCGGTTCACCGGTCAGCATCGACTCGTCGACGGCGCTCGTGCCCTCGACGACGATGCCGTCCACCGGTATCTTCTCCCCGGGACGCACGCGCAACAGGTCGCCCGGATGCACCGCGGCCAGCGGCACGTCCTCCTCGGCCCCGTTGGTGACCCGCCGGGCGATGGCCGGCGCCAGCCCGAGCAGTGCGCGAATGGCGGCGCCGGTTCGCCCACGGGCCCGCAGCTCGAGCATCTGCCCCAGCAGCACCAGGACGATGATGACCACCGCGGTATCGAAGTAGGGTTCGACGCCGCCGCCCAAATGGAACCCCTCCGGAAACAGCCCGGGCGCCACGGTGGCGGCGACGCTGTAGAGATAGGCGGACCCCACACCGAGCCCGATCAGGGTGAACATGTTCGGACTGCGGTTGACGAGCGACGCCCACGCCCGCTCGAAGAACGGCCGGCCGGCCCAGAGCACGACCGGTGTCGCGAAGACCAGTTGCACCCAGTTCGACACGGCCCGGCCGACCGTCTGGCTCACGCGCTCCCCCAGCACCATCTCGGCCATCGCCAGCGCAAACACCGGAAAGCCGATGGCGGCACCGATCCAAAAACGGCGAGTCATGTCGTCGAGCTCGGGGTTCGGCTGGTCGGTCGCGGCGATGGTCCGGAGCTCGAGCGCCATGCCGCACTGCGGACAGCTGGCCGGCTCGTCGCGCACGACGTCAGGGTGCATCGGGCAGGTGTACTCGACGGCCGGCAGCACGGCGTCGGCGCCGAGCTCCGCCTCGAGCGCCATCCCACATTTCGGGCAGGCGCCCGGCGTCGGTTCCCGTACTTCCGGATCCATCGGGCAGGTGAACCATGTGCCGGGGGGCACCGGGGGCACCGCCTCGGGCGGGGAGGCGGCGGGAGCCGGCGCCAGGTACTGGTCGGGGTCAGCCTGAAACTTCGTGCGGCACCCCTCGCCACAGAAATAGTAGGTCTGCCCTCCGTGCTCGTCGCTGATCGTGCTGGTGGCCGGGTCGACCGTCATGCCGCAGACCGGGTCCCGTGCTTCGTTCCTCATGCCTTATTCCATTTCGTCCGATGAACACATGATAGCGTCTCGATTCGGCCACGCCTGCGTGGAGGCAGTACACGCTCACACGCCACGGCCACAACCGCTGATGATCATCCGGACCTGCACGCGTGCGTTCATCGTCATGACGCTCGCCGGAGGTGTCGCGGGGGCGCAGCAGCCCTCGGAGCACCGGGACGACGGGCCGTGGTCCGGCACCGCAGAGCTCTCGCTCGTCGCCACATCGGGCAACTCCAACACCCGCACCTTCGGCCTCGGGGGCGAGGTGACCTATGCCCCCGGCGCCTGGCGTTGGCTGGGACGGGTCTCGTATGTGGAAACCGAGGTGGATGACCAGCTGAGGGCGCGCTCCCAAAGCGCGCTGGTCGAGATATCACGGGCGTTCCCAGCCCGGCTCGAGATGTATGGCCGCGCCGGCTATCAGCGAGATCTGTTCGCTGGCATCGCACGCCGGCTCACGACCGAGGGCGGCCTCGCGTACAACGCGATCGCGACAGCGCCGCACTCGCTGCAGCTGTTGGCCGGCTTCGGCGTCACCCGCGAGCAGCGGGTGGTTGGCGACAACCGGTCGCTGGGCACCGCCAACGTGACCGGCCGCTACAGATGGGCGCTGTCGGAGACGAGCGCGTTGACCGAAGAAGCGGCGTTCGCGGCCGACCTGAGCACCGGCGACGACTGGCGGTTTACCAACGAGGTCGCGGCCACCGCCGCGTTCAGCACCCGCCTGTCACTGAAGGTGTCGCACAAGCTGAGTTACCTGAACGAGCCGGTGCCCGGCTTCCGGAAGACCGACACGATCCTGTCGGCGGCGCTGGTGGCAAACTTCTAAGGATCTTCCCTGGACGTCAGGAATCAGAAGGCAGAACTGAGCTAGAGCCCCGCCTTCGATCCGAGCCAGTCGTCGCGGAACCGCTGTTGTTCCGGTGTCGGACGCCCGTCGAGCTGCTCGAGCGGTACGAGCTCCAACGTGGGGTCGGCTACGACCGTCAGTTGGGTCGTGCGCCGCTCGCCGCGCCGCGAGTAGACGACGCTGACCCGCGCTCCATCGTCGAGATCTCCGAGCACCGCGTCGAGCCGACCGGCGGAGGACAAGGTCTGACCGTCGATCGAGACGAGCATGTCGTCACGCTCCAGGCCGGCGTCGTATAACGGCGACCCGAACAGGACCGGCGCCACGATCCGCGCGCCGCCGCGGTCGAAGCGTAACGAGGGCGAGCCCAGCCACGTCTGACCCGGCGCCCGGGGCCGCAGCACGAGCCCGGCGCGCTCGAAGAGCGGCGCGTAGTCGATCACCTCGTGCCCCTCGACGTAGCGGTCGAAGAAATCGTCGGCGAACGCCCGGTCGCCGGTCAGCTCGGCGAGCGCGGTCCGGAGGTCGGCCTGGGTGTAGGGCCGGTCCACCACGCCCGGCACCGCGCCGCCGGGGCGCCCGAACCGCTGCCACAGCAGCTGCATGTAGTCGTCCAGCGTCACCGCGCGCGCGCCCGCGTCTTCGTCATTGGGACCACGGGCGCCACGCACCCGCAACAGCAGGTCCAGACCCAACCCGAGGGTCTCGCCCCACGTGTAGTACGAGATGAAGAGATTGCCCCAGTTCGTCCGGTCGAACGCGCTCGCCGCATCGGTGAACGGCGCCATCCGGCTCATGTCGACCGCCGAGCGGAACTGCCGTCCGGGACCGAGACGCACGGTGTCGATGGTGGAGACGAACCGGCCGAGCGTGTTGCCCAGGTCAGCCAGACCGGCGCGCTGCAAGATCAACACCCCGTAGTAGTTGGTGAACCCCTCCGCGAGCCACAGCTCGCCGGACGGATTGACATCCTCGAAGTCGAACGGCTCGAGCGAGCGCGGGCGGATCCGCTCGACGTTCCAGACGTGGAAGAACTCGTGCGAGACCGAGCCGAGCAGTCGGCGGTGGTCCGTGCGCAACGCCGCCCGCGAGGCCAGGACGGCGCTGTTGCGATGCTCCATCGCGTCGCCGCTCGCTGTCGGGAGGGCGTCGACGATGAACGTGTAGCGGCCGGTTTCGAACGACGGGAACTCGCCGAACACCGTCACCATCTCGGTCACCATCCGCTCGATGTCCCCGGCGAAGCGGTCGAGCTCGGCGTCCGTGCCGTCATGGTGGAGCGCGAGGCGAAACGTCGGGGCATGGTCCGCGTTGGCCGGGTCGGCGACGGTGAAATTCCGCTCCACGAACGCGCTGAGCTCCGCCGGGCTGTCGAGCAGATACTCGAGATTCGGCGCCGTGAACGTCAGCGGATCGTCCGACGGATAGAGCTGGGTCGCCACCTGCCAGTCGTGTCCAGCCGGGGGCTCGAACCGCACGGTCGCCGGTCGCCGCTCGAGCCCCACGCCCCACATCAACGAGGCCGGCATGTTCAGGTGCGCGTGGGTGACGTCGATGCCGAGATAGGTCCCATCGACCCGATCGCCGAAGACTTTGTAGGTGAACCGGACGGTCCCGTCGTGCCCCGCCACGTCCCACCGGGCCATCTCGGACCGCACCGGGTCGAGCTCGTTCCCCTCCCCGTCGAACGCCCGCACCTCGAAGACGTTCTTTGCAAACGCGTGGCGGGCATAGCGCCCGGGCGACGCCGTGCTCATGCGCATGCTGAGCGGCTCGGCCGGCAAACCGCCGACGGTGACCTCGACCTGCATCCACCGATGCTCAGGTTCAGGGAAGCTCAGCTCATACAGCACCGGGTCGAGGGCGTGTCCCCCGGTCTGACCGCCGGGGCGCGGCCCCAGGAGCGCCACGCCCACCGCGACGACCGCCGCCACACCCGCCACGCGACGCACAAGCGCTCTGTCGCGTGGCGGCCGTGTCGGGGTCATGCGACCACCCGTCGCGGTCCGTGGTGAGAGTCCAGCTGCAGTCGGCAGGTACGACGCGGGACGCTACCCATCGACCGCGAGCACCTGGCTGACGAAAGAGGCTTCGGGGACGGCGCCCAGAATTTCGACGCGGTCGTTGACCACTGTCTTCGGGACACCGGTCACACGATATTGCCGCACCAGGTCCGGATACTCGACAGCTGCGACCGCCGAGGCGGTGATGTGCGGGCTGATGAGCGCCATGCGATGCGCCAGGCTGACCGCCTTGGGACAGTGCGGTCAGGTGGGGGTGACGAACACCTGGATGTCGATCGGCTGCTCGACGGCCGCGATCAAGGCCTGGCTCTCGTCGCTCAGCCCGGAGTCGCCCGAGGCCACCAGCTGGATCGACTCGACCAGCGAGACCAGCTCGTGCCCGTCGGGAACACCGTAGAAGCGGATGCCGGTGTCGGCTTCCCCCACGACCGCGATGGCTGGCACCCGCCGGATGCCGTACGCCTCTACCTGGTCTGTGTCGAGCACAATGTTGAACTCCTCGACGCTGATCTGGTCGGACAGCGACGCCACCCGGTTGACGATCTGCCGGGCCGGCAGACAGGTCTCGCAACCGAACGTCTGGGTGAAAAAGACGAGCCTGACCGGCGCCGCAAGGGTCGCGAGCGCCGCCTCGAGATTGGCCGCTCCGCCTGCGTCTGCGTGCATCTTCTGATTATGTCAGCACCCGGGGACCGGAGACCAGAGATCGCAGACAGGGGGGGTGCACATCCTCGGTCAGCCAGGACGCAGCCGGCGAAGTCCTCTCGGTCGCTTCTGACTTCTGCCGTCTGACTTCTGTCGTCTGTCCTCTGTGCGCTACTTGAACAGGTCGTCGAACGCCTGCTTTGTGCTGCGCGGACCGGTCACCTCTGGACGGGTTTGACGCTCGACCGTGACCCGCGGCTCGAAGTCGGTGCAGTCGTTGCGCTCATCCTTCGGCGAGACGCGGGCGATGATCGGCTGCAGGCACTCGAAACGGGCGCCGGGGTCGAACGACGCACACTGGGCGCAGGTGTGGAGGGCGGTCCCGCAGCTCGAGCAGGTCGTCTCGGCGCCGATCGGCTGTCTCAGCGTCTGCCCGCACCGCGCGCAGCGCATGACATCGTGAAAACCGAGCATGCTCGGCGTCCGGTGCTCGCGATTGATGACTGACCGCGGCGCACCGTCGTGACGTGCCTTGGTCGGCGGCGGCCGTGGTTCGCGGTCGCGGGGATCGTCCTGGTAGCCACGCTGCCGGTATCTGCGATCACTCATCGAGGCACGCTCGTCTCGGGTCTCCGGTCTCAGGTCTCTGCGGGTCTTGCGATTATAGTGTGCCGGGCCCCACCGGGGGCTATGATGGACGGACTGCGTTCGACCTGACACGTTGTGACCGCATCGACTCCTTCGCTCGACGATCTCCGCATCGACCGTGCCAACGACCGCGACGGGGCGCGTGGCTGGCCGTGGGTCATCGTCGTCGGTCTGCTGCTCGTGCTCGGGGGGGCGGGCTGGTGGTGGTGGACCGGACCGGCCCAGGTCGCCAAGGTGCGGACCGCGACGGCGCGTGAGGTAACCCTCTCCGCCGCGGACACGACCGTTCTCAACGCGTCCGGCTATGTCACCGCACGGCGACGCGCGACGGTCTCATCCAAGGTCACTGGCAAGCTGGTCGAGGTACTGGTCGAGGAAGGGATGGCGGTCCGCAAGGGACAGGTGCTCGCCAGGCTCGACGACGCGACGGTCCGGTCGCAGCTGGCGCTGGCGGAAGCGAGGCTGGTCGCCACCCATCGAGGATTCGCTGAACAGGAGGTCCGACTCCGGGAGGCCGAGCTGACGCTCGGACGCACGCGCCGGCTGGTCGAGGAGGGTGTGGTCGGTGCGGCGGATCTCGACGGCGCCGAGGCCGAGGTCGACTCGCTCGAGGCCCGTATCGCGCTGGCGCGCCAGCAAGTGGTGGTGGCCGAACGGGAGATCGACGTGCTCCGGACCCAGCTCGACGACATGGTGATTCGGGCGCCGTTCGACGGCGTCGCGATCTCGAAGGACGCCGAAGCGGGAGAGATGATCTCGCCGCTGTCGGCGGGCGGCGGCTTCACCCGCACCGGGGTCTCCACCATCGTCGACATGGGGTCGCTCGAGATCGAGGTGGACGTCAACGAGAGCTACATCAACCGAGTGCAGGACGATCAGCGGGTCGTCGCCACCCTCGATGCCTATCCCGACTGGGACATCCCGGCCGCGGTCATCACCACGGTGCCGGCCGCCGACCGGCAGCGGGCCACCGTCCTGGTGCGCATCAGGTTCGACGAACTCGACCCTCGGATTCTGCCCGACATGGGTATCAAGGTCGCGTTTCTCGAGGACCAGCAGCCACAGACCAGGACACGGGAAACGCGGTTGCTGGTGCCGGCGGCGGCGGTGCGGAACCAGGACGGCCAGGACATCGTCTACGTCATTCGAGGCGACCTGGCCGAGCGTCGGGCAGTGCGTCTAGGACCTGTGGTGGGCGACCAGGTGGAGGTCATTGCCGGGCTCACCGCGGGTGAGCAGCTGATCGTCGACGGACCGGCGGACCTGGCCGATGGGGCCCGCGTGGTGGTGGTGGAATGAGCAACAACGGGACATCACTGGTGCAGGTGCGCCGTGTGCACAAGATCTTTCGTCGCGGGTCGGAGCGGATCGATGTACTGGAGGGGCTCGACCTCGACGTCGCACAGGGCGAGTTCCTGTCGCTGATGGGACCGTCCGGCTCGGGCAAGACGACGCTGCTGAATCTGATCGGCGGACTCGACACGCCGTCCGATGGCTCGGTGACGGTCAGCGGGGAGCGGATCGACACGCTGTCCGGCGGCAAGCTGTCTCGCTGGCGGGCGCGGCACATCGGGTTCGTGTTCCAGCTCTACAACCTGCTGCCGGTCCTGACGGCAGAGCGCAACGTCGAGCTGCCGCTGTTGCTCACACCGCTCTCCCGCACCCAACGCAAGACGCACGTCGCCACCGCGCTCGCCATGGTCGGGCTGTCGGACCGCGCCAAGCACTACCCCCGCCAACTCTCGGGTGGCCAGGAGCAACGCGTCGGCATCGCCCGCGCGATCGTCACCGACCCGACACTGCTGCTCTGCGACGAGCCGACCGGTGATCTGGACCGCACGTCGGGAAACGAGATTCTCGACCTGCTGCAGGCGCTGAACGAAAAACAGGGCAAGACGATTGTCATGGTGACCCACGACCCCAGAGCCGCCGCCCGGGCGAGCCGTACTCTCTATCTCGACAAGGGCACGCTCGTGTCCGAAGCGACAGACGCATGAAGTATGTCCCACTCATCTGGAGCAGCCTGTGCCGCCGCAAGATACGGACGCTCTTCACGCTACTGTCGATCGTGATTGCGTTCGTGCTGTTCAACTATCTGTCGGCCGTGAGTGTGGCGTTCAGCATGGGCGTCGACGTGGCGGGCAGCGACCGGCTGACGCTGATTCACAAGGTGTCGTTCATCCAGCTGTTGCCCGAGAGTTACCAGGCGCGGATCCTGGCGGTCGACGGGGTCAACCACGTCACGCACTCGACCTGGTTTGGGGGGGTCTATCGGGACCCGCGGAACTTCTTCGCGCAGTTCGCAGTCGACCCGGAGGGCTATCTGGAGCTGTATCCGGAGTTCCTGCTTCCCGACGACGCGAAGGAACGCTGGTATCGGAACCGGACCGGCGCCGTCGTCGGCCGGACGCTGGCCGACCGGTTCGACTGGGAGGTCGGGGACCGGATTCCGCTCCAGGGCACCATCTGGCGGACGCGAGGCGGCGACACCTGGGAGTTCACGATCGACGGCATCTACGACGGCGCCGAGCAGGGCACCGACACCTCCCAGTTCCTGTTCCACTACGAGTACCTGGCCGAGGCCAACAGCCAGGGGCGCGGGTTCGTCGGGTGGTACCTCATGCGCATCGACGACCCGAGCCGCGCGGTCCAGATCGGGGAGGCTATCGACGACCGGTTCGCCAACTCACCCTACGAGACCAAGACCTCGACCGAGCAGGCATTCGTACAGGCGTTCGCCAGCCAGATCGGCGACATCGGCACGATGATGACCGCGATCATGATTGCCGTGCTGTTCACCATCCTGCTCGTGACGGCCAACACCATGGGGCAGTCGGTCCGCGAGCGGACGAGCGAGCTGGCGGTGTTGAAAACCCTCGGGTTCACCGACCGGGGCGTGTTGTCGCTGGTGCTGGTCGAGTCGATCCTGCTTGCCGTTGTCGGAGGCACTGCCGGGCTGGGGCTGTCGTGGATGCTGATTCAGCAGGGGGACCCGACTGGGGGGTTTCTCCCGGCCTTTTTCGTGCCACCGCGGGATCTGATGATCGGCGCCGGGCTGACGCTGTGTCTCGGTGTGGCGAGCGGCATCCTGCCTGGCGTGCAGGCGGTCCGGTTGCGGATCGTCGACGCCCTCAGGAGAACGTAGTGGGCTGCGGACGATACTCGGCTGACTTTCGGCAGTGGGCTTTGGGCTCTGGACTGTCGGGGCAGCAACGTCCAGGCAGGGCCGTCGCAGACGGCCCTGGGCGCGCGCCAATGCGCGCCCCGCGGGCGCGGAGTGGGGCTTCGGGGGCCCCACGAGC
>JADFPE010000136.1 GCA_022562495.1 Acidobacteriota bacterium
GGGACCCCGCGGAGCGCGCGCGTGGGGTTCGGGGCGCAGCCCCGTGTAGGTAATGATGGCGCGTTTCTATCTGACCACCGCGATCGACTACGTCAACAGCCGGCCCCATCTGGGTACCGCGTACGAAAAGGTGACCGCGGACGTCATCGCGCGATATCGGCGTCTCTGCGGGTTCTCGACGCACTTTCTGATGGGCAACGACGAGCACTCGCAGAACGTCTATCAGCGGGCCCTGGAGCTGGGACTCGAGCCGCGGGCCTATTGCGACCAGATGGAGCAGGTGTTCCGCGATGTCTGGGCCAAGCTGGCTGTGTCGTTCGACGACTTCATCCGTACGACCGAGGAGCGGCATCGAGTGGCGGTGACCACACTCGTGCAGCGGATCGCCGATGCCGGCGATCTGTACGAAGGGGAGTACGAGGGCTGGTACTGCGTGTCGTGCGAGGCGTTCAAGCCGGACAAGGACCTGGTCGACGGCAATTGTTCGATCCATCAGACCAGGCCGGAGTGGATCAAGGAAAAGAACCACTTCTTCCGCTTGTCGAAGTATCGTGACCGGCTCCTCCAGCATTACGAGGCGAACCCGACGTTTCTGCAGCCTGACGCGCGGCGGAACGAGATGCTGCGTCTGCTGGAGGGAGGCCTCGAGGACATCTCGGTCAGCCGGACCGGCCAGAGCTGGGGCATCCCGCTTCCCTCCGACCCGTCGAGCGTGGTCTATGTGTGGTTTGACGCCCTCATCAACTACATCGCGGCCGTCGGCTACGGCACCGACGACGAACGCTTCCGCAAGTGGTGGCCGGCCGACTTGCATGTGGTAGGCAAGGACATCACGCGGTTCCATGCGGTCGTGTGGCCGGCGATGCTCATGAGCGCCGGGCTCGCGCTGCCCAGGCGCGTGTTCGGGCACGGATGGGTCAACTGGCAGGGCCAGCGGATGAGCAAGTCGCTCGGTACCAGCGTGGACCCGCTCGACGCGGCCGACCGTCTCGGGCCCGACCCGCTTCGGTTGTATCTGGTCAAGGAGATCGCCTACGGCCACGACGGGGATTTCACCTGGGAGCGTTTCGAGGAGCGCTACAACGCCGATCTGGCAAACAACTTCGGCAACCTGGTGAATCGTGTCGCCGTGATGGCCCACAAGTATCGTGGGGGACGGCTGGCGCCGGTGCCGGGTGCGACCCCGCAGCTGGCGGACCGCGCGGCGGACGTGGTGCGTCGATACCAGGCGGCGATGGATGAGTACCAGCTGCACATCGGCATGGCGGCGGCATTCGACTTGATCGACGCGACCAACGAGTTCATCACGCGGTCGGAGCCATGGGTCCTGGCCAGGACGCCAGACCGGCGCGCCGAGCTGGACCAGGCGTTGTTCGAGATGGCCGAGGCGGTGCGGATTGCGGCGATTCTGCTGTGGCCCGTGATGCCGGCGTCGTGCACCGAGATTCTGCGACGGATGGGGCAGGTCGGGCCAATCAGCGAGATCCGGTTCGATCGGGATACGGCGTGGGCGGGCGGGGAGCGGCAGATCGTCAAGGGGCCGCCGCTGTGGCCACGGATCGAGGCTCCGGGTGCGGTCGCCGCCGCACGGGGTGGCGTGACGGCATCGACAGGAGCGGGTGACACGATGACGGACGAGACAGAGCCGGCGGCGGCGCCGCGGGTGTCGTTCGACGACTTCATGAGAATCGAGCTGCGCGTGGCGAAGGTGCTGGCCGCCGAACCGATCCCGAAGTCCAAGAAGTTGCTCAAAGTGACGGTAGACACCGGGTCGGGGGAACGGACGATCGTCGCCGGGATCGCGCGGTCGTACACGCCGGAGACGTTGATCGGGCGCTCGGTGGTCATCGTCGCCAACCTCGAAACGGCGAAGCTGATGGGTGTCGAGTCGAACGGCATGATGCTGGCCGCGACCGACCCGGATGGCCGCCCGGTCCTGTTGACCCTGGACGACCCAGCTGCCGCACCGCCTGGCTCGCGGGTCCGGTAGGCGAGCCTGCAGCCTGAAGCCGGACGGCGCGCGACAATGCGCGCCCCGCGGCGGCGGCGTGGGGCTCGGGGGGTCCCCGCGAAGCCCCCGCGTGGGGTCCGGGGCGCAGCCCCGTCTGAAAATGATCGATTCCCATTGTCATCTCGCGGATGTGGCGTTCCAGGACGACCTCGACATGGTCGTCGACCGGGCCAGGGAGGCGGGGGTGGACGGGGCGCTGTGCGTGCTCGACGCGACCAACGAGGCGGAGGCGGTGCGCGCGGCCCAGGTGGCGGCGCTGTGGCCGGCGGTCCGGTTCGCGGTCGGGGTGCATCCGCATCAGGCCGGGGTTTTCAGTGACCGGCTGGACGAGGTCGAGGCGCACCTCCGTGCGGCGATTGAGGCCAGGGCGGGGACCTGTGCGGTGGGTGAGATCGGTCTCGACTATCACTACGACTTCGCCCCGCGGGAGGTCCAGCGGGAGGTGTTCCGGCGACAGATGCGGGTGGCGGCGGAGATCGGACGCCCGATCGTCATTCACACCCGGGAGGCGGATGACGACACGCTCGCGATCCTGACGGAAAACGGGGGACCGGCCGTGTCCGGGGTGTTCCATTGCTTCACCGGCGACGCGGCGATGGCCGAGCGGGCCGTGGCGCTAGGGTTGCACGTCTCGTTTTCAGGGATCGTGACGTTCAGGGCGGCGGACTCGGTGCGGGAGGCGGCAGCGATCGTCCCGGACGACCGGCTGCTCGTGGAGACCGATGCGCCGTATCTGGCGCCGGTGCCGCATCGGGGCAAGCGGAACGAGCCAGCGTGGGTCGGCCATGTCGCACAGACGCTGGCCGAGGTCCGGGGCGTCACATCTGACGCGCTACAGGCACGTACGGCCGCCGTATTCGAGGCCTTGTTCGCACCCGGTGTCTCCGGCTAAAGGGTTGTAGCATTGACACTTGGCTCGCAAGTATGCTCAGATCCTGAACGCGAATGACAGCCTTGTCGAGAACCTCTGCACCACCCGACCTCGCCGAGATTTTCGAATCCATTCGCGAGGATCTGGATACGGTCGAACAGCAGTTCGTTCGCCATATCGAGTCCCGCGTCGAGCTGATTCCAGAGATCGGTCGCTATATCCAAACCGGCGGGGGCAAGCGGATCAGACCTGCGCTGTTGCTGATGTGTGCGCGGCTCGGCGGGTATCGGGGTGAACGGGCCACGCTGTACGCGTCGGTCGTCGAGTTCATCCACACCGCAACCCTGGTCCACGACGACATGATCGACGATTCGGTCGTCCGGCGTGGCCGGCAGGCGGTCCACTCTCGCTGGGGCAACGACATCACGGTGCTGCTGGGGGACTATCTGTACATCAAGTCGATGGGGATGGCGCTCACCGTCGATTCCCTCGAGCTGGTACGTCTGCTCTGCGACGTGACACTGCGGATGATCGAGGGCGAGCTGTACCAGTTGACGAAGACGGGCGACGTGGACATCACCGAGGAGGAGCACCTCGAGATCATCCGGCGCAAGACCGCCTATCTGTTCGGCGGGAGCGCCCAGATCGGCGGGGTCTTGGGCGATCTGCCCAAGGAGCAGCAGCTGGCGCTGCGCGAATACGGGTTCAATCTGGGTATCGCGTTCCAGTTGGTGGACGACCTGCTCGATTACACGGCGGACGAGGAGGTGCTCGGCAAGCCGGTTGGCGGCGACGTCCGTGAAGGCAAGATGACGCTGCCCGCCATCTACCTCCTACAGCAGGCTGGGGGGCGCGCGCGCGGACTGCTCGAGGGGATCATTCGCGACCGGACGGTCAGTCCGGAGTCCTGGCACGAGCTGCGGGGCCTGCTGACCGAATATCGGGTGCTCGATCGGGCCTTCGAGAAGGCGGTGGAGTTCGCGACCGCGGCGAAGCGACAGCTGAGTCGGTTCCCCCAAACCCCGGAGCTCGAGCCGTTGATGGCACTGCCTGACTACCTGCTTGCCCGCGATCGGTAACCGCGACCGACGTTGGCGCCGCAGCCGCGCCAGCAGGGCGTGTCTCACAGTCCCGCGAGAGACATCGTCCCGACGCGCCCACGCACCGCTGTTCAGGCTCCGATGTCACCCTTGGGAGATGTCTAGCTCCGACCCGGTGTCCACCGACGCGACAGAACAGGTCGACGCGCTGCGGGCCGCGATTCGTCATCACGACGAGCGGTATTACGTCCTGCATGATCCGGAGATCTCGGACACCGAGTTCGACCAGCTCCTGCGTCGGCTGACCGAGCTCGAAGCGGCTCATCCCGAGCTCGTCACCCCCGATTCTCCGACCCAGCGTGTCGCCGGCCGGCCGGTCGACGGCTTCGCCACCGTCGAGCACCCTCAACCGATGCTCAGTCTGGATAACGCTTACGAGGAGGCGGGGCTGACGGCATTCGACGAGCGGGTAGGGAAGGGGCTGGATGTGGATCCGGGTACGCCGGTGGCCTACGTCGCCGAGCTGAAGATCGACGGGTTGAGCATCGCCCTGCACTACCGGGACGGCTCGCTCGTGCGTGGGGTGACGCGGGGCGACGGCGTGCGCGGAGAGGACGTGACGTCCAACGTGCGCGCCATCCGCGGCATTCCCCTGGTGCTGAAGACGGCGGTGCCAGGCGACGTCGAGGTGCGGGGCGAGATCTTCCTGCCGCGGGCCTCGTTCGACCGGATGAATGCCGAACGCGCGGAGGCCGGCGCACCACCGTTCGCCAACCCCCGGAACGCTGCGGCCGGCACGATGCGGACGCTCGACCCGGCGCTGGTGGCGCGTCGCGGGCTGGGCGCCCTGCTGTATCACCTGGTCGAGCAGAACGAGAGCGACCCGCGCGGTGACCCGGAGCGGCCGGCCGGGCACTCGGCGGTCCTCGAACAGTTGGCGGCATGGGGACTCCCGGTGGAGGGTCACTGGCAGCGGTGCGAGGGGATGACCCAGGTAATCGCGTTCTGCCGCGAGTGGGCCGGGCGGCGCCGAGCGTTGCCGTTCGATACCGATGGCGTCGTCATCAAGCTGGACAACCTGGCCGACCGGGCCCGTCTCGGACAGACGGCGAAGTTCCCCCGGTGGGCGATCGCGTTCAAGTTTCCCGCCGAGCAGGCGACCACCCGGCTGCTCCGGATCGATGTCAACGTGGGGCGGACCGGCGCCGTGACCCCCTACGCCGTGCTCGAGCCGGTGCAACTGGCCGGGACCACGGTGCAGCTGGCGACCCTGCACAACGCGGAGGACATCGCGCGGAAGGATGTCAGGGCGGGGGACATCGTGCTGGTGGAAAAGGGTGGCGACATCATTCCGAAGGTCGTCAAGCCGATGCTTGGCCGTCGTCCGACCGGAGACGCGGCGCCGGTGCCGTTCGTCATGCCCACCGTCTGTCCCGAGTGCCGGACGCCGCTGGAGCGGGCCGAGGACGCGGTGGTCTGGCGGTGTCCGAACGACGTCTGTCCGGCGAAGATCCGACGCGGGCTGCTGCACTTCGCCGCTCGCCGTGCGATGAACATCGAGGGGCTCGGCGAGGCACTGGTCAACCAGCTCGTCGACCGCGAGCTCGTGCGCGATGTGGCGGATCTCTATGGTTTGAGGGCGGAGACCCTGGAGCGGCTGGAGCGGATGGGGTCGAAATCGGCGACCAACCTCATCGCCGAAATTGAGGGCAGCAAACGTCGGGACTTCGCGCACGTGCTCTTCGGGCTTGGTGTGCGGCACGTCGGCGAGGGGGCGGCCGAGCTGCTGGCGCGCCGATTCGGCGGTCTGCGCGGCTTGCTTGGAGCCTCCCTGGAAGAGCTCGCAGCGGTCGTCGGGGTCGGGCCGATCGTGGCCGCGTCGGTCAGGACGTTTCTGGACGACCCGGCGAACCGGCGTCTGCTCGACCGGCTGGCGGTCGCCGGGGTCCGCATGGAGACGGACCGGGTGGCGCCGGTCGCCGAGGTCGAGCAGAGCCTGTCCGGGCGGACGTTCGTCCTCACCGGGACCCTGGCGTCGATGTCCCGTGCTGAAGCGAAGCGCGCGATCGAGGCGCGTGGCGGGAAGGTGACGGGGTCCCTCAGCAGGAAGACGAGCTGTGTCGTGGTGGGCGTGGACCCCGGCTCGAAGCTGGACAAGGCGCGGTCGCTCGGGGTGGAGACCATCGACGAGCAGGCGTTCCGGAACCTTATAATGGCTGACGACGGATGAACGAGCGGATTCTCATAGTCGACGACGACGAAGGCGTACGCGAGGCGATCAAGATGACCCTCGAGTACGAGGGCTATGAGTGTCTGTTCGCGCGGAGCGGGCAGGAGGGGCTGGACCGGATCGCCGGCGAGAGCCCTGACCTGGTGCTGCTCGACGTCAAGATGCCTGGGATGGACGGCCTGGAAGTACTGCGGCGGATGCGTGAGCGCGGCGACACCGCGCCCGTCATCGTCATCTCGGGTCACGGCACCATCAGCACAGCGGTCGAGGCGACGAAGCAGGGCGCGTTCACCTTCCTCGAGAAGGGGTTCGAAGGCGATGTCCTGAAGTTGAACATACGCAACGCGCTGGAGCAGCGGCGGCTCAAGACTGAAGTGGGCCGGTTTCATGAGCTCGCCGCGGTCCGGCACGAGATGGTCGGCGACAGCCCTGCGCTCAGGGAGGTCACCGAGGCGATCGGCCGCGCGGCCCCGACCAACAGCACGGTGCTGGTGCACGGTGAGAGCGGGGTGGGCAAGGAGCTGGTGGCCCGCGCGGTGCATCAGAATAGCCGGCGCGGCAAGGAGCGGTTCGTACAGGTCAACTGCGCCGCGCTTCCGGAGGAGCTCATCGAGTCGGAGCTGTTCGGACACGAACGGGGCGCGTTCACCGGTGCGACCCAGAAGCAGATCGGCAAGTTCGAGCAGGCGGACCGCGGGACGATTTTTCTCGACGAGGTTGGCGACATGAGCCTCCGCACCCAGGCGAAGGTGCTGCGGGTGCTGCAGGAGGGGGAGGTCGAGCGGCTCGGGTCGGCCCGGACGATCAAGGTCGACGCGCGGGTGATCGCCGCGACCAACCGGAACCTGGAAGAGGCGATCGACAACGGCAGCTTTCGTGAGGACCTGTATTTCCGACTCAGTGTCATTCCGATCCTGGTGCCACCGTTGCGCGATCGGCGTGGGGATATCCCGCGGCTCGTCGGGCACTTCGCCGATCTCTTCTGCCGGGAAAACAACTTCAAACCGAAGCAGTTCACGCCGGCGGCCGTCGACCTGATGACGCGCGACCGGTGGCGCGGCAACGTGCGCGAGCTCCGGAACACGGTCGAGCGGCTGCTGGTCATGACACCGGGAGACACGATCGACACGGTCGACGTTCGCGGTGTCCTGCGGGGCGAGCCCCGGGGGAGCGTGGCTGACCCGGCCGCGAGCCGTGCGAGCACGCTGCGGGAGTTCAAGGAGGTCGCCGAGCGGGCGTTCCTCGTGGAGAAGCTTCGGGAATTCGGCTGGAATATCTCGAAGACCGCCGAGCAGATCGACACACCTCGCAGCAACCTGTACAAGAAGCTGGAACAGTATCAGATTCACCAGGAGAGCGACGGGTAGGGGGGATTTCCTAGAAGGCAGGAGACAGGAGACAGGGGGAGCCGGAGGGCTTCGCCAGCTGATACATCAGATGGGCCGGGTCGCAGCGGCGCGCACGTGCGCGCCCGCGAGGACGCGGCGTGGGGCATCGGGCCCCCACAAGCGACGAGCCGGGGTCTGGGGCAGAGCCCCAGCTAATGTGAAGCTCTTTGACAATCCGTCGTAGAGGGACAGACGACCGCTGCGCGTGGTGTCACGATGTGGCATCGCGCGGGGAGGAAAGTCCGAACTCCAGAGGGCAGTGCGCCGGGTAATCCCCGGTCAGGGCGACCTGAAGGAAAGTGGCACAGAAAATATACCGCCCGCCTTCGCGCGCGTCGCGCGCGTCGGCGAGGTAAGGGTGAAAAGGTGCGGTAAGAGCGCACCGCGTTCGCCGTAAGGCGGATGGCAGGCTAAACCCCGCACGGAGCAAGACCAAATAGGGAGGCGTTATCAGGATGGCCCGTCCGAAGCCTCCGGGTAGGTCGCTGGACCCCGCCAGTGATGGCGGGGCTAGAGGAATGGTCGTCGCCTGGTCCGGCGCTGTCGAGCGCGGGGCCGGGAACAGAATTCGGCTTATCGTCCCTCTGCGGCGGATCCTTTATTAGTCGGGACTGCGCCCCGAACCCCACGCAGGCGCTTTGCGGGGACCCCGATGGCCCGACTCCGCGCCCGCGAGGCGCGCACGTGCGCGCTTGGGCTGGTGCCGACGGGCCCGAACGAGGAGATGATCCTCGTCTTGGACCATACAAGAGACAGCCCGCCTTCGGCGTGGCAACGGCGGGCCCACCGAAGCTCGCCGCTCCAAACTGTTCGGCGAGCGAAGGCGGGGAGGCAATGCACATGACACGTCGTGTGATGTTCGGCATCTGTGCACTCGCGCTGATCGGCGTGGCGGTGACGCTCACGGCTCAACAGCGGCGCGGGGCAGCGCGGGCGGATGACCGGTCACTGACGGTCGAGGAGTACACGCCGCGGTCCACCCTGGTCGTGCCCGAGCACCCGGTGCCGAGGGCGAAGTTTCCCGTGGTGGACATCCACAGCCACCATCGTCCCGGTCTCTCGGGGGAGCGGTGGAGCACGATCGTCCGCGAGATGGACGAGCTGAACCTCCAGGTGCTCGTGAACCTGAGTGGGGGGCATGGCGCGACACTCGCCCGCGGGGTGCGGGCGATCGGGGAGAGCCCGCATCCTGACCGCATGGTCGTCTTTGCCAACCTGGACTTCAGCAGCGGGGTGACGCCCGGCTTTGGCGCACGCGCGGCGGCCCAGCTCGAACGGGACGTGGCCGCGGGTGCCGTCGGGTTGAAGGTGTTCAAGAACTTCGGCTTGACGGTGCGTGACGGCCAGGGGCAGCGGGTCCCGGTGGACCACCCTGAGCTCGACCCCGTTTGGCACATGTGCGCCCGGCTGGACATCCCGGTGCTGATCCACACGGGCGAACCGAGCGAGTTCTCGCAACCGGTCGACCGTTACAACGAGCGGTGGCTCGAGCTGATCGTGCGGCCCGGTCGCCGTCTCCCATCGGATCGCTACCCGAGCTTCGAGGCGATCATGGCCGAACGGGACCGGGTGTTCGCGCGACACCCGGAGACACGCTTCATCGCCGCGCACATGGGCTGGCATGCGAATGACCTCGGCCGGCTCGGTGCCCTGCTCGACCGGTTTCCCAACGTCGTGGTCGAGACCGGCGCCATTCTCTACGACCTCGGGCGGCAGCCGCTCGCCGCGCGGGCCTTCTTCGACGCGTACGCGGACCGGGTGCTGTTCGGCAAGGACTCGTATGCGGCGGACGAGTTCCCCTACTACTGGCGGACCTTCGAGACGCGGGACGAATACTTCGACTACTACCGGCGGTATCACGCGTTCTGGAAGCTCTATGGTCTGGGGCTGTCAGACGACGTCCTGCGGAAGCTCTACTACGAGAACGCGCTGCGTGTGGTGCCCAGGATCCCCCGTGGTGCCTTTCCCACGTTCTGATCCCCGCGGATGGCGATGTATCTGGTCACCGGTGGCGCGGGGTTCATCGGCTCGCACGTGGTCGAAGAGCTCGTGTCGCGCGGTGAGCAGGTGCGGGTGGTCGACAGTCTGGTCACCGGCCGACGCGACAACCTGGCGCACGTCCCCGGTGTGGACCTGCTGGTCGGCGACCTGGCGGACCCGGCGGTGGCCGACCGTGCCACCCTCGGCGTCGACTACGTGGTGCACCTGGCGGCCATCCCGTCGGTGCCGCGCTCGATCGCCGAGCCGATCGCGACGAACCACGCGAATGTCACCGGCACCCTGAGCCTGTTGGTCGCCGCCCAGCGTCACGCGGTGACACGCGTCGTGTTCGCCAGCTCGTCGTCGATCTATGGCAATGCGGCCACGCTTCCGAAGCAGGAAGACATGCCGCCGGCCCCCCTGTCTCCTTATGCCTTGCAGAAACTGATCGGGGAGCAGTACGGAAAGTTGTTCTACGAGCTGCACGGTCTGGAGACGGTTGCCGTGCGCTACTTCAACGTCTTCGGGCCCCGTCAGGACCCGTCGTCTCCCTATTCAGGGGTGATCTCGGTGTTCGCGCGATGTCTCGCCGAGCACCGGCAGCCGACCATCTACGGGGACGGCGAGCAGACCCGCGACTTCACGTATGTGCGGAACGTCGTCGATGGGACGTTGCGCGCCTGCACGGCGCCGCGCGCCGCGGGGCAGGTCATCAACGTGTCGTGTGGCGGTCGCATCTCGCTGAACGCGTTGTACCGGATAATGCGGGAGCAGACCGGAAGCGACCTCGAGCCGCGGTTCACCGACCCGCGCATTGGCGACGTGCGCGATTCGCAGGCCGACATCACACGGGCCCGCGAGCTACTGGGCTACGTGCCGCTCGTGTCGCTGGAAGAGGGGTTGCGTCTCACGATGGCCTGGTTCGAGACGCAGTAGAGCGTGGTCGAACCAGGAGGGTCGTGCCGCGCACCCCGTCGACGGTCACCGGGTGCCCGCGTGGGATCTCCACGTCGGCGGCGATCGGTTCCGCCAGCCACAGCTCGCCGCGGACCCGCACGTAGCCTTGCGGCGCCAGCGGCTCGACGGCGACACCCCCCAGTCCAACCAGCCGGTCGATGACGCTGCCCGAATGCGGTTCGTATGAGGCTCGCAGGAACGGATACAACGCCGCGTCCTTCAGGGCCCAGCCGACCACCAGGGCGGCGGCCGCCCAGCCGGGCAGACCGACCCAGCGGCGGAGCAGGACGGCGACCACCACCGCGATCAACCACCCCGGAATCTGATACAGCACGTAGCGGGTGAGCGCCGTTCGAGGCGTGATGAAGCCGGTCACCATTCTGATGCCATCTTACGCCCGGACGCCAAGCGACGCCAAGATACGCCAAGTGACGGGGTGACGGTGACAGTGTCGGTGACAGTGACACACCCGGCAGCCCCCACCGGTGTAATGGCCTCGCTTCCAGGCCACCATGTCCCTGAGTCCTGGCACCCGTCTCGGGCACTACGACGTGACCGCCCTCATCGGTGAGGGGGGCACGGGACAGGTCTGGCAGGCCACCGACACCCAGCTGGGCCGCCAGGTCGCCCTGAAATCCTCCCCGACGCCTTCGCGGCTGACCCGGACCGGCTTGCCGGGTCCAGCGGGAGGCGCAGATCCTCGCCCGCCTCAACCACCCCAACAGCGCCGCCATCTACGGCATCGAGGAGGCCGAGGGGACGCGGGCGCTGGTCCTGGAGCTGGTCGAAGGGCCGACGCTGGCGGATCGCATCAAGCAGGGGCCGATCCCGCTCGATGAAGCCCTCCCCATCGCCAAGCAGATCGCTGAGGCGCTTGAGGCCGCGCACGAGCAAGGCGAATTCCCCAGAATGTCACACTGCGGCACTTTGGTCGCGGTCAAGTAAAGGAGGAGAGAGGAATGAAATTTCTGTTTACTTCGACTCACGGTTCCGAGGATCCGACCCGCGCCACGTTGACGTGGTTGCAAGCCAAGGGGGCTGTGGAAGCAGGACACGAGGCTACCATATCTCTGATTGGTGACTCGGTTGTGGTGCTCAGAAAAGAGGTCGCAGACAACCTTCAAGGGGTTGGGTTGCCGCCCATCAGCGCCCTCATGCAGTTCGCCAAGGAAAACAACATCAGAGTATTCACTTGAGGGCTTTGCTCCAGCGCCCGTGAGGTTGCTGAAGATCTAGTGAAGCCCTTTGGCGGGACTTATATAAATCCGAAAATGCAAGCGGAGCTTCTGGCAGCTGCGGATCGCACCGTTACCATCTGAGTGCGTGACTCGTTATCGACGCAGGCAAGCTGCGTCCTCATCCGGCACTGACGGCCAAGTCAGCTCCAGTGCCAACCCCGAGGGTGACTCGCTATCAGAGTCTCACTCTCGGGGCCTTTCAAAGTCTCCGCTGGAGTTGAACGTGTTCACACTGCTGGATGGACGGTCCCGTTCGGCTACCTGCGCGTTCTCGGGGCAATTCTGCGCGCGATGCTGGAGCCGTCGACTGCTTCGGCGTAGAATGACTCGATACTCGCCCCCAACAGACCATGACCCTGACCGTCGGCGAGGCGGGTTGAGCATCGAGGGTGCTCTAATATCGTTTATCGTCGAAATTGTGCTCCTCCGGAGACTTGAAGTGAGCCGATGTAAGGTGTCTCTAGCAATCCGTGGTCAAAGCCCGGTGTCGCACCGAGGGTGGCGATGCGCCCGCCTGGCAAGGCGAGACGAGGAGGAATACCGGCAGTATTCGACCGAGGAACAACGCCGCCAGGACGAGTGTAGCGCCCGCCGAATGCGGCTGGACTTTCACCACGGGCTGCTAGGGTTAGGAGATGCTATAACCACCACAGACTGCTATCTGTTGTCCCGTGACAAAGTTAGACGCCGCCGAAGCCAGAAACACGGCCGCGCCAGCACATTCCTGCGGCTCGCCGAAACGACTCGCCGGAGTGCGACCAATGATCGTGTTATACAGCTCCTTCATCTCCTTGATCGGAGCTGTCATGTCGGTGGTGATCCAGCCCGGCAGAATGGCATTGACTTGAATGTTGTGCGGTGCCCAAGCGATGGCGAGCGACTTCGTGAGCTGGACAACGCCACCTTTACTCGCCGAGTAGCTGGGGACGAGTGAACTGCCGAAGATCGAATACATCGACCCGATGTTGATAATTTTGCCTCCGCCCGCCTTGACTAGGGCCGGGTGTGCGGCTCGGGAGAGACGGAAGACGCTGGTCAGGATCGTCTCCATGACCGACGACCACTCATGATCAGTCATGTCCTCAGGGGCGTTAAACATCGCGATCCCGGCATTGTTGACGAGAATGTTGAGTCCTCCGAGACCGTCGTGAGTGGCTGCCACGAGGGCATCAATATCCGCGGCG
>JADFPE010000137.1 GCA_022562495.1 Acidobacteriota bacterium
TTCGTCAAGATCCAGGGTCGGCAGCAGTATCTGTGGCGTGCTGTCGATGAAGACGGCGACGTCCTCGACATCCTCGTGCAGTCGCGGCGCAATAAGCGGGCGGCCACGCGGTTCTTCCGCAAGCTGTTGAAACGACAAGGCCGCGAGCCGCGCCGGCTGATCACGGACAAGCTGCGCAGCTACTCGGCGGCGCACCGTACCGTGATGCCGTCCGTGATCCACAGTACCCGGCAGTACGACAACAACCGAGCGGAGGTCTCGCATCAACCGACTCGTCAGCGCGAGCGGCAGATGCGCCGGTTCAAGTCGGCCGCCCATCTGCAACGGTTCGCATCGGTGCACGGCGTTGTCCAGAATCTGTTCAGGGTCGGCCGCCACCTGCTCCGGGCAGCTCACCACCGTCTCTTGAGAGCCCGCTCGTTCCGTCTCTGGGATGAGGTGACGTGTGCCTGCTGACCGAGCGCGGGCGCTCAGCGCCCAGGGAGAGAAACGCGCTCTGGTCGGCAACTTGACAATGCCTGTACCCGGGCTGCGAGGCCAAGGAGCGCCGGCGGCCGCCCGGCGGCACCCCCTTAATGATTGTGTCCGAGGCGGAGCGACCCCCCTAATGCTGCCTAGTGTCTCTTCCCTGATCACCCGGAGCCTGCTGCTGATCGCTGGTCTGGTCGTCGCGTCCGGTTGGGTTGTCTTTGGGGCTACTCGGGTCCAGCAGACAGATCGGGCCGCGCCACTCCTCACGGCGCCGGAACGGTACGTCACCGACATCGCGATTGCCGAGGAGGTCTTAGCCGTCGTTCAGACGAGCATCAGGTCCACGTTTCTCGACGGTGTGCGCAACTTTGATTGGGAGCGCGCGTCTCGAGGCTTGTCGCCCGATTTTCTCGGCCGGTTTCCCACCCCTGACGACGGCGAGACGATTGATGACGCCAGCCTGGTGATTCGCCGATACGAGGCGACCGATCTCGAGACGCAGCGGCGCGACCAGTTTCTCGACACATTGCGTTTGCACACGGCGTCGTGGACGTCGGTCGAGCGGGCCTCGTGGAAGGTCTTCGCGTTTCTCCTCGAGCCGTCACGCAACCGTGCGTACGCGAAGGTCCATCTGCAGCTAGGCGGACCCGGCTCGGCTGGGCAGCGAACGGTGGTCGACGCGACCGTCGAGGTACTTGTGGTCGAGACTGCCCCCGACGAGTGGGTCATTTCGCGATTGGATTTCATCGAGGGTTCGCGCGTCCACAATCCGTCGCCGCCGTTCCGCGACATCACGGACGCGGTCGGTTTCCACTTCAATCGCTCGGATGTCAACGGCGATCTCCGGCAGGACATCATCGATACGCGGTCGAGTCTGATCGATTCCGGGCTGAGCGTGGTCGACTGGGACCACGACGGTTTCTGGGACCTGCTCGTGACCGAGTCGATGAACCACAGCTTGCTTTTTCGCAACGACGGCAAAGGTGGGTTCGAGCGCGAGCTGCTGCCGATTGCGGATCGACGCCTCGTGCCTAGCCAGTTCCTGTTTGTTGATCTCGACGGAGACGGCCTCGAGGAGCTGGTCGGGAACCGTGTGCTCTACCGTGACGGTTACGGTTCGATCGGGATCTACACACGCCCCGACGGCGAGTGGGTGTTTTTGCCGCAGGCGCTCGAGTTCGCCAATCCGTCGGAGGTGCGTCGAACCGACCCGCAGGCGATGACGGCGGCCGACGTGAACGGCGACGGATTGCTCGACCTGTTCGTGGCCGGGTACGAAACGGACCAGTCGCGCGATCCTCAGCGCTTCAACCGGGTCGATGCGCACGACGGGGCCGACAACCTGCTCTTCATCAACCAGGGCGACCTGCGGTTCACGGAAGCATCCGACGCGCTGGGGATCACGGGCACGCAGTACACCTACGTCGCACAGTTCTTCGATTTCGACGGCGACGGTGACGTCGATCTGTTCGAGGGGAACGACTACGGCCGCAACATCGTGTGGGACAACACCGGTGACGGCTTCCGCGCGCTCGAGGATCACCCGCTCACCAGACATGCCAGCAACACGATGGGGATCACCATCGGCGATTGGGATAACACCGGTGCGTGGAGCGTGTATCTGTCCAACATGTACTCGCACGCCGGTCGCCGCGTGCTTCGGCTCACCGACTCATTGGGTGATGCGATGCGAGCCGATCTCGAAGGCTTGGCGGCTGGCAACCAGCTCTTCCTGCGAAGTGATGACGGCGGTGACGGATGGGAAGACCAGGCGCCTCGACTCGACGTGAACGTCGCCGGGTGGGCCTGGGGGTGCCTGTTCTTCGACCTCGACAACGATGGCGACAAGGAGATCTTCGTAACGAACGGGAACACGAGCTTTCGCGATCCCGACGCCCCCGACTATTGAACGTTCTTCTGGCGACAGGTCGTCGCCGACGCGGAAGCGATCGAGCAGGAGACCTCGTTCGCCGAGGTGTTGCCAGAGGCACGTCGAGATTTTCGTGGATCGTTCAGCGGCTATGAACGGGATCGCCTCTTCTACAACACGAACGCACCTTCCGACCGATTCGTGCAGAGCGCCTACGTGTTCGGTCTCGATGCCGACCACGATGGGCGCGCGGCGGCGCCGGTCGATATCGACGGCGACGGTGACCTCGACCTGGTGCTCGTGACGCTGCAGGGTCTGCGACTCTTCGAAAACACGGCGCCCCCGCAGCATTTCGCGCGAGTACGGCTGACGGCGTCGCGCTCCGAGGCGCATGCGGTGGGTGCGACGGTCGAGGTGACTGCCGACGGCGTCGTGCGTCGTGACTTCGTCAAGATCACCGAAGGGTTCCAGACGCAGGTGCCGTTCGACCTCCACTTCGGGCTGGGCACCGTGACGACGATCGAGGCGCTGGAGGTCCGGTGGCCGTCTGGCGACGTCGAGCGGTGGACGGACCTGCCGGTCGACCGACTACTGCTCGTCCGCGAGGGCACGGCAGCGGTGGTGGCCGAGGCGCTGAGGCGGTGGCCGGACGGCACTCGACCGAGCGTGATCGGTGCACCGACACCCACACTCGAGGCTCAGCAGCTGGATGGTGACGTGGCGCCGATCGCGGGAGCGCAACGACCAGCCGTGATCAATTTCTGGGCGCCGTGGTGCGCACCGTGTAACGTGGAGCTCCCCCAGCTCGTCACGTTGGCCGAGCGCTACGGTGACGAGGTCGACTTCGTCGGGATGAGTGTCGAGCTGGCCGATCTCGACTCGGTCAGGGCGTCGATCGAGAGGTTCGCCATTCCGTACGCGCAGTTTCTTGCCGACGAGACCGTGATGGAGCGGTTCTTTGGTGACAGTGCCCAGGCCGCTCTGCCCTCGACATACGTCTTCGATCAGGCCGGGCGGCTCCGGCGCTTGTTCAGGGGGGCCCTCACCGAAGCCGATCTCGACGCGCTGCTCCTGTCGTTTCGTGATGAAGGGGTGTTCGAAGCGGATCTGGAGCTGGTCGCACGGACATCGTTCCGTGGTGGCGCGTATGCAAAGGCGATCGACTACTATCGTCGGCTGATCGATGCGGATCCGCGCCGGGTGCAGCCGCTGTACCAGATCGGTCTCGCGTCGCTCAGGCTCGGAAACGTCGACGACGCCCGCGAGGCGTTCGAGCAGGTGGTCGCACGCTCACCCACGAACGTCCTTGCGCAGTTCAACCTGGGGGTGGCTCGGTTCCGGTCGGGCGATGTCGGAGCGGCCCTGCGCAACTTTCAGGCAGCGATCGGCCTCGCCGATGCCGATCCCCTCGTGCTTCGCCAGCTGGCCGACGCCGCTGTCGAGGCTGGTCAGCTCTGGCTTGCCAGCGACGCGTTGGACCGCGCGGTTGCGGCGAACCCGACGTCGGCGCCGGCATGGATCGACAAGGCCAGGGCCCATCGCGCCCGAGGCCAGATCGACCGTGCACGTCAGAGCTACACCCGCGCGCTCGAGCTCGAGCCGACGAACGACCTGATCCGGCAAGAGCTCGACGGCCTGGGCGCACCGCACGAGTGATCAACGTCAACCGTCAGGGTGACACGAGGCGGTGGTACACCTGGCCCGAATACGTCACGAAGGGCTGATTCCAGGAGACACAAAAGACGTCTCCGAGTCGTACAGTGACCTGCGCCACGCCGGGTGTAGCCACCGACAGCGACATCGGCGCGAGAACGACAACGATGGATCGCCCCGTCATGACTGTGTCCTCGATGCTGCAAAACTGAGTGAGTGAGACCCCAGTATGGCGGGCTCGCGGCAACGGTTCAAGACGGGTGCGCAGACTGGACTTCCACCGTATCCGGCGGTCCATAATCTGACTGCCGCTCATCTGTCACTGATCACTGATTACCGAATCACCGACTGCTCAGGGAGACCCTCATGCTCAGACTCTTGCTCGCACTGCTCGTGGCGCTGCTGGCGACGCCGGCCCTCGCACAGGAGGCACCCCAGGCGACCGACGTCACGTCGGCCGACATTCAGGCGTTCATCAACGCGCTACCCCGAGACCGGGTCAGCGACCGCCCCATTCGGGTGGTCGAGGTCACCGGCGACTACCGCGTCGGCGTGTACGGCGTGTTTCGCCCGAAGGACTTCCCGGGCGGCGCCAACCTGCACCAGGTGAACACCACCGAGATCTACTACATGGTGGAAGGAGTCGCGACACTGGTGACGGGTGGCACCTTGACCGATTCCACACCGGCTCCTTCCGGCACCAGTATCCGCGGCTCCGGTATCGAGGGAGGGGTGTCCCGTCGAATTACCAAGGGGGACGTCGTCATCATCCCCGGACACACGCCCCACTGGTGGAGTGAGCTCGAGACCGATATCGAATATCTGATCTTCAGATCGGATCCGGAGAACCGACTGCCGCTGAAGTAGGGTGCGCTGGTCTGTTCAGCCGGTCCGCGAAGTCGCGTAGGTCCTTGAAAACATAGAGGCTTTGTGGCTACAGTGCAATGTTGTAGAATGCAGCCTGGAAGCGTGGGGTCAGGCGCCCTTCCACGAAAGCCGATGACACGGAAGAGACTCGTCTCGACGATGGTGTTGTGCACGGTGCTTGGACTGGCACCGGCGCTGCAGACTGCCGCTGCCCAATCGATCACCGCCTCACCCGACGATCTCCGGCTGGTAGACGCAGCCCAGCACCAGGACGCCGCGGCGGTGCAGGCCCTGCTCGACGAGCGGGTCGATGTCGACACCCCGCAGGCCGACGGCGCGACCCCGCTTGCCTGGGCGGTCCACTGGGACGATCTCGACATGGCCGACCCACTGATCCGAGCGGGCGCCGACGTCAACGCCGCCAACGACCTCGGGATCACCCCCCTCATGCTCGCCTCCACGAACGGTAGCGCGTCGATGGTCGAGACGCTGCTGCAGGCGGGGGCAGACCCGGCGGTGACGCGGCTGACGGGCGAGACGGCCCTCATGATGGCTTCGCGCTCGGGCAGTGTCGCCGTGGTGAGGCTGCTCGTGGCACAGGGCGCCGACGTCAACGCGGCGACCACCGGCGGGCACACGGCACTGATGTGGGCCGCGGCGGAGCGTCACGCCGACATCGTACGCGTCCTGGCCGAAATCGGAGCGGACGTCCATGCCCGCACGGCAGTCCAGACTCGATCGGGAAGGACCGGCGGCTATGCACGCAAGGAGCCGACAGTCCTGAGCCGGTTCGAGGCGGTCAACCCCGCAGCCTTGCCGAGAGACGGCGACCAGGATCCCCCACGGCCCGAGGGGGGCTTCACGCCGCTGCTCCACGCGATCGTGGCGGGAGATCTCGACGCGGTGCGGGTGTTGCTGGCCGCGGGCGCAAACGTCGACGAGGCCGGGCCCGACGGCGTGACCGCCCTGATGCTGGCGCTCATCAAACGCCACGAGGAGATCACGCTGTATCTGCTGGATCAGGGTGCGGATCCGAATCCGGCCGAGACGGGGTATGCAGCGCTGCATCTCGCGAGCGCCACCAGTCACGTGGCCGTTGCCGAGGCGCTGCTGGCCCGGGGCTCGGATCCCAACCTACGCGTCGAGCGGCCGCAGCGTTTGACGAACGCCTTCGAGATTGGTGTCTTCCAGTCTCCTGGCTCCGGCCGGCTGACCCAGATCGGGTCGACACCGTTCATCGTGGCCGCCAAGTCCGCTGACGCCCGTATGATGCGTCTGCTGGTGGCGTCGGGAGCCGACCCGCTGCTGACCACCAACGACGGGACGACGGCGTTGATGCTGGCGGCCGGGCTCGGCAAACGCGCATCGACCGACATCACCTACTACGAGTGGTCCGAGGACAAGGCTATCGAGGCGCTGAGGGTGGGGCTGGAATTGGGCGTCGACATCAACGCAGCCAACGAGCATGGCGAGACCGCGCTGCACGCGGCCGCCTACCACAATGCCAACCGGGTCATCGAGTTCCTGGTGGAGGCGGGCGCGAACATCGACGCGACGAACGCGGCGGGACAAACAGCGCTGCGTATCGCCGAGGGGCACCTCATTTGTTGCACCACGTACGTCCGACACACTGAGGCGGCGGAGCGGCTGCGCGGATTGGGCGCCGACCCCGATGTCGGCATCCAGCTGACCTTCGGACTGACCGCTTTTGGGGATCAGACCGACCCCGCCGACCCCGCCGAACCCAATGACGCAAGATGACCATTTCTGAGCGACGCAATCGACGTCTCGAGATGACCGCACCGGTGAAGCCGGCGGCGGTTCTCCTGTGCGTGGTGGTTGGCCTGGCGCTGGCGCCGGGGGCCGTACATGGCGCCGGCCCGCCCACGCACGCCCCGCTCGCGCGCGCCGCGGCGTTCACCGCGCCGCAGACATCCGGCGCGACGCCGACCCTCTCTCCCCGTGCCGTGCTCGATCGCTACTGCGTGACCTGTCACAACGAACGACTCCGCACGGGCGGCCTCGCGCTCGACACCGTCGACCCCGAGCGGGTGGGCGACGATGCCGAAGTGTGGGAAAAGGTCGTACGGAAGCTCCGGACTGGCATGATGCCGCCGTCTCCGCGGCGTCGCCCCGATGCCGCGACCTATGCCTCGACCGTCGCGTATTTAGAGACCGCGCTCGACCGCGCCGCGGCGGCGGATCCCGATCCGGGCCGACCGGCCGTCCATCGTCTCAACCGCGCCGAGTACACAAACACCATCCGCGATCTGCTCGCGCTCGAGGTCGATGGCCGGGCGCTGCTCCCGCCTGACGAATCGAGCTACGGCTTCGACAACATCGGCGACGTGCTGTCGGTCTCGCCCGGACTGCTGGAGCGGTATCTCCTGGCGGCCGCGAAGATCAGCCGGCGCGCGGTCGGCGATCCGACGCTGCGCCCGACCACCGCCATCTACAAGACTTCCCCGCTCCTGGCGCAGGACGACCGGGTCAGCGAGGACCTCCCGTTCGGGTCGCGTGGCGGCCTGGCGGTGCGCCATCACTTCCCGCTCGACGCCGAGTACATCATCAAGATTGCCTTGCGCGGACGAGCCCGCGGGTCGCACCAGCTCGAGATCCGGCTCGATCGCGAGCGGGTGCGGCTGTTCGACCTGGGCGACCGCGAGCCCTTGGAGCTCCGTCTGCTGGTGAAGGCGGGCACCCGGCTGGTGGGGGTCTCGTTCATTGAAGCGCTGGAGCAGTCGCTGCCGGTCGACGGGCGTCCGCCGCCACCGCCCATTTCAAGTTTCGCGTTCACGCTCTATCCCAATGCCCCCGCGGTCAAGAGCGTCGAGATCGTGGGGCCGTACAACGGGCAGGTGCCGGAGGATACACCAAGCCGGCGCGCGATCTTCGTCTGCCACCCGGCCACACCGGAGGACGAGGCGCCCTGTGCGCGGGAGATCGTCGCGTCGCTCGCGCGCCGAGCGTATCGGCGGCCGGTGAGCGACGCCGACACCGGACCGTTGCTCACCTCGTACGAGCACGGACGCCGAGACGGGGGGGGCTTCGAGGACGGCATCCGATGGGCCGTCGAAGCGCTCCTGGTCTCGCCGAAGTTCCTGTTTCGCATCGAGCGCGACCCGGTGAACGTGCCGCCCGGCACGCCGTATCGCATCAGCGACCTGGAGCTCGCCTCTCGCCTGTCGTTCTTTCTCTGGAGCAGCATCCCCGACGACGAGCTCATCGATCTGGCCGCCCGGGGGGGACTGAGCGAGCCGACGGTGCTCGCAGCACAGGTTCGGCGGATGCTGGACGACCCCCGGTCACACGCGCTCGTCGAGAACTTCACCGGTCAGTGGCTGTATCTCCGGAACCTGCGGATCGTGGCGCCGGATGCGACCCAGTTTCCCGAGTTCGACGACAACCTGCGCGAGGCCTTCCGGCGTGAGACCGAGCTGTTCGTCGAGAGCCAGCTGCGCGAGGACCGCAGCGTGCGTGACCTGCTCGGGGCGGACTACACGTTCCTCAACGAGCGGTTGGCGCGACACTACGGCATCCCCAACATCTACGGCAGTCACTTCCGGCGCGTGACGTACAGCGACGACCGGCGGGCGGGCTTGCTGGGTCACGGGAGCATCCTGACGGTGACCTCCTATCCCCACCGCACGTCTCCAACCGTGCGCGGGAAGTGGCTGCTCGAGAACCTGCTCGGCGCGCCACCACCGCCGCCCCCAGCGGATGTGCCGGGTCTACCCGAGCACGAGGGCGGTGACACGCCGGCAACGATGCGCGAGCGGTTGGCGCAGCACCGGGCGAATCCGGTCTGTGCGTCGTGTCACGCGAAGATCGACCCGCTGGGGTTTGCCCTCGAAAACTTCGACGCGGTCGGGAGATGGCGAGCCACTGACGGCGCCGAGGACACCCCGATCGACGCATCCGGCGCGCTCCCGGACGGTGCCACATTCGATGGCCCGGCGTCGTTCCGAGATGCGCTGCTGCGCGAGCCGTGGGGCACCGAATTTGTCACCACGGTCACCGAGAAACTGCTGACCTATGCGCTCGGCCGGGGGCTGGAATATTACGACGCGCCGGTCGCCCGCCAGATCATCCGGGAGGCGGCCCCGGGCAACTACCGCTGGTCGTCGCTCATTCTCGGCATCGTCGAGAGCACGCCGTTTCAAATGCGACGATCGTCTGACTCTGGAAACACACGCGCGCCATAGCCAAAGAGGTTGCAGCCATGATGATCACCAAGAAGTATCTCCCCCGCCGGACGGTCCTGCGGGGTCTCGGCGCCTCCCTGGCGTTGCCACTGCTCGACGGCATGGTGCCGGCCTTCGCGACCACGCGCAACACGGCGGCGAATCCGGTGCGACGCTTCGGCGCCATCTACGTGCCGAACGGGGTTGAAATGCGCGCCTGGACGCCGACAGGCGCAGGGACCGCGCTCGAGCTCACGCCGGTGCTGCAGCCGCTCGCCCCGGTGGCGGCGCAGGTGAACGTGCTGACCGGGCTCGCCGACAAGGTGGCCATCCCCAGAGAGGGCGAAGGGGTCGGCGACCACGCACGTGCCGCATCGACCTGGCTGACCGGCGTGCACGTCAAGAAAACCGAGGGCGCCGACATCCGCGCCGGCACATCCTTGGACCAGATCGTGGCGCAGGCGTTCGGCAAGGAGACGCAGCTGGCGTCGCTCGAGCTGGCAATCGATTCAGTCGAGGTGCTGGGCGCGTGCGACCAGGGCTATAGCTGCGCCTACGTGAACACCATCGCCTGGCGCACGCCGACGACGCCGCTGCCGATGGAAAACAACCCGCGCGCGGTGTTCGAGCGCCTGTTCGGCGCCGCCGACAGCACGGACCGACAATCGCGGTTGGCCCGCCTCCGCGAGGATCGCAGCATTCTCGACTTCGTGACCGACGAGGCGAACGGGCTCAATCGAACGCTCGGCGCGGGCGACCAGCTCAAGCTCGCGCAGTATCTCGACGCCGTTCGGGACGTCGAGCGTCGGATTCAGAAAGCCGAGGAGCAAAGCGACCGCGACATACCGGTCGTCGAGCAGCCGATCGGCATCCCGGGGACCTTCGAAGAGCATGCCCGGCTCATGTTCGACCTGTTGGCGCTGGCGTATCAGACCGATCTGACGCGTGTCAGCACCTTCATGTTCGGCAAGGAAGTCAGCGGCCGGTCGTTCCCGGAGATCGGCGTACCGGGCGGGCACCACGGGTACTCCCACCATCAGAACGATCCCGAGAACCTCGCGATGCTGGCCAAGATCAACACCCATCACATCAGCCAGTTCGCATATTTCCTGGAGAAGCTGCAATCGATCCCGGACGGCGAGGGCTCACTGCTCGACCATTCGCTGTTTCTGTACGGCTCGGGCATCAGCGACGGCAATCTCCATTTCCACCTCGACCTGCCGACCGTGCTGGCAGGCGGCGGTGGGGGCCATGTCAAAGGCGGCCGTCATCTCAGATATGCCAGCGAGACGCCGCTCTCGAACCTGCACATGTCGGTGCTCGACAAGCTGGGGCTGCCGGTGGAGACCTTCGGCGACAGTACCGGCACGCTCCGGTATCTGTCGGAGGTGTAGTCGACAGACTCGCCAGCCACGCTCAGCCTGTCGCCCGGCTTTGAGCTCTGGCCTTGGGGTCTAAAGACCAACGGCCCGCACCGAACCGGTTGGTGGCGGATGCCAGGCGCCGGCGGTTCGACGTCCTGATCTGCTGGCGGCTGGGGCGGAACCTGCGACATCTCGTGACGCTCCTAGACAGGAGTTCCTGCGGTTCTTGAAGATGCTCAACCGCAAGCTCCCCCGGGACAAGGAGTTGCACCTCATCGTCGACAACTACTACACGCATAACACGCCGGACGTCGGTGCCTGGCTCGACGCCCATCCCCGCTTTCACTTATCACTTCATCCCCACCTCGTCACCGTGGATGAACCTCATAGAGCGGTGGTTCCGCGACCTCACGAACAAGCGAATCCGACGAGACGCTTTCCGCAGCGTGAAAGCCCTTGAACGCGCCATCTACGAGTACATCGACGTCAACAACGAAGAACCCAAACCGTTCGTTTGGACCGCGTCTGCCCGGCACATCATTCGAAAGTACAATCATTGTCGAGCCAAGACAGAGACACTACACTAGATTGGGGCTGCGTTCCGAAAACCCCCTCGGAACCGGCCCCACTTTCGCCCCCGATTCATTGCCTCCCGTAAGGTGCCTCGGGGTGTTCCGCAAACACCTGTTTCTGGAACAGCCGGCGACGACGAGCGCGCAGGGTCGGTCCGGGACGCGCGCTTTCAGCTCCTCGAACCAGGTGACTCAGCCGTGGGGACGGCCTCGCGTGCGGTTCGGGGGGGGGGCTCAAGGGGTAGGCACGAGGCGCTGGATTTCGTCGATCCACGCCGTGTCAGAACATTCCGTTGCTGTTGGCTGAAGTGTCGGGGACGACTTGCAGGACGTCCCAGTGCTCCACGACCTTGCCCTTCTCGTCGAAGCGGAAGATATCGATGCCGGCGTAGTCATGCCCTGGGGGCCAGTGCTGAAGGCAGTGCAGCACCACGAGGTCACCCTCCGCGATGGCACGCTTGAAGTGAACTCGCTTATCCGGGTATTCCGCAGCCATGCGGTTGAAGTAGTCAACGAACGCCTGCTTCCCGTCACCGACGCCCGGGTTGTGCTGGATATAGACGTCTCCCACGTATCTCTCAACTGCTTCATCCGGCCGGTTCTGGTTGAACATCAGATCATAGAAGGCCATCGCGTTCTTCTTGTTCAGGTCAGCAACGTCGGGCATCACGGCAAATACTCCTGGAATCAAGCCCTCTCAGCAAAGGTCGAGCGTGCGACTTGCGTAGCAGGACAAGGCTACGGGCTGGGCACGAGGCGCTTGGAGTTCCTCGAACCAGTCCATGCGCGATGACCAGCTCTGCTAGTCGTGGAGGATCCCCTGGTCGTCCGCCGAGGGGCCATAGATCCCTGGCACTTTGCTCCCCATCGGCCGTAGATAGGTGCTCAGCTGTCCGCGATGGTGGATGCAGTCGAACCACATCAGCCAACCCATGTCTCGCCGCGGCATTTCCATGATCACATTGCCGTCGAACACGAACTTCGCCGGGACATCGTCCCAGGCGGCGTCTGTCATGGCGGTCAGCGCCGTCTCGACCTCGCGGAACGCCTGAAACACCTCGCCTACACTCCCGAAGTATTTCTCGATGTCCACATGGATTCTGGCGACATCGACCAGCGAGTCGGGCATCTCGTACTAACCCACCGCCTCTTTGAAACTTCGTATGGCGTCGATGTGACCCTGGGGCGAGGTGATGCCGGAATTCATCGTGTTAACTGACAGATGAGTTGCGCCCATCTCAGTCCAGGTTTTCACGTCCGCGATCCACTCGTCCGGGGACCGGCCTCGATGGGCCACGAAGCTCTCGATACCGATGTCTGCCGGATCGCGGCCAGCGTCGGATGCAATTGAGCGCATGCGTTCGATCAATTCTCGTGCCTCGTCGTTGGGCGGGAACAACGGAAACCAACCGTCGCCCGTCTCTGCCACTCGTTTGATAACCTGGTCGGCCCGACCTCCGAACCACACGGGTATCGGTTGCTGGACGGGCATGGGATTCAGCCCCGCGTCGGTGACTGTGTGCCACCGTCCGTTGAACGTCACAAGCTCGTTAGTCCAAAGTTCACGCATCAGCGCGATCTGCTCCGACACGAGCACTACGCATCTTATGCCTCCGCGGGCCGAGTACGCCGCCGCCGCACTTCGGAACGCCGAGCGCTACCACAACGACGTATTCCTCCCGCGAATGGAAAACGTTCAATCAAGAATCGAGGCGACACCTCTCACGGTGCTCGTTTGGGGGCCGGGCGAGTCGGACTCTTTGCTCTACGACCAACGAATCGAGATTCTAAATACCCTTCGTGACTCCAACATCGACGCTGACACGAGTGAGTCGCTGGCAACTGCATCTGATGAATGGTCGGTCCAGTCGCAAGAGTTCGTCCAAGCGATGTCAGCGGATTTGAT
>JADFPE010000138.1 GCA_022562495.1 Acidobacteriota bacterium
GACTCGCCGTGATCGCTGCCGCGGTCGGCCAGTACACGGCGCGACGACAAAGACTAGCGGCAGGACGCGACCGAGGCGCAACGGCGTCAGTCGGGAGACACCGCCGGTCGTCACGTGACCGCCGAGCAGACGGCCGAGACACGACAAGAAGCCCGCATCATGAAGATGACGACCGGCACACGACTGAGCCTCGGCTTCGCTGTGCAGATACTGCTTACTGGCGTTCTGGGGGCAAGCGTGTTGGTCGGCATGGCGAACATGCACCGCCAGTTTCAGTTCGTTGTCGAACATGACGCTCCGGTGATCGCCAATGCCAGACAGCTGTCGAAGCTGGTGGTGGACATGGAAACCGGGCAGCGAGGGTTCGTCATTACTGGCCTAGAGCCGTTTCTGGAACCATACACTTCGGGGGGCATGGCATTTGACAACCTCATCGCTACACAGAAGACACTCGTCGGCGATAATCGCAGCCAAGTTGCGGCGCTGGATCGGATTGCGCGTCTCGTGGAACAGTGGAAGCAGACAGCTGCTCGGCCCGAGATAGCGATGGCCAGGAAAGTCGCGAACTCCCAGATGGACGCCCAACAGCTCGAGAACATATTGGCCCAAGGAGTGGGTAAGACCCTGATGGACAGGTTCATGGCGTTGGGTCACGTGCTAGACACCTCGTTCTCTGAACGAGAAGATTGGGAGGGTGCGTATGTCGTCGAGCTTGTCGAGAAGTCCATGGCCGACAAAGAAGATGGTCAGCGGGGATTTCTCATCACCGGCCGAGAAGACTTTCTGGACAAGTATCATGCCGTGGAACAGACGACGTTGCCGCAACACTTTGGCAGATTGCGAGCCCTTGTGTCCCAACGAGGCCGTGACGCTGAGTTGTCAGGGCAGGTAGAATCAGCTGGAGGCCTTGGCCCGGGAGTGGACCACCAGAGCTGCCGAGCCTGAAATCGCCGCCCGCCGAGAAATGAATGCACATCCTGAGACCGCGAAGGACGTGGCGGCCTTACTGCAGACGGGTACGGGAAAGGCCTTGATCGATACCATCAGGCGGGCATTGGACCGCTTCGTCGGGATCGAAGAGACGCTTGCCGCCGCACGCTACGCGACCGCCACGCGCACGGCGGCGAAGGCCACGACCACCGCCGTCGTCGTGCTGATGATCGCGATAGGTGTGGGCATCTGTCTCGCGGTCGCGGCCAGCCGCGCCATAACCCGGCCCCTCACGAAGCTGGTTGTGGGGGCCGAGGCCGTTGGCAGCGGCGCCCACGCCGGTCTGAACCGAATCACGGCAATGTCAGCGCCACCAGCGAGCCGGGGAAGTTCGTCTGGACACTCCCGATCTGCACCACGATGTACTGCTTGCCTTGGTGCAAGTAGGTCATCATGCCGTACTGACCAGGGGCCGGAAGATCGACGCTGCCCAGAATCTCGCCGGTCAGCTTGTCGCGGCCATGGAGCTGCAACGGGGCGTCGGGAACGATCTGCCGGGTGCCTTCACTGAGCGCCCGGGTCTGGACCAGGAGATCCCCCATCACCATCTGAATCGACCAGCCGGCGCCTCCCGTGTTGGGTATCTCCAGCCCCGCCAGACGAGGATTGTTCCTGATGACCTCTGGCGTCTCGCCGACCGGCAACGACCAGGACCGCTCGCCGGTATTCATCTGGAAGGCGGAGAGAAAGTTGTCCATCGGCTTGTAGAGCCGCACACCATCGATGGTGGGCAGTCCTGTGACCGAGACAAACGGGGCCTGGGTGTCGGTGGGGCGACGGGCCCCGCGCGGCAACCACGCCACCACCGTGGTGCCGGTGGTCGGCGTCGTGTTGGGGGTGGCGCGGCTCGCGCCAGGCACGGCGTAGTTCGGGTTGTCCACGTCTACCCCGCCCGTAGGCGCCATGAACGACGGGGCGTTGCACGTGCGTCTGTGTGACACGTACATCAGTCCCGTGCTCGGGTCCGCGACCGGCGGATGGGGGATGATGTTGCCACCCCCGAGGCAGCCGACGTTGTTGTAGAACGCGTTGTCGTGGTCTTCGGGGAGCGCCGGCACGTAGAGGCCTCCGACGCGGTAGTGAGCCAGGATCTCCAGCGCTGCCTGCCGCAGCTCCGGGGTGTAGTCGATGACGAAGTCCTCGGTCAGCCCATCCCACACGATGGGGTCCACCGGTTCGGGTCTGGTCGGGTAGGGCTGCGTGGCCGCCGTGTAGTTGCCGGGCACCTCGGTCTGAATGACCGCCCGCTCTTCGATGGGCCAGATCGGCTCGCCGGTCTCCCGATTGAACGCGAAGATCAGACCTTGCTTGGTGTTCTGAATCAGCGCGGGGATCTGCTGCCCGTCCACTGTCAGATCCATCAGCATGGGTGGGGTCGGCAGGTCGTAGTTCCACTGATCGCTGCGGTGGATCTGGAAGTGCCATCTCCGTTCGCCGGTCTGGACGTCCAACGCGAGCACGCTGCCGCCGAAGAGATTGTCGCCAGGCCGATGGCCCGTGTAGCTTTGGACGGTCGAGGCGTTGGTCACGATATACACGAGCCCCAGTGCCGGGTCGGCGGACGCGGGCGCCCACGACGACATGTCGCCCGACCACTGCCAGGCATCGTTCTGCCACGTCTCATGACCGAACTCACCCGGGCGGGGGATCACATGGAACTTCCAGAGGAACGCGCCCGTGGCCGCGTCAAATCCCATGATGTCGCCCGGGACGTTCTCGATGCGGGTCTGGCCGTAGCTGGGCTGGTGACCGACCAGCACCACGACCACTCCGTTCACCACGATGGGCGGCGCCGAGGCCGTGACCATGCCGAGTTCTCTCGGAATGCCGTAGTTGGCGTCGTAGCTCGCACTCCGGTCCTGCCACCGGCCCCAATCCGACACGAGGGGCGGAATCAGGTCGAGGCCCCCCGAGTCGGGAAAGCCGTCCAGCGGCACGGCCGTGCCCCAGTTCTCCAGCGGCCGACCGGTCTTGGCGTCGAGCGCCCAGAGGAAGAAGGCGGGGCTCGTCATGTAGATGACGCCGCGACCGTTGACCTCAGCATAGGCGACCCCTTTCCCGTAGGCCTGTCTGGGAGAGCGCAGGTGCCTGATGGTCTCGGGCTCGCGAAAGGTCCAGAGCGTTTCGCCCGTGGCCGGATCGATCGCCACCACCTGTCGCCGCGGCGTGGCCACGGTGTAGAGGACGCCGTCGACGTAGATCGGGGTGGACCGACTGAAGTAATCGAGGTTGGGTCCGAAATTGTCGCCCCGCCAGAGCCACGCCACCTCGAGGTCGGCGAAGTTGTCGCCGTTGATCTGGTCCAGGGGGGACGAGCGGGTGTGCCCGGCATCACCGCCAAGATAGCGCCACTCGCCGTTCTCGGTCCCGGGCAGCCGCTGCGCGGACGCGACCGCGGCCGTCACCAGCACGACCGCAGCGGCGAGGCCAAGCTGACCGTTCGTCATCGGTATACCCATAGTGCGTCTCCTGTGGCACTGCCTCACGGCTCTACCGTGATCTCGCCAATGGCCCAGGGGTGGTCGGTGCAGTGGTAGCGGAATGTGCCGGGTGTGTCGAAGGTGACGTAGGACGACATCGCCGGCTCGAGGGTGCCGGTGGTCCAACTGCCGTCTCGCGCCGCGACCGTGTGCGGCATCTCGCCGTTGTTGACGAACCGCACGCGCGTGCCGGCGGTCACCTGGGCGCGCGGTGGGTTGAACGCGTACTCGTCAATCGCGTGCCGGCTGCCGCCCAGCGACCAGGACGGATTTTCGCGGAGCGTGGCGGTCTCGATCTCGTCGGTCTCGCGCGGGGCCGGGCCGATCCAGCGCGCGAGGTCTTCCAGCGGCTCGGAGGCCGGCACGTCTCGCGGGGGCACGGTGCCGTCGAGCGCGAACGCCCAGAGCTCGCCGCCCATCGGGATGGCGATGTACTGCGTGCCGTCGACCGCATAGGTGGCCGCCGGTCCGGGCCGCATTCGCACCCCGGCCGGGGTGGTCTGGAACGCCCAGACCCGCTCGCCGGTGCGCGCGTCATAGGCGTCGACCTGACCGTCGGCCGAGCCCCAGAACACCAGTCCGCCGGCGGTCGTGAGCGGACCACTCGTGGCGAGCCGCCCGCCGGGAATCTCCTGCTTCCAGACCACCCGGTTGGTCCGCGGGTCCACGGCGGCAAGGACGCCGGACGATTCGGGAAGCCCGAGCCTCAAATAGCCGCCGGGGCGGTTGTCCGAGATCCACGGGTCTTCGAACCGCTTGGCGTGTCCGACATGCCCTCGGCCCTGCGCATAGATGTATCCGGTCTGCGGGCTGAAGGACATCGGCGTGACCCGCACCATCGGAATCGGCGCACCGAGCGCCACGACGGCCTGCTGATTCACCGTGGGCGGGGTGAACACGCTGCAACTGAGCTCGAATGGCGGCGGCACCCTGTCGCGCCAGAAGGCGCAGTCCGGAATGATGCTCTCGGCGCCCACCGGGAACGGCTGGGTCTCCGCCGTGCGCAGGTCCGCGTCCTGCGGCACCGGCCGTTCCTCGATTGGAATGAGCGGTTCACCCGTCTCCCGATCGAACAGGAACAGGATACCGTCGGCCCGCATGGCGGCCAGCGCCTTGCGTGGCTGTCCGTCGACCTCTACCTCGTAGAGCAGCAGCGGTGTCGCGATGTCCGCATCCCAGACGTCATGGCGAACCACCTGATAGTGCCACCGGCGCTCGCCGGTCTCCATGTCGAGTGCGAGCACCGAGGCGGTGAACAGGTTGTCGCCCTCGCGGACCTCGCCGCCGAACATCGGCACCGGGTTGCCGGTGGAGAAATACACCATCCCCAGGTCCGGATCGACCGTCCCCACCAGCCAGACGCCGCCGCCACCGACCTGCCAGACATCCGAGTCCTGGGGCCAGGTGTCGTGGCCGAACTCACCCGGACGCGGCACCACGAAGAACGTCCACGCTATCTCGCCGGTCGCCGCATCGAGGGCGACGATGCGCCCCTGCCCGCCGCTATCGCCGTTGGCGACTCCCACAAACACCTTCCCCTGCGCATGGATCGGCGCCGTGGTGACCGTCTCGCCCGCCTGTTGCGGAACGCTGCCGACCGATTCGGCCCACACCAGCTCGCCGGTGTCCTGGCGGAGCGCTGCCACCTGCGAGCTCCGCAGCCCGACGAACACGAGGTCGTCGCCCAGACCGACGCCTTGCCATGACGGGACCATCTGCGTCTCGGCACTGTCCGGTTGCCAGCGCCAGACCGTCTCGCCGGTCTTGCCGTCGATCGCGAACACGTTGGCCCCGGCCGTCAGGTAGAGGACGCCGTCCTTGACGACCGGTGTCGCCCGCGACGACGCGCCGCCTTCGAGTCGCGTCACCCAGGCTCCGCCGAGCCGGTCGACCGTCTCGGTCGTGATGTCGGTCAGGGTCGAGTAGCGCGAGCTCGACCAGTTCCCACCCGCCAACGGCCAGTCCTCGGCCGGATAGCCACGACCGCTCTCGGGCACCTGCGCCTGCAGGCCTCCTGTGAGGGCCACGACCGTGGCAACGATGGCGACAACGCATCCACGCGGAAGTCTGGGCATGTCGATTCGAACTCTCGTTGAGATATCCAGCATTGTCAAGGGACGCCCTGAGTGTCCTTGCACGGAGATGCGACAGGCCCCGCCTGGCGACAGCAGGGTGCTGTCCGTCTTCATCGTCCCGCGGCACGACCGCGGCAGTCGGCACGCCGAGGTGTGCGCCGTCGGTCCCGAGCAGCGCAACACTCGCACGATCGAGTAAATGGAAGGGACAGGTCGCAGGTCGCCGACTGTGGTGGCCCGCCAGCGAGTGAAGAGGAGGCGTCGGTCGTGCTCAATCTCGCGACGCCTCAGCTGCGCATCGTCTTGCGCCGCCACACCCATTGGTAGAATCCGGGCGGGTACTGCTCCTCGCACATCAGGCGGTCGTAACGGAACAACAGGTCGGGTGATACGACCAACGCCCCCAGGGCACAGGGGCCGAGGGGCCACGGTGCGGGATACCCTACCACGGTCACCATCGAGCCGATCAACAGCAGTGTGGCCGCTGCGAGCATGATGACGCCCTCGACGTACAGCGACGCTCGCGTCGCAGCGACCGCGCGAATCGCGTACCGCGCCTCGATGCGCCGCTTGGTCTCTGTTCCGAGCACGCCGATGAGTGGCAACACCAGCACGAGCAATACGCCCACCGTGCGGCGCCGTCGACGATCTGCGTCCTCGCGGTCGCGCCGCTCCACGAATGCCGGCCCATAGTCGCACGTCGGTCCGGCGGGCTCGCTCGGGCTCGGTGTCCACGGCTCCAGCTCGTACCGAACGGCATTCTTGGACCCCGTCCCCGTCCGTACGATCCGCCAGCCGCGCCCCTCGAAGCCGATCATGGTGTGCCGGTACGTCCGCACGTCCCAGCACTCCATGTCGACCGGCGATTCGATGACAAGGCGATCACCATAGACCAGGACTCGATCGGGCCCGAAGCGATACACCGTCGGCGGGTCTCCGTGAGCACCCATCGATCAGCCACGCAGTCGCTTGCTCGTCATGCCGATATCTCCCCGCCTACGGGTCCGTAGCACCGCACCCACACGGCGAAGTCAGACGTGCACTCCTCGCAGGCTGGTGTGGATCCGCGCCTCCCGCGTGCGCCGGGCGAGCCGATCTGGATCAGCCGCGCACGTGTCGGGGAGGATCTGCCGCGCGACCTCGCGCTCGAGCTCGGTGTCGGTGGCCTGTCAGACCTGGCCCATGCCGCCCGGTCGACCTGGCGGGTCTGGGGAGAGCGATCCGTGCGCCGCCAGACCCGACGGATGCCCCCTCATCGGGAGCACCGTGTCCGGCCCATTCGTCGCACTGTGATGCAGACGGAGCTAGGTGTACCTTATGGTTCGCCGGTCGACCCCGGAACGCCGGTCGCCCCTGGAACGCCGGTCGCCCCCGGAACGCCGGTCGCCGTCCTTGCGCCGCTCGATCCCGACAGGAATATCGCGCACTCGCCGCTCACCCTTGCGACGGTTCACTCCCGAGCGGCGACCCGCCGTCTGCCGTCGATACTCACTCACCGGTTCTTCAGACATCGCGGCTCCTCACCGTATCCTCGAAAGTTGACGCTCCGCGTGCCCCAAGAACGGCGCTTCAGGGACGCTGCCGCGCCCGCCGCCGCCTGGCCAGTTCATGGTCGGGCTATGGCCAGGTCTCGGGGAAGCCGTGGCAAAGGCGGATTGCGCTTCGGTCGAACCCTGCCGGTCTCCTCCCGCGTCGCGCCGTGCCATGAGCGGGCGCGACATCGATCACGACGGGTCTCGGTGCCACACAGGACTTGCACCACGGACCGCTCTAGAACCTGATGCCGAACGCCATCCGGAAGGTGCGCAGACCGTCAAGGTTCGCGATGTACTGCGGGAAGTGGTCGACTGAAGTCGGCTCCCCGAACCTGGTCCCCTCGATGAAGCCGGTCGCGATCCCGAACTCGTCGACCGGGCTGTCCGGGTCGAGGGTGACCGTCGTGTTCCCGAAAATCTGCGTGTTGTTGTCCAGGGCGTTGAACAGCTCGAACTTGATCCACGGGCTGAGCGACTCCCAGACCGGAATCCTGTATTGGACCGAGACGTCGAGCAGTCCGTAGCCGTCGAACATCTCCGACCCGCGACCCTGCGAGAAATAGACCGTGCGTCGGCCAGGAACGTCGACATATCCGAGGTCAGCGAGGAGCGCCTGCTGCGTTGGGGTGGCACCGATCGCCGTCCGGAGGCTGTAGGCGCGCCCGGAGTTGTAGCGCCAAATGCCTCCGATATCGACCACGCCGGCTGTGCCGAGATCGAGGTTGTAGATGCCCCAGACCCGGACCTTGTGCCGCTGGAAGCTGTCGAGCCGCCCCATCGGGAAGTAGCGGTTCTCCGGCGTGACTTCAGGGTAGTCGAATGCGGCCGACGAGATTGCCGGCTGGTTCCTCGCCTCGCCCTCGAAGTTCCCCTCGTTCTTCAGTTGGACCGAATACGACCCGTCGATCAGGAAGTTGTCGGCCACCTGATACCGTCCCTGGACCTCCAACCCATCATAGTTGCGCTCGAGCACATCGGTGTTCCGGAAAATCGTATTGGAAAAGGTGCCAAACTCCTGGCCGTCGTCCCCCGTGATCACGGTCGATCCGCCAGCCAGCGTGATGAAGTCTTCCACGAAGTTGCCGGCCCTGCGGTTGATGTAAGTGAGCTTGGCGTACCCGCGGGTGCCGAGCACCCCACCGCCCGACACCGTGAACTCCTTCGTCCGTGGCGACGTCAGGCCGTCGTCGAAGAACACGTTCTGGGTCGGAAAGCTCCCGGCAATCGTCAAGTAGTTTGCCGAATCGAACCCGGGCGCGAAATCCAGGCCTTGCCCTGCCGGACCGAGGTAGATGGCTTGGATGAAATTCGCGTTGCCCACGTTGGTGTTCCCGTTGAACTGGTTTTCGTTGTATTTCCCCGCATAGTGACTGTAGGTGGCCTGCAACGCGAACTGCCCGTCGCCGAGCGGGTCGTAGGCGACTGCCAGCCGCGGCACCACCGCGCTGGTGTCGATCCCAACGATGCCGCCGGTCGCGTCGCTCTTGACCGTCTCGGCCCGGATACCGAGGTTGACCGACACCTTGTCGTTCACCGCCCAGCTATCGTTCACATAGAACGACAGCGTGTTGATGTCGATGGTCGCCCCAATCACCGGGAAATAGGTCTCGCGAATGGTGAACGGCGCCGGCGACCCGAAGACCGGAACAAAACGGCCGTTCGCATCGAGCAGGGGTGAGCCGTCCGCGTTCTCCGCGTACTCTGTGATGAAGACGAAGTCCGTCGGGGATTGCGAGTTGCCACCGATGCTCGTGGTCTGGAAGTGCTCGAACCCGCCCTTGATGGTGTGTGAGCCCATCTCGGTCGGCAGTAAATAGGTCGCGCTCGCGGTGATCTGCCGGTTGTTCCGGCCAATCGGGTCGCTCGAGTCGAAATAGGGTGCGTTGAAGTGCCCGAGCCCCTGGGTCACCGTGATGAATGGCGAATCGAGAATGTTCGTCGACGTACCGCCATGGTTCTGGACCCCCCACTCTTTGCGCGAGACCTGCCCCTCGATGAACAGCCTCGCTGTGGCTGCGCCACGATAGGTCGCCACCCACAGATCGTTCGGCGTCGTCGGGCTGACCAGCGTCACCGGGTCGATGCTGAAGGGGAAGGTCGGCCGCTTCGCCACTGTGGAGTTCCGCATGTAGCTGCCTGCGAGCCTGTGGCCAGTGGTCAGCGCGCCCGTCAGCTTGATCAGGTTGCGGTCGTTCGTCTCGCCCCTGACGAAGGAAATGCCGCTCTCGGGGAACGTGTCGTCCGAGCTCTGTCGCTGGCGCCGGTTGGCGTAGAAGAACCACAGCCGGTCTTGCACGATCGGTCCGCCGAGCGTGGTCTCGTAGGTGGTGTTGTCTGCGATGCTGCCGGTGCGTTCGTTGTCGTTCTCGATCTCGAACGGTGTGCGCGACGTCCAGTCCGGCTTGTAGAGGTTCGCGCGGAGACTGCCGGAGAAACGGTTGCCGCCGCTCTTGGTGATGACGTTGACGACACCGCCGGAGAACCGGCCATACTCGGCCGAGATCCCGGAGGTCAGCACCTGCGATTCCTCGACCGCTTCCTCGATGAAGAGGTTGTTGGCCCGACCGAACAGGTTGTCGTTGATGTCGACACCGTCAATGAGATAGATGTTGTCGTAGGCGAACGCGCCGTTGATCGTGAGCTGCCCGTTGTTCGGCGTGTTGGCCGTCAGCCCCGGCGCCAGCTCGGCAATCCGGAACACGCTCCGCCCCATCGGCAGCTGGCCGATCTCGTCGGCGGTGATGCGCTGGCTGACCTCGGTCGTGGCCAGCGGGCCCGGCACGACGGCGATGACGTGCACCGATTCCGCCACGCCACCGACCTGCATCGAGACGTTGACCTCGACCGTGCTGCCGAGCGGTACCGTGACCGCACTGTCGACGGTCATGAAGCCCTGCAGGGCGAACACGGCGCTGTATTGCCCCGGGGGCAACCCGATGATGTCGTAGTTGCCGTTGAGGTCGGTCACGGCGTTGCGCGAACCCTGGAGGGCGTCCGACGTCACCATGACGGTGACGCCGGGCAGCACGGCGTCGGTGGCGTCCTTCGCCGTGCCGCGCAGGGTACCGGTCTGCCGACCCTGCGCCCACGCGTGTGTTCCGATTGAGAGGACGAGAGCCAGGCTCAGGCCGGCGATGAAGACCTGCTTCAGTGTCTTTGCGTGGTGACGTCTCATGTGTGTGCTCCTGGTGTACAGCTCATGACGAAGACGAACAACAACAGACAGATGTCTAGGGCAATCTGCGCGCCAGCCGACCAGACCCGGTCAGCTCGATCGCCATAAACTCTTGCTGGGACACAGAATACTGCTGCCGTTCAGCCTCGACTGGTCCACCGATCTTCTCGAGCCTGCAAGACGAACATGTGTCGCACCAGGACAACGACCTACAAATGTGAAAGAGCAGTCTGCATTCCTGTCCTCTGCCTCCTCTCGCATCTGCCACTCGCGGTACGTCGTTGGCCGGTGAGCACTGCGGCTCGGTTGTTCTCGTATTGCCGCGTGCGGCGGACCACGGACGGCATCACGGCGCGCCGCGGGGCGCGGCTGCGTGGCTGCCCGAGGCGATGCGACCCTTCTGCTGTTCAGCTCTCGAGACCCAGCCCCCTCAGCAGACGGCTGAACCGCGCATCGCCCCGCAGTAGGTCGAATCGCGGCTCGACGGCCAGATTGACGATCCCGACGGCACGCTCGTCGTACGCCGCCCCGAGCGCCTCGAAGGCGGCGTCGACATCGCCGAGGCCGATGTGCACCAGCGCCAGGCGGTAGGGCGAGACATACCGCGGTGGCGACGACGCGGTCAGCTCGCCGAGCAACGCCTCCGCCTCGGCGGTGTGTCCCGCCGACGCGAGGCCGTGGGCGAGCCAGGTCAGCGTCACCGGGTGCCGGGCTTTCAGCGCGGCCGCCCGGCGAAAGTGGTCGACCGCGTCGGCGAAGCGCCCCACTTCCAGGGACGCCGCGCCGAGCAGACGATGCGCGGACTCGAACCCGGGGTCCATGTCGAGCACGTGCCGCGCTGCCCGGATCGCGTCGTCATAACTGCGCGAGATGTAGTGAACCCAGGCTTCCGTCGAGGTGACCACCAGGCACAACGGGTCGATATCACAGGCACGTGCCAACAGGGCGCGGGCCTCCACAGGGCGGTTCATGGCCGCGAGGAATCGGCCATACAGGAAGTGCGCCGATTCGCAGTTCGGCCCAAGCGACAGCGCCTGCCGGTAGTGAGACTCTGCGCCTTCCCAGTCCCAATCGAGCCGTTCCTTGACTGACGCCAGCGCCAGGTGGCCCCACGACAGGGTTGGGTCGAGCCGCAAGGACCGCGTCGCGCTGTCTCTCGCCGCTTCGAGCATCTGGCGAATCGGCTGGTCCCTGTACTCGACCAGCCGAACCTGGGCGCGCGCCAGCGCGGCGTGCGCGCGGGCGAATCCGGGGTCCAGCTCGATGGCCGTGTTGTAGTACGCGAGGGCCCGTTCACTGCCCTCGACGCTCAGCGTGTTCCAGTGATACCGCCCTTTCAGATACGCCTGATACGCCTCCGCATTCTCGGTGCAGCAGGTGGCGATGCGCTTGACCGTCGTCGGCAGCAACTCGACCGCCAGCGCGCGCGCAATCCGACCGGCCACCTCCGCCTGGAACGCAAGGCAGTCCGCGAGCGTGCCGTCGTAGGTGTCGCTCCAGAGGTGCGTCTGGTCACTCACGTCGACGAGCTGCGCGGTGATCCGGACGCGCCCGCCGCTCTGTCGCACCGAGCCCTCGACCACGTAGGCCACCCGCAGCTCCCGGCCGATCTCCTCGATCGACCGCCCGGACCGCTTGAACCGGGCAGCCGAGGTACGGGCAATGACACCCAGACGATCCGGTCGCACACGACCCAGCTGCGCGGTCATTTCTTCGGTGAGTCCGTCACTGAAGTACTCCTGGTCCGGGTCCTGCGAGAGGTTGACGAACGGGAGCACAGCGATACGGATCTTCTCCGGATCCGCCGATGCGGACAGGGTCATCCCGGGCGTGTCCACCAGCGGTGAGGCGAGGGGCGTAGCGGCTCGTCCAGTCGTCTCGACCGGCGCGATGAAGCGATACCCGCGGCGGTGCAGCGTCTCCACGAAGCGTGGGTTGTCCGCCGTGTCGCCGAGGGCGGTGCGCAGCCGCTTCACCGCCGCGTTCAGACCGTGCTCGAAGTCGACGAAGGTGCCGACCGGCCAGAGCCGCTGCCGCAGCGTGGCCCGCGTGACCATCGCGCCGGGGCGGTCGAGCAGCGCCATCAGAATCTGGAACGGCTGGTCTTGCAGACGGACACGCACGCCGCTTCGGTATAATTCGCGCGATTCGAAATCCGCCTCGAAGACCCCGAACCGCACGATGCGCCGCACCCGTTCGTCAGCCTCTACCGGACTCGGCTCCTGCTCGACCGTCCAGCGTGTCCGCGACCCACTACCGGCGGGCGCTGTCGGCGCCGCCACGTCATCCGGAGGTACCATTGCCACCTCGACTATCGCTGTGCCAACCCGACCATCGCTGCCACGTGACAGTACAGCGAGCGGCCTGTTCGCCGACATATTAAATGCATACAATGGTCACTTATAACGTCTCTCAATCAATAATTATGATAGAGTACTAACAATATTAAATGGAGTCAATATAAAGATTGAAGTATGTCAATATGGCAGCCAGACCTGACCTCGAATCCCCGGCCGATCTACCGGGCGATTGCCGACGCGCTCGCGGCCGAGGGAGCGACCGTC
>JADFPE010000139.1 GCA_022562495.1 Acidobacteriota bacterium
GATTGAGGCACCGGCGTTCTGCGAAAGCAGCCGGAAACAGCAACTCCCCGCGCCTGTCGCGACCGCGCCCGTCTTCGACTCTACACCGAGAAACAACGCAGGTAAAGCGGATGCAGCGCCGGCCGAATGCAGCGGGATTTTCACCACGGGCTGCTAGGAGCACTTCGCCTAATGCACCTCGTAGGAGCTGCCTGAGGCGCCGGGGTCGGCGTCGAGCAGACGTTGCCGCAGTACCCGCTCGGTCTCGGCCTGCTCTTCTGCCTCCCAGAGACGTCGCTGTGCGGCGCGTCGCCGGCGATGCGCTCTGATCGCGTAGAGCGCGAGCAGGGTGATGACCATCCACAGGAAGGTCGGTCCGCTCAGGAACGGGATCCATCGTCCCCACAGCCGTTGGCGGCTCCAGAACCGGTCGACCGCCGCCAGCAGTGGCTCGCCCATAACCGTCTCGAACGCCTCGTCGAACGGGCGGTCCTGCCCGACCAGCGACAGCACACGACCGGCGCTCGCTTCCCCGTGCGCCCGCAGCAGGTCCCGCACCAAGGCGCTTGCGACTGCGTAGGCGCGCTGATTGGCGGCCCGGCCCTCGTCGAACAGCCGCTCGAGTTCTGAGAGCGAGACCACGCCGTGTCTGACGAGGGTCCACGCCAGCCGTGACCGGTCTCCCAGCCCCACCGGGCGCTCGGCCGCCAGCGCGAGCCCTTCGTTGAACCACCGCGGCACCGGCCGGCCCTGCGCGGCTCGCGAAAACAGGATGTGAGCCACCTCGTGATGCAACAGCGTTTCGAGGGAGTCAGAGGGATAGAACCTGGCGCGGTTCGGAAACAACACCACGAGGTTCCGCCCGGGGTCGGCGAAGCCGGAGATCCACGGCGGCGTGCCGCGGGCGAGATCGGAGCTTTCGGCAATGAGCAGGACATCGATCGGCGGCCCGGCGTGGGTCAGACCGGCGAGGGTCATCGCCGTTGTGAGGCGGTCGAGGGGGAACCGGCTGACTTTCTCCCTCACCGCCTCGAGTGCGCCTGGCGCCTCGATCCGCAGCGTGGGCAGGGCCGTCTGGCCGACGGCGGGAGCGTGAAGGCCTACGAGCGCCACGATGCTGAGGACTCGCGTGATGCCGCGTCGCCTGCCGGTCACTCGGTCACACCAAGAGGGCCGCCGGGGAGAGGGAGCAGACTCATTCCTCACGCTCGGAGAACCGCGCCAGCTCGTCAATGGCAACCGGTCCGAACGGGGTGCGGCCGTTCTCCGACACCAGGATTGTGCCGTGCTCCGGCCGGCGCACCGAGCCGATGCGCGTGACCGGAATCGCCTCCGCCCTCAGCGCTGCCATCACGTCGCCGGTTGCCGATGGGGGCACGCCGAGGAGCAGCGCTCCCGAGGCCATCAGTCGAAGCGGGTCAAGACCCAGAAGACCGCAGATCTGGCGGGTCTCCGGCAAGACCGGGATACGGGCCACCTCGACCTCCAGACCGGTGGACGCCGCCGCCGCGAGCTCGGCCAGTCCGTTGAGGACACCGCCCTCGGTAGGGTCGTGCATGGCATGCACCGGCCCCGCCGCGACGGCGGTCAGCGCTGCGTGCACGACGCTGATGCCGGGGTCCCGCAGCAGCGCCGCGGCGTGGTCCACGACCGCCGCCGGCAGGGCTGCGGCCAGGCTGGCCCGATGTTCGCGCGCGAGGATCGCGGTGCCTTCGATGGCGACACCGTTGGTGAGCAACAGGTCGTCGCCTGCCTGCAGGTTCGTCTTTCTGACCAGCTGTGCCGGCGCGACCTCCCCGAGCATGTGGCCCACGACCACCGGGGCGTCCACACGCGATGTGATTTCGGTATGCCCGCCGCAGACCGTCACATCGAGCACGGAGCAGGCGTGCCGGATGTCGGTCATGATCGACTCGACCAGCTCGGACGACGCGCCGTCGGGTAGTAGCAGGACCGCCAGGAACCAGCGGGGTCGCGCGCCGAGCACCGCCACGTCGTTCGCATTGACGTGCACGGCGTACCAGCCGATGCGGTCGGCGGCGAACGTGATCGGGTCGGTGGCCGACACGATGTACCGGTCCCCAACCTCGATCACCGCGGCATCCTCGCCGACTCGCGGGCCGATGACAACGCTGTGGTCACGCTGGGGCAGGGCGGACAGCAGTTGCGCGAGCCGCTCAGACTCGAGCTTGCCCCTCCTCAAACGCACCGGTTGCGCCGAGTCGTTCGTCATGTGGTCGATCCGACACATCTCCTAAGGGTGACATCGTAACGTTTGAAGCAAGTGTTCATGCCACGCGGAGCTGTGAGACAAGCTTCTGCTAGCGAGGCGGCGCCGTCTTCGCTGGTCGGTGTGAGGCGCCGGTGTGCTAGCAGCCCGTGGTGAAAGTCCCGCTGCATTCGACCGGCACTCCATCCCGGCTGACGGTCCCGTCACCGGAGCGTCACGACGCTGTCGAACCTCTTGCGAGTGATGTCCGGGACCCGGACGTCGGCGGCCGGATGCCCCACCACCAGAATTAAGAATGGGCGCTCGTTCGATGGCCGGTCGAGGATCTCATTGAGAAACCGCATCGGACTGGGCGTGTGGGTCAGCGAGGCCAGACCCGCCCGGTGGACGGCGGTAATCAGTATGCCGGTCGCGATGCCGACCGACTCCTGCACGTAGTAGTGCTTGACCGTGCGACCGTCGGTATCTACGCCGTGGAGCTGCGCGAAGACGACGATCAGATAGGGCGCCTCTTCGAGAAACGGTTTGTGCTCGTCGGTACCGAGCGGGGCGAGCGCTTCGAGCCAGTCGTCTGGCGCACGACCACGATAGAAGGCCCGTTCCTCTGCCTCGGCCTCTCGCCGGATCCGCTTCTTGGTCTCCGGGTCTGTCACCACCACGAAATGCCACGGCTGTCGGTTGGCTCCGCTCGGGGCGGACACCGCCGCGTGTAGACACGCGTCGATGACGTCTTTCGGCACCGGACGGTCCGAGAATCGGCGGACGCTGCGGCGTCGGCAGAGGTCGTCGCGGAACTGCGCGGCCCGCTCCCGTATCTCGTCGTCACCGAGGTGGCCAAAACCGATCAGCGGCACGAGGCGAGGCGGCATGGTTGGGGCGCGATGATAGCAGCTCGAGGGATGTACCGAATCCCCCTGCATGAAGCCGGGGGACCCTGAGCAGCCCGTGATGAAAGTCCAGCTGCATCCGGCTGGCGCTGCATCCGCCCTGACGACATTGTTCCTCGGTCCAATACAGCCGGTATGTTCCCTCGTCGCGCCTGGCCAGCCGGGCGCCTCGCCACCCTCGGTGCGTTACCGTAATTATGACCGGGACCTCTTAGTGTGCAGTGGCGAGTCTGGCGATCGTGACGCCCAGGTGAGATTCCGGGGCGTCCCAGAACTCTGCAACGCCTGGATGGTTTCTCAGCACCGCGTGCACGGTCCGGCGTTGCACACCAACGCCCCTACCGTGGATCAGGCGCACCTCGACCAGGCCGGCTGCCTCTGCGGCGGTAATGTACTCTGCCACAACCGACGACACGTCGCGCGGCGCGAACGCGTGTAGATCCAGCGTGCCCTCGATAGGCACCCGATGCGTCATCGCCCTGCTGACTGCTGCCTTCTGACTTCTGACTTCTTCGAGTATTCAGGTGTCTCGTAGCTCGCCGTGACCGTCGTCGTGATTCCGCCACGCACGGAGAAATCTCCGACGACCACCATGCGGCGCGGTGCGCAGACCGCGACGAGATCATCCAGGATCTGGTTGGTCACCTGTTCGTAGAAGATGCCGCGGTCCCGGAAGCCGATCAGGTAGTACTTCAGCGCCTTGAGCTCGATACAGCGTGCGTCCGGCACGTAGGTGACCCGGATCTCGCCGAAGTCCGGCAGCCCGGTCTTCGGACACAACGACGTGAACTCCTGGCAGCGAATGGCGATCTCATAATCTCGAGACGGCTCGGGGTTCGGGAAGGTTTCGATCGGCTCGGACGGCATCTGCGGATTCTATATCGATTTCCAGAAACCAGTGATTGACACCAGAAAACCTCGCGCGCTAGCATACGGCGTCTTCGCATGGGGACGCTCCGGGGCCGCGATTCGCGCGCGTGGCGGTCATGAGGTTGTCTAGCAGCGCGCCCAAGTCAGGGGGACGCCGATGACCGATGCCCGAAGGATGGGCAAGTCAGACCTGTTCGCACACTTCAGTGAGAAATTCGACATGAAGCGGGCGGACGTACGCGATTTCTTCGACGCACTTCAGCAGCTGTCCGAGGCAGAGCTCAAGCGGGCGGGCGAGTTCGTGTTGCCGGGAATGGTCAAGCTGGTCGTACAGAATCGCAAGGCGAGAGTGGGTCGCAACCCGGCCACGGGCGAGCAGATCCAGATTCCGGCCAAGACGGTCGTCAAGGCTCGTATCGCCAAGCAGCTCAAGGACGCCGTTCTACCCACGTAGACGGCGTCCGGCCGCGAGGTGGACGCGCGCCGGCTAGGGCCCCACCGCGGTGGGGGCCTCGTCGGTCGCAGTGTCGGCGTCTGCCTTCAGAGTCCGGTCGCCGACCGGGTCCCGCCTTTCATTTTGCGCCCTCGTCTCGCCTTGCCAGGCCGGCGCGTCACCACCCTCGGTGGGACGCGTGGCCTTCACACGGACTGCTAGGTGGCCGTGCCGGTCTCGACCAGCATCCGGCTGTAGAACGAAGCGTGTACGAGGCAGGCCAGCTTGGCCTCGAGGCCGTTCACCGAGTCGGCGTCGACAATCATGTGGTCGCTCGGGTGGAACACTACCTCGGCGCTGTAGCGCGAGGCCCCGTTCGTCGTGCGTGTCTTGTAGTAGGAGACGCTGAACGTCCGCTCTTCGACGTCGACATTGGCCTTCTTGATCAGTTTCTGAAACATCGTTGCTCCTCCTTCACACTTGGTGGCTCGTGTTTTTTTGCTCTCACCTCGACAGCCTCCGTTCAAGGAGTCTGCCTCTAGACCCCCCGCGTCGCGGGGCCGTGACAAACGCTCGGCTAGCGAGGCGGAGCCTCGCTAGCCACTAGCTGGCCGCCGCCCTGGCGGCCGGGACTTCCGGGCGACCCTCCACCTGGGCAAACTCCAACGAGAACGTCGTGCCGTGACCGACCGCGCTGGTCACCGAGATGTCGCCGCCCAGCTGGTTCACGATCTTCCGGGAGATTGCCAGACCCAGGCCGAGCCCGGTTCGTTTCGTGGTCTGGAAGTCCTCGAAGATGTTCTCCAGCCGGTCGTGAGCGATCCCGGTTCCGGTGTCCCGGACCGAGATCCGGATCCTGCCGTCGCACTCCTCGGTCGACAGCGTGACCACTCCGCCGGGCGCCGTCGCTTCGATCGCGTTCAGGATCAGATTGCGGTACACGCGGCCGAGCGCGAAGATGTCGCCCTCGATGAACGGCCGGTCCGCCGACAGTCGCATGTCCAGCCTTACGCCGGCGGTGTCGGCCAGCGCCTGCATCGATTCAGTCACCTCGGCCACGGACCGATTGACGTCCAACGGAAACCGCTCGAGCGACATCGGTCGCGCCAGGTTCCGCAGGTTTTCGAGCACCCGTTTGATCGAGGCGAACTCGCGGTCGACGGTGCGTCGGAAGGTGGCGCGATACTCCGGGTCGTCGAACAGCCTGACGATCAGCCGGCAGCTGTTGCCGACGTTCTGGATCGGATGGGACAGATCGTGGACGAGACCGGCCGCAATCCGCCCGAACGTCGCCTGCCGCTCCTTTCGCCTGACGTCCTCCTGCAGCGCGTTCAGCTTCACCGCCATGCTGTTGAACGACTCGCCGAGCCGGTGGAACTCGTCGGTGCCGCCGATGTCGACCCGTTCCTCGAGCCGCCCGCTGGCGATCGCCTCGGTGCCGCGGGTCAGCGCCTGGATCGGCCGGATGAACGACCGGCCCCAGTAGTAGCCGAGCGCGACTGTCAGCAGCAGCGCCACCGTGATCGCGACGACCAGCTGCGCTTCGAGCTGGTTGGACAGACCGAACGCCTCATTGACCGGTTGCTCGACGATGACCGTCCACTCGGGTGAGGCGATTGCCGCGGCAACCGCCAGCAGCTCCCGGCCGTCGTCGTCCAGGTACTCGCTGACCAGCGCCGCCGCCAGCAAGGCCGGCTGGGTGCCGTCGGCGCGCTCCCGGGCGCGCAGCGCCGCGACGGCCACGACCAGCTCGTGGTCACTGAGGTTTTCCGCGGCGGCGATCCGTGGCTTCTGGTCCGGGTCGCCGTGGGCGATCAGCTGGCCGCCGCCGGCGACCACCATCGCGAACCCCTCCCGGCCGACACGGATCCGGTCGACCATGCGCCAGAGCTCCTCGAGGCTGACCTCGCCGACCAGCCAGCCGTTCGGCTCGCCAAGACTCGTGAGCGGCAGCGAGACGGTCGTCATCGGCAGAAAGTCGTCGTCGACGGTGATCGGCGCGATGTGGGGTTCGCTGATCGGTATCAGGGGCGGCTGCAAGGTCGGTCCGCCGAGCCGGCTCGTGGCGACGACATCGCCGTCGCGGCCGAACAGCGTCAGCTCGCGGAACCCCTCGAAGTCGAGCACGTGGTTGGTCAGGATCTGGGTCTGCTGCCACGGCTCGAGCTGGGTGTCATGGAGGGTGTCGGCGATCGACCGCAGTACGCTGACGTGATGATCCATGTACTGCTCGATCTGCTCGGCGGCCCGCGCCGCGACGTTGCGGTTCCCGCTGATGACCGACTGCCGTGTGCCGGTGCGCAGCGAGTAGACCGACACCACGCCATAGAGCACCAGCGGCGCGACCGCCGCCGTCGCCACGAGCATCACGAAGCGGATGGTAATCGTGCGCATCAGTTTGCCGGCGTCGGGTCTGCGACGCGCCATCGCCACAACGTTTCGATGACGTCGCGGCCCGGCTCGTCGGGCACCACGAATCGGCGGCTCACCGCGCGGGCCTCCTCCAGACTGGTCAGGAAGACCGCGGGCGCCGCTTCGAACAGGACTCTTTGGAACTCGCGCGCCGATGTCCTCATGTCGGCCTCGGTCACCGACGAGCGCAACGACTCCAGCGCGTTGTCAGTCCCGGTGAAACCGGACAGGGCGTATAGCTCTGACGTGTGCCAATAGGTGTACAACCGACTGAGATTACGCGCGGTGTTGAGCGGCAGCAGCACCGCATCCCAGGAATCGCCGCGGATTCGAGCGTCAACCTCCGCGAACGGCCTGGCGTCGATCTCCATTTCGACGCCGATCTGACGGAGCTGTTTCTGCACTAACAGGGCTATCGGCTCGAACCGCGCCCGGTCGATACCCACCAGGACCTCGAAGCGCAGCCGGCTCGGGAATCCTCCCGTCGAGCCCCGGTCAGCGGGCACAGGGTGCTGTAGACCGATCTCGTTCAACTGTCGGTCGGCTTTTCGTGGGTCGTAGTCGTAAGTCAGTTCCACGCCGTCGTAGACCCAGTGCGAGGGCCAGATCCCCGATGCGACCGAACCGTGTCCGCGAAATGCGCCTTCGATGATCGCCCCGCGGTCGATCGCGTGGCTGAGCGCCACACGCACCCTGCGGTCGTCGAACGGCGACCGGCGCGTGTTGAACAGCAGCACGTAGGCGTAGGGTGTGTCGCGCGAGAAGACCTTGACGCTCGAGTCCGCCTCGACGAACTCGCGGGCCTCGATCGACACGTTGAACAGGAAGTCGATCTCCGACCGCATCATCGCCGCCCAGGCCGTCCGCAGCGTCGGATAGGTCTTGATGCGCACGGTGTCGATCTGGGAGCGCCCCTGGTAGTAGTACGGGTTGGCGCGGAGTGTCACTTCGTCCTCGGTCCTCGACTCGACGAAGAACGGACCGGTGGTGACTTGGCCCTTCGGGCCCGGTTTCTCGACTCGGTTCCCCAGCCCGAGCAGCAGCATCTGCGCGGACGGTCGCGCCAGGTTGATGACCACGCGATGGGGGCCCTCTGTTTCGATTGACTCGATGTCGCCCAGCCCCGGATTTCGTGCGATGCGCGCTGGTTCCTTACGTATCCGGTCTAGCGACGCCTTGACGTCATCTGCCGTCACCGGGCTGCCGTCGTGAAAGGCGGCGTCCTGACGCAGCACCACGGTGACGGCGGTGCCGTCAGGGTCCACCTCCCACCTCTCGGCGAGCATCGGTTCGACCCGGCCGTCGGGACCGGTTCGAAACAGCCCCTCCCGGGTTAACTGTTCCATTATGATTTCGAGCCCCGCCGCCACGCCCGCTTCGGCTGGCGCGGCGTAGCCGATCGAGAGCACGACCTCCGCGCGCTCCAGCGGGTCACCGGGGCCGCAGGCCGCTGCCAGAGCGACGGCCATGGCCGCGATGACGGCCGCCGGGCCGAGCGGCGGAAGGGTGGGGAAGCATCGGGCTCCCCGCACACCTGCCGCCATGCCGATCCGTTGAACCATTGAGACCCTCCAGGCGGGGCCGGCCGTGCCTTGGCCGAACCCCGCCCCGTCGCTAGTTGGTCGGGCCCTTCCAGTCGTCGACGACCCATTGGCAGAAGCTGTTCGGCTTTCCCTTGGACGTGCCCTTCTTCAGAATCTTGATCTTCATCTCTCTACCTCATGGTTGAACGTGGTTGTCCTGTGTCGGTGTCGTCGTCCGCGTCACTTCATGTGATCGAGCGGGACGTCGACGAGCCATGGCGTGACGGCGCCGGTCCTAACTCTTATCGGCTTCTTCTTCGGGATCTTCCGTCGCATGTCGTTCCTCCTCGGTTGTGAGCGGCGCATGTGTGCGCCACCCGGTTGCGCCCGCCAACCCCCGTGAGTCGGGGCGTCGTACGGGCCGTTCGTCTACGCTCCGGCAGCCGCCTCCTCAGCGAGGGAGACCAGCGCCGATTCAAAGCTTTCCTTGTGGCAGGCCGGCTTGTGCATGTCGCCCAGCTCGCTGTGGGCGGCGACCGAGCAGCCGCCCGCACAGACCGGAATGAACGCGCAGTCGCCGCAGCTCTTCCAGGCGGCGATCGAATCGAAGTCGGCCGCCGAGCGGCGGTGGCGCTCCTCGAGCTCTCCGCTGATGTGGCCGGTGGCCGAGGTGGCTTCACCGGTGAAGCCGGGACAGGCGTACAGCGAGCCGTCCGGGCCGACGGTGTACGAGTGTCGGCGGTGGATATCGCACGGACCCATGTGCACGCCGTCGATCGTGGGGAAGCCCCGCTTCTTGGTCTCCTCCCGCAGATACGACATCTTGGTGTCGAGGAGGTTGCAGCTGTCACATACCGACCCGGCGCCCGAGCCTGCCGCGGTCATGCAGGTACCGCCAAGCGGCTTGTCATCGGCGCCGACGGCGGTGAGCGGGATGACGCCGGCCGGCATCGTGGCCGGCGTCTCCCGGATGATCGGTTTGAAGTTGACCTTCACGAGTGAGTCGGCGAACTCCTGTGCCTCGAGGAAGTCGAGCAGCGCCGGGTAGCTGTCCACCGTCTCCTCGTCGAAATTGCCGCCGATCGAGATGTTGCACCGATGCGCCACCCGCCGGATGTTCTCGATGATCCGGTCGAACGTCCCCTGACCACCGCGCAGGGGCCGCATACGGTCGTGTGTCTCCTGGTCGCCGTCGAGCGTGATCTTGATGCCGTTGAGCCCGAACGGCTCGAGACGGTCCACCACCTCCGGTGTCAGGAGCAGCCCGTTGGTGATCACGTTGATCCGCATCTCGACGCCACGGTCCCGGGTGACCCGCCACAGCCGCTCAGCCGTCTCGAACATCACCGGCTTGTTGAGCAGCGGCTCGCCGCCGAAGAACGTCAGGGCGAACTGACTGGAGCCGAGCTCGTCGAGCTTCATCTCTACCCATTCGCAGAGCCGATGTGCGGTCTCCATGGACATCTTCTCGGCGTGCGCGTTGTAGTCGCCGTGGTCACCCTGGAAGCAGTAGTCGCAGGCGAAGTTGCACTGGAGGGTCGTCAACAGCGTGACCCGCATTTCGCTCGTGTCCTCCCGCACGTCGTGGAAGAACCGGTTCAGCGCCGCCAATTCAGTCGCGCGGTCCTTGACGATGAAGCCCTGTTCGGTCAGGTCCCGCAGGGCTGCCCGTTCCGGGTCGTCGAGCGTGGCGGCCAGATCCGGTGTGGTCCCCACCCGGTCGAGCAGATCCACCACGTCGCGCGAGACCACCAGCTGTGCGTCGGTGAACATGTTCATGAGGAAGACGTCATCCCGACCGGTCAGCGGGACCTGTGTATTGAATATCGAAGGCTGCATGACGTTGCCCCCTGTCGTGTGTTGATGGTTTCCTGGTGTTCTCGTTGTCGCGAGACGAGCCTCAACGTCTCCGGGCAGACCTATTCGTCCGCCCGTCTCCGTCACGCGCGCATCCGTCCGGCTCGCCCCACCTCAACTGGGACTACCGTCCAGTCCGCCAACCGCGGCGATGCATACTGGTACCGTGTTGCTCGCCACCCTCGTCGGCGAGGCGACCACGTGACCGGTTCTAGCCGCGAGGCGGCATGCGCCACCCGCGCAAAATCAACAAGCGAACTGATTGATGCAATCGACGTTCCCCCGGCCGCTGGGCCGGACTCAGCGACCGGGTGGCTACTACGTGGGGTAGCTGAGCGACACGAGGGACATGCACTCCAGTGAAGATGGAGTACTTTGACGAACGCTGGCTGTCACACGACCGAACCGGAACAGTGGTGGTTGTCTCGGCTGATATCTGGAACTGGACGGACGTCCATATCCTGAGTGGCCAACATCTTGTCGTCGCGGTCGAGATGTTGGCCTTACGGTCGAAATATTGGCCGATGTGGGTACACCTCCTCCCGGAGTCCTCCCCCATCGGTGGCCGGTGTCCTGGGTCACGGCCGGAACCGCTTGGCGATCTCCCTGACCTCGAGCCGGCCCATCTTGTGCTTCAGCGTGCTGAGTGGCACGCCGAGGTAACGCGCCGCGCCCGACACGTTCCACTCGGTCCGCTCGAGCGCTCGGAGGATGAAGTTCCGCTCGAACGTGTCGCATGCGGCCTGAAGCAGTTCGGCCTTGCCCTTGGGACCGTTGTCGAGACGGGCCAGGTGATACTCGAACGGCAGATCCTCCTCGGTCAGTGTGGTCTTGTCGGTCACCGCGACCAAGCGCTCGATCAGGTTCTCGAGCTCGCGGACGTTGCCGGGCCATCGTTGGTCCATCAGGATCCTGATAGCGGAATCGGACATGCCCAGGATCTGCTTTCTGAACCGCGTGTTGTATCTTTCCAGAAACAGCGTCACGAACTCCGGGATGTCCTCGACGCGTTCACGCAGTGGCGGCATCTTGAACGGGATGACGTTGATGCGATAGTAGAGGTCGTCGCGGAACTTCCCCTCCTTGACCGCCCGTTCGAGATCGACGTTGGTCGCGACCACCAGCCTGAACTCGGTCTTGATCGGCTTTGTGCCGCCGACCCGCTCGATCTCGCCTTCCTGGATAGCGCGGAGCAGCTTGGCCTGCAAATCGAGCCCGAGATCGGCGATCTCGTCCAAGAAGAGCGTGCCGCCGGCTGCCAACTCGAACTTGCCGAGCTGCTGCCGCATGGCGCCCGTGAAGGCGCCCCGCTCGTGTCCGAACAGGTTGCTCTCGACCAGATCCCTCGGCACCGCCGCGAGATTGACGGCGATGAACGGCCCGTCGCCGCGGCCCGACTCCCGATGGAGAAGCCGGGCCAGGAGCTCCTTGCCGGTTCCGCTCTCCCCTTGAATGAGCACGGTGGCCGGCAGCCGCGCGACCTTCTGCGCGAGATCGACGATTTCACGCATCGCCCGGCTCGGTCCGAGCACGAACTCGCGGTCCCCCTGCTCCTCGACCTGGGCGTGGAGGGTGATGAGCTGGCGGCTCAGCTCCTGGCGTTCGAGGGCGTTGCGGACGAGTGACCGCAGTCCGTCGTAGTCGAACTCTTTGGTGATGTAGTGGTAGGCGCCCTGCTTCATCGCGGTCACCGCCACTTCCACCTCACTCAGCGCCGAGACCATGATCACCTCGACCAGGCTGTAGTTCTCCTTGACGATGGTGAGCATTTCCAGACCGTTGATGCCGGGCAACCGGACGTCCAGGAGGATCAGGTCCACGTCCTCCCGCTTGAGGACAGTAAGGCCTTCCTCGCCGGTCGCCGCCGTCAGGACGAGGTAGTCGCGCTTCAGGATCGCCTTCAGCGTGTCTCTCATCCCTTCGTCGTCATCGACGATGAGAACTGTTTTGGTCTTTGGGCTCATAGACTTACGACGATCTCAAATTGTAAGTTGGGGTCGAGGTGAAAGCAAGGCGCGCGGCTGCTAGTGTCCTGTATCAGCAGTTCGATACATAATTCCCAGGCGGGGCAGCCCTTACCTCCAAACCTCCGAGTCGGGACACTAAGCAGATGCCAACTGATGTATTCATGCCCCAGATGGGTGAGTCCCTCGCAGAGGGCACGATCGTGCGGTGGATCAAGAAGGTCGGCGACACCGTTGATCGGGATGAGCCGCTGTTTGAGATCTCGACCGACAAGGTCGACGCCGAGATCCCGTCGCCGGCCGGCGGTGTGCTGTCCGAGATCCGCGCGGAGGCGGGGGAGACGGTGCCGGTCCACTCGGTCGTGGCGGTGATCGGCGGCGAGGGTGAGACGGTGGCCCCGGCTCCGGCCCCGGCCCCGGCCGAGGCCGACACCCTCGAAGGAGAGGACGGGGTCTCCGCCGTCGGCTCGCCCGGACCTCCACCCGGGGCGGTCCCCGGCGCGTCGACATCCCGCCGAGGGTCGCCGGTGGTGCGCAAACTCGCCATCGAGCATGGTGTCGACCTGGCCGCGATCGGAGGCACCGGTGGTGGCGGCCGTGTCACGAAGGCCGATGTGCTGGCGGACGTGGCGGGTCGCGCCGGGTCGAGCACCGCCCC
>JADFPE010000336.1 GCA_022562495.1 Acidobacteriota bacterium
CCGCAGCGGCCTTTCTTCATCGGAAGCCCTGGCTGGGTGCGGTCCAGCGCTTGAATCTAACGCTTTTCGTCTACGCACAACACCACGGCTTTTTCGGGCGGATTCATGTACAGCCCGACGATGTCCGTCAGCTTCTCCACGAATGCCGGGTCGGTCGACAGCTTGAAGGTGGTCGCGCGATGCGGTTGGAGCCCATGCGCATCCCAGATCCGCTGTACGGTCGCGTGACTGACGCCCTGCGCCTTCGCCATCGTGCGACAGCTCCAGTGCGTGGCCCCCGGCGGCGTGCCATGCAACGTCGCATGGACGATGGCTTTCACCTTGCGCGCACTGATCGTCGGTTTGCACCCCCGCCCCGCACGGATCTCCACGACCGAGTCGAGGCCGTCCTCCAGAAAGCGTCGGCGCCAGTCCAGCACGGTCGGTCGGCTGACGCCCAGAGCGGTCGCTATGCGGCTATTGGCGACGCCGTCCTTCGCCAGCAGGAGTCCTTGGGCCCGGATGACTACGCGATGAGGCGCCGCCGAGCTGCGCGCCCACTGTTCAAGGATGTGCCGATCCTCGTCGTCGACCGGCAGAGCGAGTGCGGCCCGATTCATAGGAGTGGTATAGCATGCGGGCACCACAACTGTAAAGTTATTTCAGATACACACCACTAGAACACAATCACGAACGAGCCGTCGGACCGCGTTACGGCGGTGGGCACGCTGCTGGCCGGAATCGGCTCGATGCCGCTTCCCTCCTCGCCATTCGGACGGCCGCCCCGATCGAACAGTTGCCAGTGCAGCGACCCGCCGGAGCGCCAGCCGGGGCCGTCGCCCCAGGCCAGGAGGGTGTCGCCCCGGTCGTTGACCGCGACGGCGGGATTCTTCCGCCGGAACTGCGCCGCGCCGGGCGGTGACACCGGCGCGTCCAACCTGTCGATACCGGCCAGGTAGACCTGACCTTCGGTCTCCCATGCCACCGTGGTACCGTCCGGCCCGGCGCCGAGCGTGGTCGAGGCAACCGGGCACGCCCCGACCTCCCACGGCTGGATGAGCTGGTCGCCGAACGTCCGGCCCTGGTCGGCGGTGGTCAGCAGCCGCATGCCGCGGTGGATGTTGTCGCCGGCGCCGCGGTAAGAGACGTGCACGGCGCCCGCCTCGTCGGTGACCGCCCGCAGGCCGCAGCAGCCGCAGGCGCCCTCGGCCTCGGGGCTGACGGCGCGGGGCAGCTCGAACAGCGCACCGTCGTTGCGCGAGACCGCCATGTAGACACGGCGTCGAGCGTCCTCGACGGCATCGGCGTGCCAGAAGACATAGACATTCCCGTCACCATCGGCGGTCACCGTCGGTCCCGACTCGACACCCCCCTCGTCCTTCACCGATAGCACCTGCTGCGTCTCGAACCCGCCGGCACCGTCCGACCGCGTGTAGTAGAACCGCATCGGGTCGTTGTGGAACCAGGTGACGTGCAGCCGGCCGTCCGGGTCGATGGCAATCTGGCCACCGTCGATCGGGCCGACACCGGTGACCGAATGCGGCTGGCTGTTGACCTGCTGCGGCGCGGACCAGTCAGTGGCGTCGGGCGCGCGGGTCACATGGAACAGGTCGCCGCTGGTCATCGACCCCATGTAGTAGACGAGGTGCAGGGTGCCGGTGTCGTCAATCGCCACCTGCGGGAGCTTGGCATCGGCGGGGGCTCGCAGGACGGTGACGTCCGGGGCGGTGCCGAGCACAGTGCAGCCGGTCATCAGCAGCGCCGCCACAGCGAGTGGAGCGAAATGGGTTGGTGTTGTGCTATGCATGAGCCTCAAATGTACCTGATCGGACGGCGGTTGGATCACCGATCGCCCTACCGGAAACTCGACAGGTCGGCGATGGACGAGGGCGGCGACCGGAAGCGACGCGGTCAAGCTTCGAGACATGATCACGTCTGGATCGGGGTCTGTCCTCAGTGCGCTTCCGCTCGGTCAGATGTGTGCAAGATTCTGCCACGTCGATGTTGAATCGAGACGCAATGATCCCGTGTTTCTTGTCTTGACTGGCGTTCCTCGCAGTGGCACGGTCGTAGCAAGGAACGGGCGCGGAGGTGAGAGTGGAACCACTGCGAGTCCCGACCGCCCTGCGAGAAACACTTGGGCCAGACGCGACCCTGGCTCTGAGTGAAATGCTTCACGACAGCGCGAGGCCCTCGACTGACGACGCGATCGATCGGGCGGCCGAACGCTTCGAGCGCCGACTGGCCGAGGAGCTCGCCAAGATGCGCGTCGAGCTGGCGCAGGGTCTTGCCAGTGTGGAGCGGACGATGGCCGAGGGCCTTGGCGACCTGAGGAAGGAATTCCACGAGTCGCTGACGGCCACCCACACCGCGCTGCTGCGGTGGTCGCTGGTGTTCTGGACCGGCCAGATGGTGGTGCCGGATGATCAGGGCGCCGTGAGCGACGGCGGGTGAGGCGAAGGCCAGCTCGTCGAGGCTGTTCACGGCCAGTTCCTGGTACTCGTCGCCCGCTTCGATGACGAACGTGACCCCTTCCTCGCTCAGCACATAGACCGTGCCGGCGGCGACCCGGCGCGTTGAAGATCCTGCTGCCTTCGAGTACGGTCTTCTGACTGGAGGTTGA
>JADFPE010000140.1 GCA_022562495.1 Acidobacteriota bacterium
CCGATCTTCTTAAAGAGGCCGGACTGTCATCTGTTCCAAAGGGTCGGGTCGCCGTGTTCGTAGGCAACGCATGGGACCCACAGGACGGGCGGGAGACACCCTGGATCGACATCGCCCGGCAGCTGGCGGGCGACAAGGGCGTCGAGGCGCTCGGGTCTGCGGCCAAGACGACCCCACCGGGTACCGAATCCATCGCGCGCGTGTTCGAGGCGGCTGGCGCGCCGGTGCTCTTGTTGTTCGACGAGGTCCTTAACTTCATGAATCGCCATCGGAAGATGGCCGACTCGTTCCACGCGTTCCTCCAGAATCTTACTGTCGCTACTACCGGCACGACCCACGGGGCCGCCGTTATCAGTCTCCCACGGAGCCAGGTCGAGATGACTGACTGGGACCTCCAGTGGCAGGACAGGATCACGAAGGTCGTCCGGAGGGTCGCCAAGGATCTCATTGCCAACGACGAGACGGAGATCAGCGAGGTGGTCCGGCGCCGGCTGTTCGAGAACCTGGGGAGCGAGCGCGTCAGGAAGAATGTGGCGAAAAGCTTCGCCGACTGGTGCTTCGAGCGGCGGGCTCAGCTCCCACCCGAATGGACGGCAGTCGACACCGCGACGACGGAGACGAAGGCACGGGAGTTCCTGCGCGGCCGGTTCGAGGCGTGCTACCCGTTCCATCCGGCCACGCTCTCGGTGTTCCAACGCAAGTGGCAGGCGCTCGCGCAATACCAGCAGACGCGCGGCACGCTGGCGATGCTGGCGCAGTGGATCTCGTGGGCCTTCAGGGACGGCTTCCAGAAGGCCCGGCGCGAGCCGCTCATCACCCTGGGATCGGCGCCGCTGGAGGTCCCGGAGTTCCGCAGTGTGGTGCTGGGGCAGCTTGGCGAGCCGCGCCTCATGGCTGCGATCGATACCGACATCGCCGGGGTACAGTCCCACGCACGCGCGCTGGACGCCGACACCAAGGAGGGGCCGCTGCGCGACATCCACCGTCGCGTCGCGACGGCGATCCTGTTCGAGTCGTCAGGCGGGCAGACTGAAAAGGTCGCGCACCTGCCGGAGCTGCGTTTCGCACTGGGCGAGCCGGAGATCGATACCACGTCCATCGACAACGCGGCGTTCGCCCTGGAGGACAAGTCATACTTCATCCGGAAGGTCGGCTCGGATGGCTTCAAGATCGGCCACCAGCCGACCATGAAGAAGGTGGTGAGCGACCGTCGCGCCTCACTCGACGAGGACACGGAGATCCGGCCGGCGATGCGGTCGCTGATCCAGAAGGAGTTCGAGAAGGGTGCGGTCATTCCGCAGGTGTTCTTCCCGGCTGACGGCGCGGCCATTCAGGACACGCCCAGGCTGACCCTCGTGGTGGCCGAGGCGGACGCGGAATGGACCGGCGGGGGGCCGTTCCGAGAGCAGATCGCGGAGTGGACGAGACAGCGGGGGCAGTCGCCGCGGCTGTACCCCGGCTCGCTGGTGTGGTGTCTCAAGAAGCCGGGTCGGGAGCTGCGCGCAAAGGTGGAGCTCTGGCTGGCCTGGCGGCGCGTCACGGGCGAAGTCTCTGAGGGCACCTTGGGTGGAGACTTCGACCCCGCCGACCGCACCGAGATCAGGGTCAAGGTCGCCGACGCCGAGCAGGCCGCCCGAGACGAGGTCTGGGGCGGATACCGCTTCGTGGTCCTCGCCGACGTGCAGGGGGCGGACGGGCTCGAGGCCATCGACCTCGGCGCTGGGCATGCCAGCGCCAGCGAGAGCCTCTGTGGTCGGGTGATCACGGCGCTGAAGTCGCAGGCATTGCTGAACGAGTCGGTGGGCGCGGCGTATCTCGACCGCAACTGGCCGCCCGCGCTCGAGGAGTCCGGGGCGTGGCCTCTGGCCAGCCTCCGTCAGAGCTTCCTGAACGGCTCCCTCACCCGCCTGGTCGATCCGGACGCAGTGCTCCGCGGCAAGATCGTGGAGTTCATTGAGAAAGGTGATTTTGGAGTGGGCTCGGCGCAGAAGCCCGATGGCAGCTACGAGCGGGTCTGGTTCGAGGAGGCGATTGACCGGGATGAGGTTGCGTTCGAAGCAGACGTGTTCTTGCTTCAGAAATCGAAGGCGCAGGCACTGAAGACGGAGCCCGACCCGGGGCCGAGCCTCACTCCCCAGCCCGAGCCTGGGCCCGCACCGGCGCCGACACCTGAGCCGGTGCCGGACCCTGGCCCGGCGTCGAAGGTCCTGCACGTCAGCGGACAGGTTCCGCCAGAGACCTGGAACCGGCTCGGCACGAAACTCCTGCCGAAGCTCCGGTCGGGATCGGACCTGAAGGTTCACGTCGACTTCCGCGCGACGGTCGATGGGAAGATGGCCAGGAGCCTGGCGGACGATGTGCGGCAGATCCTGAGCGACCTGGGCCTGGCGGACGACGTTGGCGTCGACGAGGAATGACGGACGCCCAGGCCTGAGCACCACCCTGGCAGCCTCAAGCGCGCGGTCACAACGAAATCGAGGCCAGCGCCCGCTCGAGCTCGCCCCGGAACGCGGAAAAGCGCGAGTATTCCTGTTGCAGGTCGGCCACCCAGTCCGAGACCAGCTTCTGTTTCCCTACGACCGGAGCGAGCTCGAGACAGCAGGCGACCAGCGTGGCCGCGTGGCCATAATGGCGGCGTCGCTTGTTGCCCAGGATGCCCTGGACCCGCCTGGTGGCTGACGCTCGCATCGCCTCGAGCATGGCGACGCGGACCTGGGATTCGATGCTCGCACCGGGGCGAACCGACGCGATCAGCTCCGCGATGGACGGCGTGGTGAGCTTCGGCGTCGTCCCATCGCCGCTGTCCCGGTCCATGTCGATGTCCATGTCCAACAGGTCGCGTGGCGCGTCCTGGAGGCCAGCGTAGAGCTCCGTGCTGAGCGTCGCTCCGATCTCCTCGGCCAAGAGGCCCGCAAACGCGGGAAAGAGAACATGACCCGGGTGACCGTCGTCCGACCAGCCAAGACCGGGCGCTTTCGCCAGGAGCTTCGCGGCGGCGCGAGCGTCGTCGGTCAGGATGAGTAAGAGTCCGAGCTGTCGGCCCGCCTTTGCGGGGCAACGCGTGGTCGCCTTCTTGGCTCGTCTCACCAGGGTGGTGGCGGTTGGGGCCCCAGCGCCGAGCCAGCGCAGAAGACGCACCAGAGACGGCGCGCCGAGCCACGCCGTCTCGAAGCGCTTGGCCGTGTCGCGCCGCCCGAGTTGCTGTGCGGCAAGCGCCGCACCATCGAGGAAATCGCCTCGCCAGTACGACGTGCCGACCAACGCTGCGGCGGCGCCGTAGGCCTGCAGGGCCGCGGCCCACTCGCCCCTGTCGACCAGCGCCGCGCACCACGCCCGCAACGCCTCCGGCTTCTTCGTGTGGCGTGCGATCCGCTCGAGACCGGTCACGCCCTCCAGCCGCAGGATTGCTTCGCGGAGCCAGCGGTCGCGGTCCGAGTCCCATTCGCCTTCGGACGAGGACTCCCGCTCGATCTGTGTCACCCAACACGGAAGGAACGCATCGAGCTGGGGAAGGGGTCCCGTCGCGACACGCTCCATCTGTCCGAGTGGCTCCCAGAACGACGCAATTCCGGCTACCGCATCGATTGCCGTGCACAGTGCCTCCGCACGATCCTCGAGCGGCGTCGTCACGTAGACCGTCACGGCGTACTGGACAGCGCACTCGTGCACGTTGACCGTGAGCACCTCGTCGACCAGTTCGTGTTGCCCGAGATCGACCTCCACGTCTGCGATGGGCGGCAGGAGAGCCTCGAACACCCCGCGCGCGGTCTCATGCTCACCGGCAAGAAACGCCTTTGTTCCCTGGCGAAGGTACTCGTCGACCTCGTGAGGCTCCGCGTAGCCGACGCGGAGCGCAGCATCGGCAAAACTCTTGACCTCATCGACAATTCGACGGGACGGACTGGGCGGCCTCCAGCCGGATGACCCCTTCGCTGCACGCGCAATCAGGGAATCCACGAGCTCGCCTCGCGGTTCGTCGTCCAGCCGTTCCAACGCGTCGCGCACGAACGCGCGGAGCTCGTCGGCCGTCATGGCATCGAGGGCACTGTCGAGGTCGGGTTCGTGTTGTGGGTGAAGCCTGTGTCGAAAGCGCCGAGCGTGTGTCATACCGTCCCTCACCCTCGCCCAACCAACCGGGCCAGCTGAATCTCATCTTCATCGATCGCATAGCCCTGCTCGTCGAGAAAGCCCCAGCGGAGTCGAACGGCGCCATGGAGACGCCCGTACTGGTAGAGCGCAACGAGAGACTTCGCGTCAGCCTCGAGCCGGCGGCGACGTTTCGTGGACTTCCCGTCGCGCAGATACGTGTGCAGGACCTTCTCGTCACCAAACGGGCGGCTGATTCCGCACGATCCTCGAACGAGCAGGCTGGTCGTGATCTTGAGTCCGGGCTCTTCTTGGCTACCTCCAGGCTGGGCGTCTGGATCCCGAGCGCTTTGCAGTAAGCGTTGGTCGTGGTCATGACCGTTGGCGAACCTGCAGACCAGCGAGCATGTCGCCAGAGAGCAGCTCACAGGAGACGGCCAACGCATTGGGATCGTGCGGTGTGTCGCGGCATGGTACCTCCGGAAAGAGCGAATTCTACCAGAGGCTTGGCTTTCCGAGGCCGCTAGGGCGCTTCCCACTCTCCGCAGAGAAACGCCGAGGCGGTCTCGACGAACGCATCTGTCAGGTTCTCGGCGACGATGCTGAGATGCCCGCCGTTGGGCACGACCCACAGCCAGGCGTTCGGAATCGCCTGATACATCTCCATGGCAATAGGGTCATGCCACCGCCACTCATCCCGATGGCCTTGAAGCGCTCGATTCCGAGATGGTCGCGCAGGGCAAACACATCCTGGGCGGACTGTCGCATGGTGAACTCGCCGGCGGGGTTGGTCGAGCCGCCGTGCCCGCGCATGTCGGGAATGATCAACCGGTAGTCTCGACCCAGCCGGTCGAGGTTGCCGAGAATCGTCGCCCAGGTGTCGCCCGACCCGAGGAATCCGTGAAGCAGGACAAGCGGTTCGCCGTCCCCATGAACCTGGTATCGCATGTCGATGCCGTTGAGGGCGACGATGCCACCGCCGCCGCGCCGGGTTCTGGCGACGTGGGTCATGCCGATGGCGAACAGAAACACGAGCAGTGCAAGCTTCATGGGTGTCGGCTCCTTCATGCGGTTCGTGAAGGGGTGGGGGCGGTCGAGTCCCACCGTACGCCCCACGAACAGTGGCAGTTTGCTACACAGCACAATCCCTGTGATGCTGGTATCAGGAGGGGACGGAGCGCAGCGCCGTCCCCTTCTTGCTTTTCCGGCCTCCCGGCTCCCGCCGCCGGACCGTGATCCCGGAACAGCCCCCTCGGTCCCAGGCCCTTGGACTCCGGTTATGATGACGCGACACGATTAGGTGCGGAGTGAGTCATGCGCAGACGCACGGTGCTCAGGCTGGGCGGGATGGCGGCGCTCGGGCTCGGGGTCCCCGGGTGCGCGAGCCGGCTGTCGCCAGCGACGACGCCTTCGGGTCGCCCGACCCTGGCGCTGCCCATCGTCCGCGCGTCATGGGACCGGGTCATCAGGACGACGGTCGGGCTGCGGCCGTTTCGGCCAGCCGGGTTCGTGCTGCGGGCGACGAAGATCGATGACACGCTGCTCGTCCACAACTACGGACACGGCGGCACCGGGCACTCGCTGTCGTGGGGCTGCGGGGCGGTGGCGGCCGACCTGGCAATGGCGCAGGGTGGCCGTCGCGCCGCCGTCGTCGGCTGCGGCATCGTGGGGCTGACCACCGCGAGACAGCTGCAGCGCCGCGGGTTCGACGTCACGATCTACGCGAAGACGGTGCCGCCCGACACGACATCGAACATGGCGCTGGCCGGGTTCACCCCCACCTCCGGTCTGGTGGACCGAGACCAGCGGACCCCGGCCTGGGACGAGCAGTTCAGGCGTGTCGCCGAGATCTCCTACCGCGAGCTGCAGTTGCTGGTGGGTCGTCGGTACGGGGTCTCCTGGGTCGACAACTACAGCACGATGAACCAGCGTCCGCGAGATCTGCCAGGCATCGGTTCCCAGTCCCTGCTGCCGGCTGCGCTCCGCACCGGCCGTGACGTGCTCGGCCCGGGCGAGCACCCGTTTCCGCTGCGCTACGCCACACGGCGGGCCACGCTCCGGATCGAGCCGTCGATCTATCTCGACGCCATGGTGAAGGATGTGCTGCTGTTCGGCGCCCGCATCGTGATCCGTGAGTTCGAGACGCCACGGGATCTGATGACGCTCGACGAGCCGGTCGTCGTCAACTGCACCGGCCTCGGCGCGCGGGAGCTGTTCGGCGACAACGAGCTGATTCCGACAAAGGGGCAGCTGACGGTGCTGGTGCCACAGCCTGAGGTGAACTACCGGACCTCGGGTGGCATCACGCCGCAGCCCGGTATCGGCATCCACATGATGCCGCGCGCCGACGGGATCGCCCTCGGCGGGACCTCGCAACGCGGGGTGTGGTCGCTGGAACCGGACGAGGAGGCCCGCCGGCGGGTCGTCGAGGGCCACATGGCGCTGTTCGGCGCCATGCGCGCGGCGCCGCCAGAGTAGATTAGTCTCCGTCGAGACCCATCACCATCTAGGCGGCGCGCTGGCTTTGAGCGGAGAGCTCGAGGCAGTGTGACCGCACTTTCGTGCGATCTACGGTCCGATCTTTTCGGGTCTGGCCGGCGCTCGTACACCCGCGCTGCCCCCGCACGCTGCCCGTGTGACATTGGGGTGTACCAGCGACAAAGAGAGGCCTGGGACGGGTAGGGCCAGCAGCACCGGTGGCGGCGCACAGATCGCCTCTGCGCTTGCTTCGCACGTGTTCGGGGGGGGGCCCGCGGTGACAAGAGGACATGGTTGCGCGTCGTGGTGATGAGCGATCCGCAACGCCCAGCCGCCGTCAACTCAGCCGCCGTTGCAGCTCCTCCAGCTCCCGCGGATGCACCATACCGCTGGGAAGAAGTCGCGCCTCACGCTGCAGCGTCTGCACCGCGCCCTCTGTGATCGGGCCGAAGTCGCCGTCGATGCGGTCCCCGTAGAGGCCCGCCTGCCTGAGCAGCGTCTGGAGCTGGATCACGTTGGCCTTGGCTGCACCGATTCCGCGGCGGAGGCGTCCTGTGGCCGCCGCCTTCAGCACGCCGACATCGTAGGGCGACGGGACCTGGAAGTGCGGCCTATCGACGAACCCCGTCCAGTCCCCGCCCCACTCGAGGCCGAGATCCCGCCCGATCGCCCCGATCTGGTCCCATGGTCCGTCGAAGATGTCCTCGCCCGCAGGCCGTACGAACGCAACGTCGAAAGCCAGACCGTGATTGTGGCGGGATTCTCCTCCCCGCGCGTTGGTGACAATCGACCCCGACGTGGTCCTGCCCTGTGCGTGCAGCTCGTCTTGCTCGTGGAACGTGCGCAGTGTGGAGGTAATGAACACTGGATACCCCGCCTGCTCGGTGGCGACGAGCATCGCCTCGGCAAGCTCACGGGCCGCCGGCAAGAGATCGGTCACGTCTCTACTCACTGTGTCCTCCTGTCGGGGTCGAATCTGACAAGTCCCACGTTCCGCGTTCTCCACCGGAGCGTTCCGGCTGCCGAGCAGGCCGCCCCACCCAAGAGCTGGGCCCACGCAGGCGGCCACGGGAACAGTTCGACCCGTGGCGCGTGTGATTCGTCGAAATGTCCTGATTCCATGGGGTTGCCGTGGCGCACTTGTGCCCCAGACCAGACGGGCCTGGAGGCCCTTGCCACCCCACGCGCGCCTGATGTCACACCGCCGCCTACTCCGATGGCAGCCGGAACGCCAACAGCTCGCCGGCGACACCGCCGCCGCTGGTGGCGACGACGATGTACTGCACGCCATCGAGCACATAGGTCATCGGCGACCCGGACTGCGGTGCCGGCATGTAGACCGCACCCACCTCCACACCCGTGGCCTTGTCATAGGCGCGGAGCATGGCGCCCCGCTCCCCCGACGGGGTCGTGAACGTCCCGCCTTCTCCGGCGATGACGAGGGTCTTGGTGACGAGCGTGCCGATCCGTCCGACCCGGCCGGTCCGCGGGATGTCGAGGCCCTCGAGCCGCGGGTGGTTGCGGATGTTGTCTGGCGTCTCCCCGTGGGGCACTTGCCAGAGGATCTCGCCCAGGTTCAGGTCGATGGCCGTGATCCGCCCCCACGGTGGCTTGATGATCGGGATGCCGTCGATCGAGAGCGAAGCCTCGGCGGCGCTGACCTCGGATGCGCGCCCTCGAATGAAGTCCATGTCCGACCGCTCCGGATCGTTGATGAGCCCCAGCGACACGACCTGCGTGTACGTGTACAGGTAGGCGATGCCGGTGTCGGGGTCGAGCGACCCGCCCGCCCAGTTGGTGCCGCCCGCCTGGGACGGCAGCATCAGCGTGCCCCACGGGCCCTCCGGCACCGAGGCGGTTGGCGGCGTGAAGATCGGACCGATCTTGTAGTTCGAGATGATGCGCTCGGCCTCGGCCCGAAGCTCCGGGGTGAAGTCGACCAGGTCCTCGATGTCGATACCCTGCCGGTCGTAGGCCGGGGGCTTCGTCGGGAACGGCTGGGTCAGGGACAGTAGCTCGCCCGGCACGTTCGAGGCTTCGACCGCACGCTCTTCGATCGGCCAGACCGGCTCTCCCGTGACCCGGTCGAACACATACAGCCAGGATTGCTTGCTCGGCTGCGCCACCGCCTTGATCTCGCGGCCGTCGACCGTGATGTCGACCAGGATCGGCGCACACGGGAGGTCCCAGTCCCACACGTCGTGGTGGATGAACTGGTAGTACCACAGCCGCTCGCCGGTCTCGATATCCACCGCGACGAGGCTGTCCGAGAACAGGTTGTCGCCGTGCCGATGTCCACCGTAGTAGTCGTTGGTCGGCATCTCGGTGGCGAAGTAGGCGATGCCCAGCTCCGCGTCGACGCTCATCTGACCCCAGACGCCGGTGTTGCCCGTATATCGCCACGACTCGTTCAGCCAGGTGTCGTTGCCGAACTCGTCGCCGCCGGGAATCGTGTGGAAGATCCACTTGCGTTCGCCGGTGCGTGCGTCGAATCCTCGCACGTAGCCCTTGACGTTCTCCATGGACCTGGGCGCACTGCCCGGGAGATGGGCGGCGCCGATCAGAATCGTGTCACCGGCGACGATCGGCGCGGCGTGCAAGCCAACCTCGCCCGTGACCAGATCGATGTCCTGGTCCATGTGCTGCTTGAGGTCGACGATGCCGTCGGTGCCGAAGCTGGACAGCCGCTGGCCGGTGGCGGCGTCGAGGCCGATGAGCCGATACCCCGGAGTGACGTAGAAGATCTGCCCCGAGCCACCATCATCTCGATAGGCGAGGCCGCGTCCGGAGCGCCGACGGGGGGCGTTCGCGCCACGCTCTCCTTCGTCCAGGCGGTGCATCCAGAGCAGCTCGCCCGTCGCCGCATCGACGGCGACCACCGCGCGCCGTGTTCCGGCCGTGGTATACAGGACGCCACCGACCATCAGCGGTGTCGACTGAAAGTTGAACTCCGGCGCGGGGCCGAAATTGTCGGTCCGGAGACGCCACGCGACCTCCAGATCATTGAAGTTGTCTCGGTTAATCTGGTCGGCCGGCGAGTAGCGGGTGCTCGCGAGGTCGCCGCCGTAGGTGGTCCATTCGATGTCGTCGGCCTCCTGCGCGTGGACCGAGACGAACGAGAGCACGACGACACACAGTACCCAGCGCATCCGTATGAGTGACACAGGTCCCCCTCCCAGCAGCCCGAAGTGACGGCCCAGCGACATTCGGCTGGCGCTGCGGGCATCCTAACGCCAGATCGTCGGTTGTTCAACGACCCGAGGAATCTTCTGTGCTGCACCTCCACATATTCGAGAACGACGCGGTGGGAGCGCGCCGCCTGGATCGGCTGCCGCGGCCGGACGGCGCTCTCGGTATAATCGGACCGACTGTCAACCTCTGCCCAGGAGCGTGTAATGCCCACCGTGGTGCCGATCCAGCGGCTCGTCGATCTCCTCGATCCCGACGCCAACGTGCTGCTCAATCTGTCTCCCGCCGAGGCTGCCGCGGCGGTCGCCTCCGGCGACCCGGCGCGGGTGCGCAGCATCGATGGGCAGTTCGCGATTGTGCAGAAGCGCGGTCACGTCGTGCGTCTGGCGCGCTCGATCGGCCGACCGATGCGCTACTTTCTCGCGAAGCGCGCCGAGGGACCATACCTCGTCGTCGCCGAGCGGATCGACGAGCTGTGCCGCCACCTGGAGGGTGCGGGGCTCGGCGAACAGTTCCACCCGTCGTACACGCGTATGGTCCCCGCCCACTACGTCGTGGAGATCGCGCTGGTGGGTTGTCCGGACCCGAATCCGACCTACACACGGTTCTTCACGCCGCAGCGAAACCAGCTGAAGGCCGATCTCGACGAGATCGGCCGCGCCTACATCGGCGCGCTGAGGGACGCATGTGGGCACTGGCTGGATCAGATCGACCCGCACGCACCGATCGGTGTGCTGTTCTCCGGAGGGGTGGACAGCGGGTCGGTGTTTCTCACGCTGTACTCGCTGCTGCTGGCCCGCGGGCAGTCACCGGCGCGTCTCAAGGCGTTCACGCTCTCGGTCGGGGACGCGTCCGCCGACGCGGACCAGGCGAAGCGCTTCCTCGATTCGCTGGGTCTGGGCATGTTTCTCGAACCGATCGAGGTCCGGCTCGAGGATATCGATTATCACGACGCGATCCGGGTCATCGAGGACTACAAACCGCTCGACGTCCAGTCGGCCAGCATGGCGCTGGCGTTGTGTCGGGGGATCCGATCCCGATACCCCGACTGGCGATACCTGGTCGATGGCGATGGCGGAGATGAGAATCTCAAGGACTATCCGCTCGAGGACAGTCACGACCTCACGATCCGCAGCGTGTTGAACAACACGCTCCTGTATCAAGAGGGCTGGGGTGTGGACGCCATCAAGCATTCTCTGACCTACTCGGGCGGTCAGAGTCGGGGTCACGTGCGGTCGTACGCGCCGGGACGGTCGCTCGGATTCCGCGGCTTCAGCCCCTACGCGTTACCGAATGTGATCGCGGTCGCCGAGGCGATCCCGTACGTCGAGCTGACGCAGTGGGACCCCGAACGTCTCTATGTCCTGAAGGCGGACATCGTGCGCCGCGGCATCGAGGCGACGACCGGAGTGACGATGCCGTCTTTCGAGAAACGTCGCTTCCAGCACGGGGTCGTCGACGACACGCGTTTCGATTCGGTGTTCCCGGCGACCGAGACTGCCTATCGAACCGCTTTTCTCTCGCTCTATGAGTGATCAGCCGCCGCGGTGGACCGACCAGCAGATCCTCGCAGCACGGCCTCCCAAGCACTCCACCGACCCTGGTCGTCCCTACGCGTTTCTCGTCGAGTCGGAGCGGGCCGCCTCGGGGCAGGTCGAACAGGTCTCGACGATCTTTCTGACCAACCACGAGTGCCCCTATCGGTGTCTCATGTGCGACCTGTGGCAGCACACCACGGACGAACGGCTTCCGCCCGGTGCCATCCCCGAACAGATCGACTTCGCGCTGACGCGCCTGCCACCCGCGCGGCACGTGAAGCTGTACAACAGTGGGAACTTCTTCGATCGCCAGGCCATTCCGCCCGAGGACTACGCGGCGATCGCCGACCGGATCCGGAGGTTTCGCACCGTCACGGTCGAGAACCATCCCCGATTCTGCACGTCCGAGTGCCCACGGTTCCGCGACCTCCTCGGCACCGATCTGGACATCGGCATCGGGCTGGAAACCGTGCATCGCGAGATTCTCGACCGCCTGAACAAACAGATGACGCTCGAAGATTTCGAGCGGGCCGTGGGCTTCCTCCGTCACCATGCGATCGGCGTGCGCGCGTTCATTCTGTTGCGGCCGCCGTTCATGGAGGAACAGGAGGGAGTCGAGTGGGCCGTCCGTTCCATCGAGTATGCCTTCTCGGTCGGCGTCCAGTGCTGCTCGGTCATCCCCACACGCGCCGGCAACGGCGCCCTGGAGCGACTCCAGACGTCCGGACTCTTCGACCCGCCGACCCTGTTGTCGATGGAGACCGTGCTCGACGCGGGCATCCTGATGGATCGTGGTCGCGTGTTCATGGATCTCTGGGACATCGAGCGGTTCTACAGGTGTGGCCGGTGCGGGCCGCTGCGACGGGAGCGCATGCACCGCATGAACCTGTCGCAGCGCACAGTCCCAGCCGTCCGCTGCGATTGCGAGGTGCACCAGTGATCCAGGTCGCCGCCGGGCATGGTCACGTTGAGGTTGCGGGTGGCACAGTAGACCGATGACGAGTCAGCCGCTCAGCTATCGCGGATACCGCTTTCCTCCTCTAATCATCAGTCACGCCGTCTGGCTCTACCACCGTTTCGGCCTGAGTTTCCGAGATGTCGAGGATCTCCTCGCCGAACGGGGAGTCACCGTGACGTATGAGGCGATTCGGCACTGGTGTCGAACGTTCGGGCTCGACTACGCTCGGAGGTTACGGCGCCGGAGGGGCCGTCAGGGCGACACCTGGCATCTGGACGCGCTGTTCGTCAAGATCCGGGGGCGGCAACAGTATCTGTGGCGGGCCGTGGACGAGGACGCCGATGTGCGCGACATCCTGGTGCCGTCGCGGCGCAATCGGTGGGCGGCCACACGGTTCTGCCGCACGCTCTTGCAACGACAAGGCTGCGAGCCGCGCCGGCTGATCCCGGACAGGCCGCGCAGCTACTCGGCGGCGCACCGCACC
>JADFPE010000337.1:0-1823 GCA_022562495.1 Acidobacteriota bacterium
GCGATGGAACAGGTGCTGATCTATGGCAACGGCGCCGGCGGCATGGACACGACCGTGCTCGTCGACGGCATGCAGGTCAACGCCAATATCGGCAACGGCGCCTACCAGATGTATTTCAATCCGCAGATGAACGCGGAAGTCGCCTTCACCACGGCGGGCGCGGGCGCCGACACCCAGCGGGGCGGCATCCGGGTGAACATGATCCCGAAGGACGGCGGGAACATCTTCAGCGGCATGGCCTACTTTGGCGGATCGCATCGCGACTGGCAGTCGAGTGTGTGGAACGAGCGGCTCGGCGATCTCGGGGTGGCGTCGCGCGCGCAGGGCGATGCGCGGGACGGCGCGCCGCGGATCGACCGGGTCTACGACCTCAACATGTCCCTGGGGGGCCCGATCGTCCGCGACAAGCTGTGGTTCTTCGGCTCGCTGCGCGACTGGTCGACCGACCTCGTCGTGCTGAACAGCTTCCAACGCGACGGCAGTCCGGGGCTCGACGACAACCGGCTGACCAGCGGCCTGATGCGGCTGACCTACCAGGCCAACTCGCGTAACAAGTTCTCCGCCTACATCGACCGGATCCGAAAAGTGCGGTTCCACGAGCATTTCGAGGGCACGGACGTCACGACGGGGTCGTGGAGGCGGCGCCCGATTCTCTACTACACGGCCGCCGCCAAGTGGACCGGCACGCTGTCGAACCGGATCCTGGCGGAGTTCGGGTGGTCGGTCAACGGCGAGGTCTACCCGCGGGGCAACCAGCCCGAAGTCAGGCAGGAGGCGCCGACGAACCTGTTCACCTGTCTGCAGACCCCCTGCTTCCCGGGTGAGATGTCGGCCGCCCAGGCGGCCCTGCAGTATGGCAGCGGCGCGGGCGGCTCCGCCTGGTATGGCGGGCCGGCGGGCGAGTTCATCCGGACGGAGGACGACCGGCTGGGGCTGGGCTACGGGGCGGCGCCGAACAACACGGTGAACTACCCGTTCAAGAACAACCTCATCGGCTCGGTGTCGTATGTCACCGGGTCGCACAACATCAAGGTCGGGTTCGAGAACTCCTGGTCGTGGGAGACCACCACCCGGAACAACAATGGGCACATCGGTCGGTTGGAATACGGGGACGACCCGAACCCGTTTGGCCGGGAGCTGTCGTGGCTGACCGCCGACCTGCCCCAGTCCGCCGCCAACATCGCGGCAGGGATGCCGGCAGGGCTGATCGGGGCGCCGGAGAGTATCAGGGTCTTCAACGACCCGCAGCTCGCGCGGGTGGAGGTGGGCTACGACAGCGGGTTCTTCGCGCAGGACTCGTGGACCATCGACCGGCTGACGATCAACTACGGGGCCCGGATCGACATTGCGGACGCGTCGATTCCGCCGCAGGTCATTTCGGCCGGCCGGTTCGTCGCGGCGACCGACTTCGGCGACATCTCGCTGTTCCCGAACCCGGCGGACTTCCCGACGTTCGGGCCGGACTTCTCGCCGCGCTTCAGCATGGCGTATGACCTCCTCGGGAACGGGAAGACGGCGCTGAAGTTCGGGTTCAACCGGTATGTCAACGCGTTCGGGCTGAGCTTCCCGGGGCGGTATCAGCCGTCGGTTCGGGACCAGGAGAACCGGCTCTGGAACGACATCACGCTGGGGCAGGATGGTCTGCTGCCGGCCGGCTGCTCACGGCTCGCGCCGTCGACCTGTCCGGACCCGTATGGGACCAACGGCGACAACATCGCCCAGGACTGGGAGATCGGTGAGCTCGCTCGCCAGGGCTTCGGCATTCGCGAGACCGACAGCCCTGGAGACGACTACTCGCGTGGCTACCAGGACCTGCTGACCAT
>JADFPE010000337.1:1833-2592 GCA_022562495.1 Acidobacteriota bacterium
CAGGAAATCCGTCCGGGGCTGTCGGTGACCGCCGAGTGGCGTCGTCGCTGGTACAGGAATGTGGAGAACCGGGACAACATCCTGCGGGACTTCTCCGACTTCGGCGCGCCGATCCAGATCGTGGCGCCGCTGCCGTATGTCGGGACCATCCCCCTCTACAACATCGACCCGTCCGTGCGGTCGCTGGTCGAAGAGATAGACCGGAACTTCGACGGTGGCGGCGACTTCAAGAACCAGTACACCGGGTTCGAGCTGAGCTTCCAGGCGCGGCTCGACGGCGGCGGCACGGTGTTCGGTGGCTGGAGCGTGGACACCCCGGGCACGAGCTGGTTCAGCGGCGGCGGTCTGATAAACGCCTGCCCGCTGCGTAACGAGACCCAGGACAACCCGAACCAGCTCCGGTTCTGCAACGCGTTCGACTATCCGACGCCGTATCGGCACGAGTTCAAGATCTCGGGGGCCCAGCCGTTGCCCTGGTGGGATTTGCAAGTGGCTGGGGCGTTCATCGCCAACGCGGGCGGCTACTCCGGGAGCAGCCTGAGTGAAACGATGTCGTTCACCCGCACCTCGAACACGTATCGCGCGCCCTGGTGGAATGCGTCCAACTGTGTGGCCCCTAACTGCGTGCTGGGTGCTAGCATCATCACGACGGCCAACGGCGGGGTCGTGTCGCCGACCGTCGGCACGAGCACCAGCTCCACCACGCTCACGCTGCTGCCGGGCAACAGCGTGAAGTTCCCACCCTACTGGATCCAGCTG
>JADFPE010000141.1 GCA_022562495.1 Acidobacteriota bacterium
AAGGTCATGGGAGGCCGGCCTCCACTGCGGAGGTCGGTGCCGAGGTATTTCGAGTCGTGGCGTCAGAGCGGGAGCTCGTCGAAGCCCTGGCGACAGAAATGGGCGAGGACCCGGAGGGACGGCAGCTACCGGAGCTGCTATCAGACGAGGTCATAAGGAATGCCCTGGACAGTCCTGTGAAAGAGCCTTCTCGTGATGCCGTCGCCGCCGCTGGGGCATCAAGGGCCGTCAGGCCCGTCGTGGCTGCTGGCTGCACCTGCGTGCCTTCGCCACCCGATGACGGCAAGATTCGCCGCGACGCCATGCGAGGTCCCGCCAGCTGCCGTCGTGGGCTGCGTGTCATCGTGGTGAGTCTGGGGTGGGCAACGCTCGTGTCCACCGTCACCGTGGCGCAGGCGCGGCTCGATGCCGGGGTCTCGAAGGGCGACGAGGTGGCGTTGCGGACGCTCTTCCCGCAGGCGGACAGCGTCGAGCTGGTCGAGACGCGCGTGCGTCATGTCCGGGCGTACTGACAGCCGGCGTCGGGCGGTGACCCGAGATTGATCGGGTTCGCCTTCTTCACCACGGATGTGACACCCCGCGTCTATGCCTACAAGGGGCGGGTCACGATGCTGGTCGGCATGGACACGGCCGGCAGTCTGACCGACGTCCGGGTCGTGCATCACGACGAGCCGTTCGGCTACTTCTCGATCGACCCACCCGAGTTTGTCGAGCAGTTCAGGAACACGAGTATCTTCGACCCGCTGGAAGTGGGGGAGGACATCGATGCGGTTTCACGCGCGACCATCACCGTGACGGCCGCGACCCGCGCGATTCGCCAGGGCGCGCGCCTGCTCGCGCGCGAGGTGCTCGCCGCACAGGCCTCCGACACGTGATCCTGTTCCGCGACGCCCGTGCTCCGAGGCTGACCGCGCTCCACCGCCGCCTGGCTGCGTCCGGGCTGCTGTTGCTGCTGGGGGCGGTCGGGTGCGGGGCGAGCGCGTCCGCGATGCAGCCGGAGCCGCCCGAGCCGCGAACGCTGACGCTCGACGATCTCGCCCGGCTGGACGCGCTGCTGGAGGAAGACTCCGAGGAGGCGACGGCCGGGTTCGACCGCCGCGCCGTGGTCGACGTGGCGGCGCTGGGGCTGGTGCTGGCGTTCGCCCTCGTCAGCTTCGCGAAGAAGAGCGACCGGCTGAAGGTCGTCAGCCTGGTCCTGTCGGTCGCGTATCTCGGTTTCGTGAAGGCGAGTCTCGTATCAGTCGTGGACATCTTCGGCGCCATGCGCTGGAGTCTGCCGGCGTTCGTAGACGGTCAGGCGTACTACCTGCTGGTTGGGTTCACCCTGGTATCGACCGTGCTGTGGGGCCGGTTGTATTGCGGGCGGATCTGCGCCTTCGGGGCGCTGACGCAGCTGATGGATCGGGTCGTGCCGGCGCGCTACCGGGTCGAGCCGCCCGCCTGGCTCGACCGGCGTCTGATGTACGTGAAGTACGTCGTGCTCGGCGCCGCCGTCCTGTATGTCCTCGCCGGCGGTGACACGCTGGTCTATCGCTACATCGAGCCGTTCTGGATGTTCACGCTGAACGGCAACGCCGTCATGTGGACGCTGCTGGCGGTCCTGCTGCTCGCGACGGTGTTCGTGCGCAACCTCTATTGCCGGTATCTCTGCGCGGTCGGCGCCGGTCTCGGGCTCCTGTCCAACCTGACGGTGTTTCGCATCAAACGGTGGGGCGAGTGTCAGACCTGCAAGCTCTGCGAGAAGACCTGCGAGTGGGGCGCCATCGACGGGCCAAAGATTCTCGTCAGCGAGTGCGTCCGCTGTGACGACTGCGAACGGCTCTACGCGGATGAGGACACGTGCCCGCACTGGCTCATCGAGAAGCGCGCCGCCGCCCACGCGGGTCGATAGTCCGCGTCAGGTGCCCCGCCTCGACCGCGGGTGTCGAACGCTCATGGACGTGGCGTAGCTCTCCGTTGCATGATCAGGACACCGAATGCCCAACGACGAGATCTGGTCTCATCTGTTCACCGGCATTGGCGGGCGACGGCGCTTCACCCAGGACTCCCCGGTCCTCCCGGATGTCTGGGCTCACTTCCTGGATCCCACCAGAGGTGTGGCGGATCTCCTCCTGACGCCGTGGCGCTCGACAACTCCGAGCGAGCTCGTCGCTGCCGCGCAGGAGGTCTATCCCGAGCCCGCCCCGATCGGACCCGAGCGCCGGGGCGCCCGGCACGTGGGACCCATCGGCTACTTCGTCTCCAACGAGACGTTTGTGGCCGTGCGGATGGCATTCGAAGATGTGGCCACCTTCGTGGTGCCGTTCTCGGGTTGGTGGCAGCAGCGGATCGCGCGTCACATCGACACGATTGCCAGACTCGATCGGGCCGCACAGCGGTCTGCCGATCGCAAGGCGCTCCTCCGCAGCCTCGCCGAGCCCGGCTCGCGGCATGTGAGTCCGCTGCCTCCGCAGGTGGTGTGGTGGATTCGCGTCCTGGGAACCGTCTCGAGCGTGTCGGCTGGCGCGCCCGGCGTTCCGTCTCCGGAAGTTCAGCTCCGATGCGCGGCGACCCTCTCACTGAACGGTCAGCGAGTCGGCGCCGATCGTCATCCCCCGCTGCTTTTCTCCGTTGCGCTGGATCGATCCGCCGACGCGAGTGTGGTCGACTCTCGTCGCACCCTCAAAGCGGATGCCGCGACGCGTGTCTTCGAAGTGGACTGTTCGTCGATTACCTGGGCGGTGGTGGACAGCGGCATCGACTTCACACATCCAGCCTTTGCTGATCGTGGGACGCAGCCCGCCGGGCCGTCGCCCCCGCCGAGCACGAAGAAGACGGCCCGGGCCAGTGCCGCAACGAAGAAGGCTGCCGCCCGACGTGCCCGGCCCCCAAGTCGCGTTCGGGCGGTGTTCGACTTCACTCGGCTACGGCGGCTGCTGGAGCTCACGTCGTCACCACACGAGGCGGATCAGGATCGGGTCGCGCGCGAGTTCCATCTGAACGCCCAGGACGGACGGCAGCTCGTGCTCTCGATTCGACAAGGCCGCCAGACGGATTGGGAGCTCTTGGCTGGCGCACTCCAGCCTGCCAATGACCGCGCCTACGTCTCGAGCCTCAACCCCCACGGCACCCACGTGGCGGGGATTCTCGGAGGTGATCCCCCCGAGCGCGACGTGCAGACCGCTCTGCTCGCGACGAGCGGTGAACGCGCGGCCGTCGGTGCGGGTATCTGCACCGACATCCAGCTCTACGATCTGCGCGCGTTGGACGCAGAGGGGAGGGGCACGGAGTTCGACATCATTGCCGCCCTCCAGTTTGTTCGGCACCTGAACACGCACTCGAAGAAGCCGGTCGTCCACGGCGTCAACTTGAGCTTCTCGATCCCGCACGACGTGTCGCTCTTCGCGTCGGGGCGAACGCCGATCTGCGTGGAGTGTGACCGGCTCGTCAGCAGTGGCATCGTTGTCGTCACGGCGGCCGGCAACCTCGGCGTCGACAGGTCGAGCCCGTCGATCCAGATCACAGGCGGTGCAGCGTACAGGAATATCTCGATCACGGACCCGGGCAACACGCAATCCGTGATCACGGTGGGCTCGACGCATCGCAAGCGACCCCACGAGTACGGGGTCAGCTATTTCTCGAGCCGGGGTCCGACGGGCGACGGTCGCCGGAAGCCCGATGTCGTAGCCCCCGGCGAGAAGATCGTTTCGTGCGTGCCACACGGAGCCTATGACACGATGGAGGGAACGAGCCAGGCCGCTCCCCACGTGAGCGGTGCCGCCGCGATGCTGATGGCGCGCCACGAGGAGCTGATTGGACAGCCCGAGCGAATCAAGCAGATCCTCTGTGAGACCGCCACGGACCTCGGCCGGGAGCGCGACTTCCAGGGGCACGGGCTGGTCGATGTCCTGCGTGCCATCCAGTCCGTCTGACCCATCCCGCGTGGGGTGTTCGAGACGGGGAACAGGGAGAACCGGATGCTCTTCTCACTCGAAGCCCTCAAGGCCAAATACGGCGACGCACTGTTGCTGCACTGGGGCACGGTCGCCAAGCCACGGCTCGCAATCATCGATGGTGGCCCGGGAGGTGTCTTTGCGAACGCGCTCCAGCCGCGGCTTCGGCAGATCGCGCAGCTGCGTGGCGTGAGCCTTCCGCTGGACGTGCAACTGGCGATGATCAGCCACATCGACGGCGACCACATACAGGGCGTGATCGAGCTGTTGCGTCAGATCCGGGACGGCAGTACGCCCCTGGCCTTCATTCGGGCGCTGTGGCACAACCACTTCGACGACTTCCTCGGTGCCGCCGAGATCCAAGCGCTCCGCGACTTCGGCCGGAGCACCGGGGCGGAGGCGGCCAGTGCCGGGGCCGACCGTTTCGACCTGGCTGTGGCCACCGGTGTCGCGCAGGCACGGCGGCTCCGGGATCTCGCCACGCAGGTCGGCATCCAGATGAACGCCGGGACGACTCAGCTGCCCGGCTTCGTGTCGGCCGGAGACCGCGTCGAGCTTGGCGCGGGGCTCACGATGCGCGTGCTCGGGCCGTCGAAGGATCAGCTCGAGGGGCTTCAGACCAAGTGGGACGCGTCGCTCAGCTCACTCGCGGGCCTGTCGGCCAACGAGCGACGGGCGCGGGTGGCCGCCTTCATCGACGAATCGGTCGCCAATCTCTCCAGCCTCGTCGTGTACCTGCAAAAGCGCGGCAAGACGATGCTGCTCACCGGTGACGCGCGCGGCGACTTCATCCTGCGCGCGCTCAGCCGCGCGGGTCTCATGACGCATGGGCGCTGCAGGGTTGATATCCTCAAGGTGCCGCACCATGGCAGCAACCGCAACGTCACCCGCCAGTTCTTCGAGAAGGTGCCGGCCAGCCACTACGTCATCTCCGGCAACCGCGCGAGGTCTCATGGGACGAATCCCGACGTCGACACCATCCAGATGATCACCGCCGCCCGGAGATCGGCACGCTATACGATGCACTTCACCTATTCGCTGGCGCCAATTCGACACGCCATCAGTTGGGACCAGCACCATTTCAACCGCAAGTACAACGTGGCCTTTCCGCCTCCGGGCGAGCGAAGTGTCTGGGTCGATCTCGGGAACGAGGAGCTCAGCTTCTAATCGGTCTATACGTCGGCGCTGGCCGGCGATGTCAGATACGGTGAGGTGACATGACGGTGACAGCGTTGACGACGATGGTCGGATCGGGTCTGGTCGTGATGGGTGTGGCCGTGTACGGCACCGGCACGGGGGTGTCGGCGCGTCAGGCGCAGTCGGTCTGGGACGGGGTCTACACCGCAGAGCAGGCGCAGCGCGGCGAGCCGCTCTACCAGCAGTCGTGCGCCGAGTGCCACGGGCCGGACCTGTCCGGCGGCGAGATGTCACCCGGTCTGGTCGGCGGCGAGTTCGTGTGGAACTGGAACGGCCTCTCGGTCGGCGATCTGTTCGAGCGGTTGCGTGTGTCGATGCCGCAGGGTGAGCCCGGGAGCGTCAGCCGGCAAGAGAAGGCGGACATCTTGGCCTTCCTGCTCGAGGCCAACGACTTCCCGGCCGGGGACACGGAGCTGGCCAACCGGACCGGGAGGCTCGCCGGCATCACCTTCCTCGCCCAGCAGCCGTAACCTCCCCTGTTGCTCGGGCTACAGGCTTCAGACTTCGAGCTACAGGCCTCCCGCCGTAGCCTCGGCTGCTCCGCGAGCTGCTAGACTCCTTGAACGAAGCTCATCGTGACATTTGAGTCGAGTTTTGCCGTGCTTTTTTGCTCTCGCCACGACAGCCTCCGTTCAAGGAGTCTAGCCCCCGCGTAGCGGGGCTGTAAGAAAAGCTCGACTAGCACGAGCGAGGCGGAGCCTCGCTCGTGCTAGTCGGCGGCGACTTCGTCGCCGACACGCGGGCTGGCGGGTTGCAGCACCTTGAACCCCACCCAGACGATGCCGGCCAGCAGCATCAGCAGAATCAGCCAGCCCATCGCGCCGGTGAACATCGCACGGCTGAATGCCGCCCAGGTGATCGGGAACTGGCTCAGTACCCCCCACCGCTCGGTCAGCCAGTGCCAGCCCGTGTGCGCCACCAGCACAGACAGCAGGATGATGCCCATCCGCTCGGCGACCACATACCGGAAGAGCACGTTCAGCGCCGGGACCAGCAGCACGAGCACCAGCAGCTGACCGAGCTCGACCCCGATATTGAAGGCGAGGAGCGAGGTCAGCAGGTGCGCGCCGGCGAACTGCAATGTTTCGCGGAGCGCGAACGAGAAGCCGAACCCGTGCACCAGCCCGAAGATGAATGTGATGGCCCACCGGCGCCGTATCTTGGCTCCGACGATGTTCTCGAGCGCCATGTAGACGATCGACGTCGCGATCAAGGTTTCCACCAGCGGCGGGAACCACAGCGCATCCGGGGCCAGGTTGTAGGCCGATGCGATCAAGGTGAACGAGTGCGCGATGGTGAACGCGGTGACGATGACCGCCAGGGCGCGGATCCGGCGGAACGGGATGATGAGACAGGCCAGAAACAGCAGGTGGTCGGTCCCGTCCAGGATGTGCTCGAAGCCCATCACCACGAACCGGAGTGCCGCCTGGTGCCAGCGCGGGTCGAGCCGGACGAGCCCCGGGTCGCCGTGGAGCTCGAACGCCCGTTCCGCGCCGCCCGGCGGCAGGAACCGCAGGACCGTCACCACGCGCAGCCCCATGCGTTCGAGGCTGGGCCGGATCGAGAACTCCGACCGGTCCGACTGGATCCGATAGTCGAACAGCACGTCGAGCACCGCCTGCTGCCAGACGATCTGTGTGCTGGCCCGCAGCAACGGGCCCTGCACATGCTCGAGCGCGGTCTCGTAGCTCTCGAAGGCGCGGTTCGATGGCAGCGAGATCTTGATGGCGGTGATCGTCGGATTCGACAGCCGGGTGCCGTTCTCGAAGATCTGGACCTCTTGCCCCATCCAGACCATCGCGGCGTCGGTGAACTGGTCCCGCCGCCGCGCGGTCTCGAAGTCCAGATACCCCGGTCCATAGGTCGGGAACGCCATGTCCGACAGCGCCTCGAGCGGCACACGCACGAGCAGCCGCAGTTGCTGACCCTCCGGCTTGACGAACGCCTGGATCGTCACGTCGCCCGGGATGTCGTGGGCCGACTGACGGGCGGGAAACGCCAGCACGAGGCCGGCCACCAGTGCGAACAGCGCGACCCGTGTGCCGGGCCGGATGAAATGTCGGGTCGTCTTCGTGGGCATCACCGTGTGTCTAGGTGTCGGAACTCGGTGGGCAGCCGGCGGACAGTCGCTCGGTGCGGCCCGCGCAGTCACCCCCGTCAGAGCGGCCTTTTCGTCGGTGTCGAAAATATAGCGCAATTCCCAAAGATTACAAGTATACTGGCTGCTTCCACGTGGTCCACGGAGCCCCGAAGGCGGGGGACTTTTGGGTTCGACTTAATGGAGGAAGCGATGAATCGGAAGCAACATCTTCTTTTCGGAGCGGCGCTGGCCACGGCGGCGCTCGTGGTCGCCTGCGCCGGCGGCGCCATGGAGTCAGGGAACGGCGGCGGCGGCGACGCCGCGTCGACAATGTTATCGACGGACCCGAGCGCCGGGGTGCCGACGTTCGAGGTCGACCCGTTGTTCCCGAAGAACCTGCCGAACCACTGGCTGATGGGACCGACCATCGGCGTCGATGTCGACTCGCGTGACCACATCTGGGTCGTGCATCGCAACACCCCCAACCAGTTCGCCGCGAACACCGAGATCGGGCTCGTGCAGGACCCGCCGGTAAGCACGTGCTGCGCCCCCGGGGACCCCGTGCTCGAGTTTGACCAGGAGGGCAACCTCGTCAGCAGCTGGGGCGGTCCGGGGACCGAGACCGGCGACTACGAGTGGCCGCTGTCGAACCACGGCATCACCGTGGACGGCATGGACAACATCTGGATCGGCGGCAACGGCGGGACGGACTCGCACGTCCTGAAGTTCGACCGGCAGGGGAACTTCCTGATGCAGATCGGCACGCCGAACGCGCGGATGACCGGTCCGGTCAGTGAGCGGACGGGGGAGCCGACCGCCGTGCGGGACAGCCACTCGATGGACAGCTTCGGTCGCGTCGCGAAGATCGGGGTCGACAACGAAGCGAACGAGGCGTATTTCGCTGATGGGTACTTCAACAAGCGGGTCGCCGTCGTCGACATGGACACCGGCGAGATCAAGCGGTATTGGGGCGCCTACGGCAACGCCCCGGACGATGACGTGGCCCTCGGCCCCTACAGCGACGGCATGGAGCCCTCGCCGCAGTTCCGGGGGCCGGTCCACTGCTCCGAGATCTCCAACGACGGTCTCGTCTATATCTGCGACCGGGGAGCGGATCGGATCCAGGTCTTCCAGAAGGACGGCACGTTCGTGTCGGAGCACATCATCGCGCCGGCCACCCTCAACCAGGGGTCGACCTGGGATATCGATTTCTCGCACGACGCCGATCAGAAGTACATCTATCTCGCGGATGGCCAGAACATGAAGGTCTACATCATCGAGCGCGAGACGATGGAAGTACTGACCGCGTTCGGCGACGGCGGACGGCAGCCCGGCATGTTCTTCGCCGTGCACAGCATCGCCGTCGACTCCATGGGCAACATCTACACGACGGAGACCTACGAGGGGTCGCGTCTGCAGAGGTTCAAGTTCATGGGCTACGCTCCGGTGCCCGCGGATGCCATGGGTCTGAACAGCCAGGGCGTGCTCTGGCCCACGAACTAGCGAAGTTTCGCTAGGCAGTTTTTCTCACCGCCCCGCCGACGTGGGGGCTAGCCGTGCACGGCGCGGCTCGTTCGGTCGTCCGCAGTATCAGGCCGGTCCGCCGCGGGTGCGGTGGACCGGCCGTTCGTCTTTCTAGGAGACTCCATGCATCGCACTCGTTCTGCCAACGCTCGATTCATCGGTGCCGGTCTGTGTGTCTTGCTGCTGACGGCCGGCGGCCTGGCGGTCGGCGCGCTCCAGTCGGCGCCCACCGAGGAGGAGTATGGCGCGTTGATGACCGAGATCCGGTTCACCGTCGGTGACGCCGAACAACACGTGGACGCGCGCTACTGGCCCGAGCTCGGGGAGGATCTCGAGAGGCTGATTCCGATGTTCCGCCAGGTCGAGGCGTTCTGGACGGCGCGGGGCACCGACGATGCGGTCGGATTCGCCGGCGAGGCGCTTGCCGCCCTGAACGCGTTGGAAGAGGCGGGCGCGGCCATGAGCGTGGGCGCCGCGCGCGCGGCGATTACTACCCTCCGGGGCACTTGCGAGTCCTGCCACGAGATTCATAGGGAGCAGATGGACGACGGTTACCGGATCAAGCCGGGCTCCTGAGAGTCACAGCCCTGTGTGCCTGCACGGAGAGCGGTCGGCCGTCCCCGTTGCGGTGTCGTCTGGAGCTGCGCCAACGCGCTTTGCGCCGGGTACAGAAGGGGTGTAGGCTACGGCAATATCGGGACCCGGACGCGGCACGCGTCCACCTCGAAAGGAGTCTGCGATGCGACGACCCCACCGGCGTAGTGGCTTGGTGTCGTGGGTGACGCTCGGATTCGTGCTGGCCGCAGCGGCGAGCGCTGGGGCTCAGGGTCGGGCAGGTGGCGAGGTCACCGACAAGTGGGACAACCCGCTCGAAGGGGCCACGGTGCTTGCCGAGCCGACACGTTCGGGCGGACCGCAGACGACCACGACCGGCGACGATGGCCGGTTTCAGTTCGTGGGGTTGGCGTCAGGCGACTGGACATTCACCGCCACGCTGGACGGGTACCGCGGGGTCCAGCAGGTGGCGGCGGTCACACAGCTTGGCAACCCCCGGCCGATGAATTTCGAGCTCTCGGTGTTGGCGACAGGCGGCCGCTTCCGGGAACGCACCGAGTTCGAGGCCGAGGGCGGCACGCCGCGGTTCCGGTTCGAGGAGGACGGCACCTTCGAGTTCGAGGACGCCGAGGGAGAGGGCGAGGGGACCTACGGGATCGTCGAGCTCGCGGCCATCCTGATCGTGCGCGACTACGATGGGCCGGACGACAAGTTCGCGATTACAACCCCGGTGGTCGTCGAGTTCAGCGACCCATTGTTCACGAGCCTGACGCTCGACGGCGTGGTGTTTCAGAAGCAGTAGACGGCGGCCCGGTCGCCCGAGCGTCGGCGTCAGGCGTTAGCTGAGACCTCCGCCCGTCAGGACACACCCATGAGGACGCGCGCGACACATCGTCGACTGTCCTGGCTGCTGATGCCCGTGTGGCTCGTGCTCGCCACGCCGGCTGCGGCCGAGGTCATCCGGATCGAGATCACCTCGCGTGAGCCGTTCGGCGACGCCGTCGCGTCGAAGATCGGGCCCTACGAGCGGCTACGTGGACGGGTCGTGTACGCGTTGGACCCCACCGACGACGCCAATCGCCGTATCGTCGATCTCGGCCTGGCTGTCACCGGCCCCGACGGGCGCGTCCAGTTCTACGGCGACATCGAGATCATCGTGCCGGTCGACCGCGCGCAGGCGCAGCCGACAGTCCTGTATGTCGTCAACAATCGGGGACGTCGGACGTGGGGATCGGAGCCGTTCTTCCTCAGTCGCGGCTATGTGACCGTGTCGAGCGGATGGATCGCCCAGGTGCCGGTGACGCCGGATCTGCTCCGGCTGGAGGCGCCGGTCGCGGTGGACCCGGACGACGGAATCCCGGTCGTGGGGCTGGTTCGCGCGGAGCTGCAGACAGACGTCGCGATCGACCGGCTGGCGGTCTCGAATCAGCGTGCCTATGAGCCGGTCACCGCCAGCTTGGGGGACGCCACTCTGACCCGGCGTCTGCGCGAGACAGACCCGCCGGTGGCGATCCCGCGCGACCAGTGGATGCTCGGAACGCGATACGACGGGCTGGACGAGGGCAGCGGGCTGGTCGAGCTCGAGATGGTGCTGACCGGCGGTTTCGAGCCGGGTGTCATCTACGAGCTGATCTACGAGGCGCGTGGCTCGGTGGTCCAGGGGACCGGATTCGCCGCGATGCGCGACCTGGTCTCGTTTCTGAAGTACGACCGCACCGAGATGAACCCGCTACGTCGACCCGATGGGGCGTCGCTCGTCGAGCGGGTCATCGGTGAAGGGCGGTCGCAGAGCGGTCGGGCGATCCGGATGTTCCTCCACGAGGGGTTCAATGCCGACGAGCAGGGCCGCCAGGTATTCGACGGGCTGATCCCGACCATCGCGGGTGGTGGCCAGGGGTTTTTCAATCATCGCTTCGCCTCGCCGACGCGCACGGCGACGCAGCACGGCGGGCATCTCTACCCCGCTGACGTCTTTCCGTTCACCTACGGCGACGAGACCGACCCGTTCACGGGTCGCACCGACGGGTTGCTGCGGCGCGCGCGCGCCAGTGGCACGGTGCCGAAGGTGATGCACCTCGATACGTCGTCGGAGTACTGGCACCGCAGCGGCTCGCTCGTGGTGACCGACCCGCTCGGGCAGCGTGACAGCGCGCTGCCGCCCGAGGTGCGGGTCTATGTGTTCGGCGGCGCCCAGCACAGCCCCGCTCGCGGGCCATCCGACCGCGGACAGCAGCCGCCGAACCCGAACAACACCCGCCCGTTCCAAGAGGCGCTGTTCCTGGCCATGGATCGGTGGCTGACCGAGGGCACCGAGCCGCCTCCGAGTGTGTACCCCCGTATCGTGGATGGCACGTTGGTGCACTGGGAGGCCGACGCGTCTGGCTGGCGTCCCCTGCCCGGTGTCGCGTACCCGACCGTCATCCAGCAACCGGAGCTGCTGGACTACGGGCCGGCGTTCGAGCGGCACCGGCGCATCGATCGTCACCCGCCCCGGCGCACCGGGAAGCGCTATGGCGTCCGGGTGCCGGCTGTGGACGCCGACGACAACGAGCGTGGGGTGCTGCGGCTCCCGAGGGTCGCGGTGCCGGTGGCGACCTACACCGGATGGAACCTGCGGCATCCGGCGATCGGTGCCGAGACCGAGCTGCTGAGTCTGACCGGCAGCCGCATCCCGTTCCCGCTCACGCCCGCCGAGCGGGCGCAGACAGGCGACCCACGACAGGCGGTGAGCGAGCGGTATGCCGATTTCGAGGACTACCGCGGGCGATACATGGCCGCAGCCGACCAGCTCGTATCGGACCGCTACCTGCTCCCGCAGCATCTCTCGGGTCTCGAGGCGATCGCCATGGAGCATCGATCATTGTTCACACACTAGACTCCTTGAACACCGTGTATCGTGATAATTGAGTCAAGTTTTTGTCGTGTTTTTCGCTTTCACCACGCCAGCCTCCGCTCAAGGAGTCTAGCCCCCGCGTAGCGGGGCGGTGAGCACAGCTCGGCTAGCGAGGCGGAGCCAACCGGGTTGGCTGGTCTGAGGCGCAGTCTCGCTAGACAGCTCGTCACGGCGCCGTCGTGACACGTGACACACGTGTGTGGTCGCCTCGGGAAGATGGCGTGTCCCCGTTTCTCCCTCTCCACCATGCGCGTCAGACATCTCGTCGTGTTGGTGCTCCTGCTGCTGCTGGTGAGCCGGGGGCTCGCCGCGCAAGGCTTGCCGACGGCGCCACCCGAGTTGCTCGGGCTGGCGCCGGACCGTCTCGAACGGATCGTGACCCTCGTGCAGGAAGCGGTGGACCGGAACGAGGTCGCTGGCGCGGTGACGCTCGTGGCCCGACTGGGGCGGGTCGGGCATCTGGAGGCGGTCGGGTG
>JADFPE010000142.1 GCA_022562495.1 Acidobacteriota bacterium
GAGGTGCGGCTCCAGCTCGCGGTGCTGGCCTACAACCTGGGCAACTTGTTGCGCAGGCTGGTCCTGCCGCCGCGGATCAAACGCTGGTCGCTCACAAGTCTTCAGCAGCGGCTGGTAAAAACCGGGGGCCGACTGGTGAAGCATGCGCGGTACTACTGGCTCCTCCTGGCGGAAGGTCATCTGAACCGGCGGCTCTTCGGCGATATGCTGCGGAGGATCTGGGCGCTACCGGTGCCGGCAGGCTGACTCGCGGCCTGAAGTGCAACGAAGCTATCGTCTCTGCCAGATCGGCTCCTCGACCGTCGACGCGAACAGCGGGTTGAACAAGAGCTTGAATGTGCCGTGCGGCTGCGCACGGAACGCCGGTTCGAAGGCGTGCAGAATCACCTGGCCGTCGCCCAGCGAGATCCGCACCCCCGCGTCGCCGCCCGTCAGGAGGTCGTCGGCGCCGAGTGCCCAGCCGCTCGCGAGGTAGTCGTCGCGGGCATAGTGGCTGAAGACATCGACGTCGCGGCGCTCGGCGGCGTCGAACACCTGGCTGCGGACGAAGAAGGCGATCCCCTCCTCCGGCATGCCGTAGGCCAACGGGTCGTCTGTGTCGAGGTCGAGCCTGATCAGCGAGCCGGGGATGAAGAACTCGCTCGACTCGGCGTCCCGCACGGTGTTCCGGACCGGCAGCCCGAGCTGCTCGATGGCGAAGTTCGACGCCTGGTCAATCGCCAGCAGCCAGCCGCCGCCCTCCACGTACCGCGTCAGCGCACGGACGCCGCTCTCACCGATTCCGCCGACATATTCCGGCGGCACCCGACCGGGCCGGTGGCCGGTGAGCATCGACCCCGCCGACTGGTCCGGCAACACGATGATGTCGTAGCCGCTGAGGTCCCCGGTCTGGATATCGGCATTCGACACGTTCTTGTAGGGAAACTCGTACCGTTCGAGAATCCAGCGGGTCCAGCCCTCCGGCATGTTGCCGGTGAACCCCTTGTAGAGACCGATCCGCGGTGCTCGCAGGCGATGCCGCACGACCGTGGGCGCCTCACCCAGCGCGTGGAAGCGCAGACCCAGCTCGGCGCCCAGCGCCTGCGCCTCGGGACGGCTGACACCCTCGACGATGAACGTGCCGGCCGGCCAGTCGTGGCCGGTCGCCTGGAACGGCTCGGCCGACCACTGGACGGTCGCGCCGGCGGCGAGCAGCCGGTTCACCGCGATGGCGCTGTTGTTCTCGGTGTGGGTCAGCACGAAGGCCCGATCCCCCTGCCCCTCGACCCCGCCGGGCGGCGGCGGGACGTCGTCGACCACCCGCGCCGGCACGTCGAACGGCGTGTCGATGCCCTCGACCGTGATCCCCATCTGCAAACGCAGCTCGTAGCCGGTCATGTCATAGGGCGGCTCCGGCGGACCGCCCGGATACTGCCGCCGGTCCGGAAACACCTTCGCCTCCATCAGGTCGACGACGAATGGCCGGAACGCCTGCGGCGGGATGACATACGTCCCGGCCGGATACTCGGTGCCACCGGCGCTGAACGACACGTCCGCCTGGCGAATCTCGACCCCGGCGATCCGGAAGATCCGGAGCAGCTCGACCGCGGCGCCGGCATCATGTTGCGCATCGAGGTCAATCACATACGCGAACGGTCCGCCCTCGGCCCGGATCCCCTTCTCGATCTGCCGCCGGCCCATCCGGTAGATGTTGTAGAGGTAGTCCTCCTTCAGCTTCGCCCCGATCGACATCACCGCCTTCGACCCGGTCAGCATGTAATCCATCGCGTCGCGCATGTGCCAGCAGCCGCCCAGCCACGGGTCGGTGTAGCTGGTCGTCGGTCGCTTCGCCGGGAGGTTGCCGGCCCGCGCGTTGAACGTGTCGGGGACCTCGTCCGCCTCGTAGCACCGCGGGGTGGCGTACCCGCGGCCGGCGGTCTCGGACAGGAACCCGAGCATGTTGTGAAAGTCCGGCGCGCCCCGCATGCTGCCGTTCCACCACAGGTCGTAGACCACGCCCGAGACCACCCCGGGTTTGCCTTCCTGATTGAAACGGGTCTTCATCGCCTCGCCGATGAAGTTGAGGCTCGTGACGATCTCCGGGTCCAGGTTCGGGTTGACCGGGTTTTCGAACGGCGGCACCCAGATGCGGGCCGGGAAGGGGCCCGGCTGATGGTGGTTGTAGACGATTTGCGGGAACCACACGTGGTAGAGCTGGCGCGCGACCGCTCGGGTCTCCGCCTGCGTGAACATGTACCAATCGCGGTTGTTGTCGTGGCCGATGTAGTGGTGATACAGCTCGGGCACCGGCGAGGTCTCGAACTCGGTCCCGACGTTCCCCTCATACCAGCTGGCCACGATATCGAGCCCGTCCGGGTTCATGTTCGGCATCACCAGCACGATCGTCTGGTCGCGGATGAGCCGCGCCTCGTCGCTCTCGTCGGTGGCGAGCCAGTGCGCCAGCTCGGGGGTCATCTGCCCGTGCGCCACCTCGGTGGCGTGCAGCCCGCCGTCGATCCAGATGATCGCCTTCCCCTCGCGCGCCAGCTGCCGCGCTTCCTCGTCGCTGACCCCCTTCACCTGGGCCAGCCGGCTGCTGATTTCCCGGTAGCGGTCGAGGTTGGCGATGTTCTCCTGGCTCGAGATCGCCGCAAGCAGCATCGGCCGACCCAAACTGGAGTCGCCGATCTCGGTCACCACCACCCGGTCAGACGCTGCGTCGAGCGCCCGGAAGTACTCGACGATCGGCCCGTAGTGCGCCAGCTTGTAGTCCTCACCCGGCGCAAACCCGATGATGTCGGCCGGCGCCGGCACCTGCGCGAGCGTCCGCGATGAGCCGAGGGCCAGGAGCACGACGGCGCACGACGCGATGATGGTTTTCCGACGCTGCATGATTAACGCTGAGCCCTCCCGAGTGGGGTCAGGCCGCCGGGTGCGCGCTCGCCTGTCAGCGGCGTCCGATCCGCGCGCAGGTACTGCGCCCACCACTGCAGCTGGTGGCTGTAGCGGTGCACCATGTTCCAGGGCGTCCAGCCGCCGTGCGCCATGTCCGGGTACCGGATGAACGTGGCGTCGATGTCGCGCTTCTTCAGCGCGGTGTACATCTGCTCGGCCTCTTCGATTGGCACCCGGTGGTCCGCCTCGCCGTGGATGAAGAGCGTCGGCGTGGTCACGTTGCCGGCGTAGTAGATCGGCGACTGGCGCTCGAGATGCTCGCGCCCCTTCTCCTCCCAGGGCGGTCCGAAGAACTCGCTCTCCTTGGTGCGCGGGATGTCCGAGGTGCCGTAGTCGCTGACCCAGTTGACGATGCCGGCGCCGGTGCTGGCGGCCGCAAACCGGGTCGTGTGCCCGATGATCCAGTTGGTCATGAAGCCGCCGTAGGAGTAGCCGGTCACCCCCATCCGGGTCTCGTCGATCGGGTAGGTGGCAATCACATGGTCGACGCCGGACAGCACATCCTCGGTGTCCAGGTTGCCCCAGCCGCCCCAGGTGGCCCAGAGGAACCCTTCGCCGTAGCCGGTCGAGCCGCGCGGGTTGGTGTAGACCACGACGTGGCCGTTGGCCGCGTAGAGCTGTTGCTCGAACGCGAAGCTGTTGCCATAGGCGCCATGCGGCCCGCCGTGGATGGCGAGAATCAACGGGTACGGCCCGTTCGCGTCGTCATATCCCGGCGGCAGGAGCACCCACCCCTCGATCTCGGTGCCGTCGTCGCTGGAGTAGCGGATCCGTTCCGCCGTCGCGAGCCGTACCTCCTCGACGAAGGCGTCGTTGAACCCGGTCAGTTTCCGGTCGGTGGCGGCGCCCAGTTCGGCGACATACATCTCGGACGGTCGCGCCGAAGCAGTCATGCTGTAGGCAACGCGGTCGAACGCCGACGAGAAGCTGAACCCGCTCAGCCGGCGGTCGCCGTCGGTGACCTGTTCGACCTGCGCCCCGGCGGCCGGCACCCTGAACAGGTGCGTGTTGCCGCCGATCCCGCCGCTGAAATAGACGTGGGCGCCGTCCGGGCTGAACCGTGCTTGCGACGGCAGCAGGTCCCAGGCGGCCGTGAGAATCTGGACGAAGCCGGTGCCGTCGGCTCGCATCTTCACCAGATCGACCGGCGCACCGTAGGCCGGCTGACGGTCGACCCGGGTCATCCGCGCCTGCTCCTGTTCGTGCCGCAGCGCTTCGGCCGCCCGCTCCGCCTCCGACTGGGTTGCCTCGACGCGCCGGCGCTCCGCGCGGGCCGGGATGATCCCCGCCTTCATCGCCTCGATGACGAGGTTCAGCCCGGCCTGCCGCCGGAACACCAGGAACTGGCCGTCGGGCGACCAGGTTGGCTGCGACGAGGCATACCGGTCGTCGGTCAGCCGGGTCGTCTCGCCGTCGAGGTCCACCACCCACAGGTCGCTGCGGCCGTAGTTGTGCTCGTCCCGCTGATGTGTGTCGGCCGAGAAGGCCAGCGCCCCGCTGTCGGGCCGCCAGGCCACGCTGCTCACGTTCACACCGAGCGAGGTGAGCTGTCGGGGAGTACCGCCGTCACGTGGTACGACGTAGAGCTCAGCCGGCGGGGTCGCGTCCGGGTCACGCGGGTCCCGGAGATAGCCGCGCCCGTTGAACCGGTAGTTCATCCAGTCGTAGATGCGGCCCGTGAAGCGCTCCTCGATCAGCCGCTCGTCGTCCGACGGCGGGTCCGGGTCCCGCCGCGGGTCCGGCGGTGTCGTCCTGGTGAACGCGATCCAGCGGTTGTCCGGGCTGAAGATCGGCGCACCGGTCACGCCCGGAATCTGGAACGCCTCGCCGCCGCCACGGCCCATCGGCAGGAACCAGACATTGCTCCGCTCCACCGCGTCGCCGTCCGGCAGACGGCGGCTGGAGCCGAACGCCAGCAGCGTGCCGTCGGGGCTCCAGCGGGGGTTCGATGCGCTGGTCGCCGGGTTGGTCAGACGCCGCGGCGCGGTCGACCCATCGGTCGGGACGAGCCAGATCTCGCTGTGGCGCCGGTTCTCCTCTTCGATGATGCGCGAGCGGACAAAGGCCAGCAGTGTGCCATCGGGTGACAGTGCGCCGTTACCCACCTGCTCGATGCGGTAGTAGTCCTGCAGCTCGAGCGGCCGTCCGTCCTGGGCGGTCGCCGGGAGCTGGGTGATGACGAGGGCGCCGACGACGAACGCGGCGGTCAGCCAGATATGCGGCTGCGGGGATCGCCCGGAGGCGATGCGGGATGCTGAGACTGGCATGGATCTCCTCCGTCAGTGACTCCGGGCATCGTACGACGGGGGGGACGGGGACACAAGGAGGTCGGAGACAGGAGGAATGGGAGGTCCACGCGGCCGGTCAGTTCCCCAACCGGTACCGCTGGTCATGGTAGTGACGAGTCTCGAGTCTGAGGTCCCGAATCGACGTCGACCTCAGGCCGGGACGGGTTTTGAGCCGCCACCGTTACGGGACACGAACAGCCCCGTAGCGTCGCATGATCTCGAGCGTCTGCTCGATCGGCAGCGCCTCGACCCTCCGGCCTTGGCCCGTCATGTCGGTGGCCCGAAACAGCGAGTTGTAGACGGCCTCCTCGGTCGCCTCGATCACCCCGAGAAACAACGGCGACATGTCATCGTTGCCCAGCAGCGTGACCGTCCGGGGACCACCGTCGTCGATGGTGTTCGCCGTCGAGAACGCGATGACGTAGTCGCCACTGCCGTTCGATCCGGCCGCGCCGGTGCGCGCCAGCCCGAACATCGCCCGCGCGGCCAGCCGTTCGAGGTTCCGGGCGTCGACCGGCGCGTCGGTGCCGACCACGATGATCACCGAGCCGTCGGCGTCGTCGCCTGGACGGGCTGCGGCGTCCGGCTCGATCTGGTCGCGCAGGTAGTAGCGACCAAGCTCCCGTCCGACCGGCGCCCCATTGATCGTCAGCACCCCGCCGAAGTTGGTCTGGACCAGCACGCCGACCGTGTAGCCGCCGCTCGCCTCCGGCACCCGCCGAGAGGCGGTCCCGATACCCCCCTTGAATCCGAACGCGACGGTGCCCGTGCCGGCGCCGACCGCGCCCTCTTCGACCGGACCGCCGCGCGCCGAGCGGATCGCCGCGCCGACATCGGCGCTCGTGATTGGCCGGCTCCGGATGTCGTTCAACCACCCGTCGTTGGTCTCGGCCACGACCGGATTGATCGACCGAACCCGTTCGTTCCCCGGCAACGCCAGCATGTAGTCGATGACCGCGTCGGCGACACGGGCACGCTGAGCGTCGAGGTGAGCAGGATGGGAGTCTCGATCTCACCCAGTTCCTGCAACTGTGTCGAGCCGACCGGTTTGCCGAAGGCGTTGCCGACGTGGACCGCGCCGATCACTTTTCGCTGGAACAGGTTGCCGGCGTGCGGCAGTACCGCGGTGACCCCCGTGCGAACGTCGCTGCCGCGGATGATGGTCGTGTGGCCGACCGCCACGCCGGCGACATCGGTGATCGCGTTCAGCGGGCCGTGCGGCAGTACGCCAACGACGACGCCAAGATCGCGGGCCCGTGCCGAGCGGTCCCCCGTCTCCTGTGCGTGTGTCGAGAGGCCGTGCAGGCAGATGGCGACGAGCGTCACGATCACGAGTCGGGTGGTGCTTCTGACGTGCATGATGTAATCATCTACTGCCGCATGGCGGTCACGCCACTGGACGGCATTGTGGATGCCCTGACTGTGACGGTGCCGGTGCGTGCAAGACAGTGATGACCCGCGCCACAGCGCTTCGCTGGATTCTCGCCCTCGGCACCGTGGCGGCCGCAATCGTCGCGGCGCCGAACACCCACACCCACCAGCAGGACGCGACCGGCGACTGCGCCGTCGCGGACCGCGCAGCGGGTCCCGACACCGACCTCTACTGCATCGAGCTCTTCCACAGACCTGACTTCCCGGCCGCCTCGGGCCGCGCCGAGCTGGGACGCGTGCCGTCACCGTTCGGCACACGCGTCTCGACCGACGGGCACCACGAGTTCAACGTCGCGGTCGTCATCCGCGGCTTGCCGGATCCGTCGTCGATCGGGCCATACACGACCTACGTCGCCTGGGCGACGACGCCGCTCCTGCGACCGATGGTCAATCTCGGGCCGGTCGGCAACGGTCGCGCCGACCTCGGGCGGGTGGGATTCGACAAGTTCCTGATCCTCGTCACGGCCGAAGCGTCGGCCGACGGCGACACCTATCAAGGGCGCCTCGTGCTCCGCGGCATCTCGGCCAGCATGCGCATGGAGCCGGAGGACCTGCTGCAACTCACGGGCATCGTCGGCAATCGAGGCGCGGCGGAGCCGTCGGACTGGCCCGCCCCGCGGCCCCATCCGCTCGTCGAGATGATGCCGGGGGTCGGCGACCTGCGGCCGGCGGTCACGCCGTACGCGCCCCAGACGCCCGCCGGCGGCCCCGCGCCCCGCGCGCGTCCACGTGAGGTCGTCACGCTTCCAGACGGCGGCACGCTCGATCTCGAGGCGGCCGTCGTGACCCGCACCATCAACGGCCGCACGTTCACGATGTTCGGGTTCAACGGGCAGTACCCCGGCCCGCTGATTCGCGTCCCGCAGGACGCGACGATCACCGTGAACTTCACCAACCGACTCGATCTGCCGACCGCTATCCACTGGCATGGCATCCGCCTGGACAATCGGTACGACGGCGTGCCCGGCGTGACGCAAGACCCGGTGCAACCGGGCGACAGCTTCCGATACCGCATCCACTTCCCCGACGCCGGGATCTACTGGTACCACCCGCATCACCGCGAGGACATCCAGCAGGACCTCGGCCTGTACGGCAACATGCGGGTCGACCCCCGCGACCCCGCCTACTACGGCCCAGCCAACCGCGAAGAGATCCTGATGCTCGACGACCTGCTGACGACAGCCGACGGCGCGGCGCTGGTGCCGTACGGGCGCGAACGCGCCACGCACGCGCTGATGGGACGCTTCGGCAACCTGCTGCTCGTCAACGGCGAACCGGAATACCGCCTCACGGTCGACCGCGGCGCCGTGGTCCGCTTCTTTCTGACCAACGTGTCGAACACCCGGACGTTCAACCTCTCGTTTGGCGACGAGGCAATCAAACTCGTAGCGTCGGATGTCGGCAAGTTCGAACGCGAGATGTGGGTGGACAGCGTCGTCATCGCCCCCGCCGAGCGCTACATCGTGGAGGTGCGGTTCCCGCAGGCTGGGGCGGTGACGCTCATCAACAGCGTGCAGAGCATCGATCACGTCTACGGCAACTTCTTCCCCGAGGCGACGCCGCTCGGGCGGATCATGGTGCGAGAGACCCCGGCGCGACCGGATCACGCGACCAGCTTCGACACCCTGCGTGCGCATGGCGACGTCGTCGCCGACATCGACCGGTATCGTGGCGACTTCGACCGCCCGGTCGATCACCGGCTGCTGCTCACGCTCGCGGTGGATGGGTTGCCCTACCCGTTGGAGACGCTGCTGAACCTCGATTCGATCTTCTTCAACCCGGTCGAGTGGAGCGGCACCATGCCGCGGATGAACTGGGTGACGACGACGGACCAGGTCCAGTGGATCCTCCGCGACGAGGACACCGGGCAAGAGAACCTGGATATCGACTGGTCGTTCCGCATCGGCGACCGCGTGAAGATCCGCCTGCGCAACGACCGGACCGCCGTCCACGCGATGCAGCACCCGATCCACATCCATGGTCAACGGTTCCTGGTCCTCGCACAGGACGGCGTGGCGAACGATAACCTCGTGTGGAAAGACACGACGCTCGTACCGGTGGGGTCGACTGTCGATATCCTGCTCGAGCTGTCGAATCCGGGACGCTGGATGCTACATTGTCACATCGCCGAGCATCTCGAATCGGGTATGAGGCTTGTGTTCGACGTCCGTCCCTGACTGCTAGGAGCGTTCCCATGCGCACTGCACTGCTGTTCGCCTGTGTCACCATCCTGCCGGCCGGTCTGGCCGCGCAGCCGGCGTCGTTGCTCTCGGACAACGTCCGCGAGTTCGTCCTGGTGGATGCCGCGGTCGTCGCCCTGACCCACGTCCAGGTGGTCGACGGTACCGGCGCACCGGCTGCAAGTGACCAGACGATCGTGCTCCGCGACGGCCGCATCGCGGCGGTCGGCCCGAGCGACATCGTCGCGGTCCCCGACGAGGCCGAGGTGCTCGACCTGACGGGTCATACCGTCATCCCTGGCTTCGTCGGGCTGCACGACCACACGTTCTACATGACCCGCGGCCGGCGGGTGCAGCTGAACTTCAGCGCCCCACGCCTCTACCTGGCGAGCGGCGTCACCACGATCCGGACCACCGGGGCGTTCTCGCCGTACAGCGAGCTCAACCTGAAGAGCTCGATCGCCAATGGTGAGCTGGTCGGGCCGCGGATGTACATCACCGGGCCGTATATCACGGGGACCGGGGCGAGCACGCAGATGAAGGCGGTCTCCTCGCCGGAGGACGCGCGCCGTGTGGTCGCCTACTGGGCCGACGAAGGGGTCGACTGGTTCAAGGCGTATACGCGTATCGGACACGATGAGCTGGCGGCTGCCATTGATGAGGCGCACCAGCGCGGCGTCAAGGTGACCGGCCATCTCTGTTCAGTGTCGTTCACCGAGGCGGTGGGGCTGGGTATCGACAACATCGAGCACGGCTTCTTTACCAACAGCGACTATGTCGAGGGCAAGCAGCCCGGGGTTTGCCCACCCGGCGTCCGCCAGAGCCTGCTTGACGTCGATCTCGAGGGCGCCGAGGTCCGGACGACCATTCGCGAGATGGTCGACGCCAACGTGGCGATGACCTCGACGCTGGCGGTCTACGAGCTGAGCGTGCCGAACCGGCCGCCGCTCGAGGACCGGGTCCTGGATATGATGGCCCCGGCGGCGCGGGACGAGTATCTCCAGACCCGCAACGAGATTGCCAGCCTCGACGACGCGCCGATGGCGACCCTCTTCCCGAAGGCGCAGGCGTTCGAGAAGGCGTTCGTCGATGCCGGGGGGCTGCTGGCCGCCGGTGTCGACCCGACCGGCATGGGCGGCGCCTTGCCGGGCTTCGGCGACCAGCGGAACTACGAGCTCTTGCTCGAAGCGGGCTTCACGCCCGAGCAGGTCATTCAGATCATGACGCTCAACGGCGCGCGCGTGCTCGGCGAAGACCACCGGTTCGGGTCGATCGAGGTGGGCAAGCTGGCCGACCTCGTCGTCATCGATGGCGACCCCGTGCAACGCGAAGCAGAGATTCGCAATGTGACCCTCGTCTTCAAGGAGGGCGTCGGGTACGACTCGCCGAAGCTGATCGAATCGGTCAAGGGGCTCGTCGGCCTGCGGTAGAGCATCTGCGTGCTCGCGTCGAAGGGCGGCCGCAGAAACGATAGACGATATTAGAGCCCCCTCGACGCTCAACCCCCTCGCCGACAGGCGGATTGGCGCCCCCCCCCCACACGCGGATTACGGGCCTCCACGGAGCGCAGTGTGTCGAGAATGCCCGTTCGCGGGGCTGCGGTCAAACGTGATTCCAGACGCCGGCGCCAGCACCAGCGTGTGCAAAGGGACGACCACGCGCGGGGGCAGGCGACACATCACCCGGTTCGCGGCGGGAGTACCACGATCGGTCGAGGTCGCGCGCGTCACCGAGACGACGACGCGCGGCGGCGGACGACACATCGGCCGGCGTGCGCCGGGAGCATCACGATCGATCGAGGTCGGCGTGTCACGACGCGTGCTGGCAGGGTAGGCAGCTCCCATTGGCGCCGTCACCGACACCGCTTACCCGAGACGGTGCTTCGCCTTCCTTTGGCCCCGTTTCTGGGGCCTGATGCTCGATTTCGATCCAACCGTTTTCTCGGATGTCGAATCGGTGCGTGTTCATGAGTAACGGGCGGAGGCCCACGGCGCGGGCATCGTGCATCGAAGCCCGCCAATCTGCTGATCGCCACGAGCGGCACGGTCAAGATTCGGACCCTTCTCACCACCCTCCCTGCAGAACTTCGACAGGATCTAGTGCAGATCCCCGCCGTGCTGACAGGTAGCTGGCCGCTCCGGCGGCGACCATCAGAAGGAGTCCTCCCGCCAGGTAAACCGAAGGATCCAGCGAGCTGACGCCGAATAACTGTGACTCCATCAGCCGCGTCAGCCCCACGGCCGCGCCGAGACCAATCGCTACGCCGATTCCCACGAGCACTAATGCACCTCTCACGAACATCCAGCGGACCTCGCCATACCCCGCACCAAGTGCAAGGCGGATGCTGATCTCGCGACGGCGTTGCGAAATCGCGTAGCTGACGACGCTGTAGATTCCGACGAGCCCCAGCAGCAGTGCCATCGTGCCCGTGATCGCGAACAACTGCAGCGTCGTGGACGTCCGTGCCATCGAACGCAGGTACAAGTCGCCCAGCGTTTGGACACTCGCCAGCGCGAGGTTCGCGTTCAACGACCACACGGCGTTCTGGAGATCCTCCAGAAACGCCGTCGTGCCGACGCGCTCACTGCGAATCACAAATGACGCCGTCTCGCTTGCGACCGCGGGAAAGATGACCACCTCCGGTGCGGGCTGGCTCAACCCGTCGTGATGGACGTCCGTCACGACGCCCACCACTTCCCACCAGGGAGGAGATGGAGCCCCGCCAATACGCATTCCCAGTGCGGCATGGGCCGACCCCCACTGCGCACGCGCCAGGTTCTGGGACACCAACACGACCCGACGCTCCTGATAGACGTCGTTCCAGTCGAAGGTGCGGCCAGCGATGAGCGGTGTCCGCAGTGTTTCGAAGAAATGCGGCGAGACAAACTGGATCTCCGTGAGTGCAGCTGCGCCGATGACTGGGGTCCGCCCCTCGACAAAGATCGACGCCGACCTGCCGTCTCCGTCCAGAGGAAGCCCATCGTTGGAGCTCGAAAACCCCGCTGACTCCACCCCGGGGATCGCAACCAGCCTGTCCAGGAGCTGGTGCTGCATCCGCACCGTCGGGCCCGGATCGGGACCCCCAGCTCGCTCGGCAACGGCCAGGTCCGCTGTGGGAATCGTCAGCTGAAATGTTTGGACGTGGCCCGCGTCGCCGAACCCGGGATCCACTCGACGCAGCGTCTGAGACGTCCGCATCATCAGGCCGGAGCCGATGAGCAGCACCAACGTCAGGGCGACTTGCGCCACTAAGAGCCCGTTGGCCAACCCCCAACGGCCGGCCCGAGCGACCGTACCGGCCGGCGCCGCTGCCAGTAGCTTGCCTCCTTCCCGCCACCTGTGTCAAGCCCGGTGCTGGCCCGTCGAGCGGCGTTCTCACCTGCGCCGGACTATGCTAGACTACGACGGCTGACGCCCGTGGAATGGGCTCGTTCGTGTGCGTCGCGCGTCCCTCTTGCGCTCCAGGATGGGGATGCGCCCGACCGGTCCCGCCGAGGTCCAACAGCAAAGACTTTCGAAGGGGGGGAATCCTCCCCGTGAGGTGACAAATGAAGATTCTGCGCTACGAGGCGGACGGCGAGGCGGCCTTCCGCCGCTTCTTTTCAGGCGCTCCCCCGAGGAACTGCCCGGCGACGGCAGCCGCGATGTTCAAGGGGATCGCGATCAGGTCGAGCTGCAGCCAGAGCCGTGCGGCGATGATAAACGGAATGGAGGCATGGATCCAGAGGATCCACGCGAGGGAAAACTTCTTGGACCGCTCCCGCATTCTCCCGAGCGGAATATTCACCACAA
>JADFPE010000006.1 GCA_022562495.1 Acidobacteriota bacterium
TTCACCACCATCCGGACTTACCACGAATGTCGGGAAGCCTGATCCCTCTCTACACTCATGGTGTCCCAACCCGCCGACGAGGACTATGACGGTGGTCATCAAGTTGGTTGATTGCCACGACTTTGCACCGACAAACTCTTGACACCAGCATGCGTACCTCTGAGAATGGATCAGGAATTTAGCCATGGCTAAACTATCTCGAATCAGAGCGGTGGCAACATTCATACTGGTTCTGTCTGCCGCAACACCCCAAATGGCCGCCGTTGCTTCCCCCAAGCCGATAGTCGTCTGCACCACCACCATGATCGCCGACCTCGCGCGGAATCTGGCCGCCGGGAGATTCGAGGTGAAGGGAATCATGCGTCCCGGCGAGGATCCCCACCTCTACGACCCCAAACCCCTGGACGCCATCACGACCGATGACATCGAGGCGTTCCGGGATGCCCGCAAGGCCGCCGGTCGGTCAGCGGTCACCGTCAACCACGACCTCAAGCTGCTGAGGAAGATGTTCAACTGGGGGATCCGCAAGGGCTACGTGGAACGAACACCGTTCAAGATCGGAACCGAGCCAGCGATCACGCTGGAGAAGGAAATCCCGAGGTCCCGCAGATTCGAGACCGAAGAGGATGAGCAGCGACTGCTCAATGCCGCAAATCCTCAACTGCGGGCCGTGATCATCGCCATCTTGGACACTGCATGTCGTCCGGGGGAGATCCTCTCTCTTCAGTGGAGGGACGTGAACCTGGGGCGTCGGGAACTGACGGTCCAAGCGGTGAAGTCCAAGACCCGAACCGCCCGAATGATCCCGATCTCCTCAAGGCTCGCGGCTGTGTTGGAGATGCGCCGACTGGATCCGGCGGGGAAACCGTTCCCGCCAGAGGCGTATCCGTTCGGCAACGCGGTTGGGGAGCGGTCCACGTCTGTCCGCACAGCGTGGGAGAACGCCCGGGACGAGGCAGGGCTGCCTGGGTTTCAGCTTCGGGATCTTCGACACGAGGCTGGGTCACGGTTCGATGAGGCTGGGGTCTCCATAAACTATGTGAGCAAGCTGCTCGGGCACGCCGACCTCACGACGACCACCAGATATTTGAACATCAATCGCCGGGGGTTGCATCGGGCGATGCAGCAACTGGAAGACCACCGCACAGAAAATCTTGCACAAACCTTGCACACGCCGTCTGAGGACGCACAGGACGTTGTGCGCGAGCCAGAGCAGACTCCCGCCTCGAAGTCCAAGCCGGTCTAGCAGTTAGAGTTGGTGCGGAAGGGGGGACTTGAACCCCCATGGGACTAGGTCCCACAGGCTCCTGAGGCCTGCGCGTCTGCCAATTCCGCCACTTCCGCAGTGAGGGCGGCCGTCTGGCCGGACGCCCAGTATAACCAAGACGGCCGCACCTGCGCCAGCGACCGCCCCGCTGATGCTCGGACGACAGCGGTGTGAGTCCTGTTCTACGTGAGCGCGCCTGGGGTGGGCGGCCAGACCGCCGGCGAGCGGTCGCGTATACTTGCTCGAGAGAGTTCATCAGCGGCCCTGACGGGCCTTGCTACGGGAAGTCGGCAAGGCAACCGGACGGGTTTCAATTCGCGGCACACCAAGGAGGCTGCTGTGAGTGTCCAGCGCGGTGTCAGGGTCATCATCTTCTTGCTGCTGCTGGCGGTCGTCGTGTCGATGACCGGGCTGGCCGCGATGTATTTCATGGTGTCTCGGGCGCCGTCGGTGGCATCCAACGCGGTGCTCATGCTGCGCGTGCCGGGGGGGTTGTCGGAACGGCAGGCGAACCCGCTTCTGACTGCGCTCGTCGGGGACGGGCCGACGGTGCAGTCGGTGGTCAACAGCCTGCGCAAGGCGACAGTGGACCCGCGCATCCGGGGGGTCATCCTGATGCCGTCGGGTCCGCAGCTGTTGTGGGGCAAGGCGCAAGAAATTCGCGACGCGGTGCTCGACTACAAGGCGTCGGGCAAGCCGATCGTGGCGTTCCTCGAGTATGGGGGAACCCAGGAGTACTACCTGGCGTCGGCGGCCGACAAGGTGTTTCTGACGCCTGTGAGCCCGCTGGATCTGGTCGGCGTCGCCAGCTATGAGATGTTCGTCCGCGGCGCGCTCGACAAGATCGGTGCCTACCCCGACATGCTGCACGCCGGCGACTTCAAGACGGCGTCCAACTTCTACACCGAGACGACGTTCACGCCCGAGCACCGCGAGATGGCCGAGTCGCTCAACCGCGACCTCTACGAGCAGATCATCGATGGCATCGCCGATGGTCGGGATCTGGGCAAGTCCGAGGTGCGGCGGTTGGTCGACGAGGGGCCGTTTCTGCCGGCCGACGCGGTCGAGGCCGGTCTGGTCGACGGGCTCATCTATGCCGACGAGCTCAAGCGGCAGGACCCGTTCGACGAGGTCGACTGGCGCGAGATTGCCGATCGTGACTATCGGCAGATCAGCCTCGCGTCGGTGGGGTTGAACCAGGGGCGGCGTATCGCGCTGATCTACGCGGTCGGTACGATCACCTCGGGCGGCGGCGGGGTCGATCTGCTGGGCGGGGAGGTGCTCGGGTCCGACACGCTGGTGCAGGCCATCCGCGCCGCGCGGACCGACGACTCGGTGCTCGCAATCGTGTTGCGAATCGATAGCCCGGGTGGATCGGCGGTCGCCTCCGACGTCATCTGGCGCGAGGTGATGCTGGCGAAGGCGGATAAGCCCGTTATCGCGTCGATGTCAGATCTGGCTGCGTCGGGGGGGTACTACATCGCCATGGCCGCTGACACGATCGTTGCGCAGCCGGCGACGCTGACCGGGTCGATTGGTGTCGTGGCAGGCAAGATCACGACCGGCGGTACCTACGAGAAGGTCGGCATCACGATCGAGTCGGTCACCAGCGGCCGGTTCGCCGGGATGTACTCGCCGGTCACGCCGTTCTCCGACGACGAGCGGGCCAAGATGCAGGAGCACATCGACGCGATCTACGAGCAGTTCCTGACGAAGGCGGCCGCGGGGCGCGGTACCACTCGAGACGCCATCCACGCGGTGGCGCAGGGCCGGGTCTGGACCGGCCGTCAGGCGAAGGAGCGGGGGCTGGTCGACGAGCTGGGCGGGCTGGGACGGGCGATTGCCCTGGCGAAGGAGCGGGTCGGCATCGATGCCGATGTCGAGGTGGAGCTGGTGATCTACCCGCGACCGAAGAGTCTGTTCGAGCTGTTGCGCGGAGGGTTCACCGTGGCGCAGGTAGCCGCCCAGCTGGGCTGGTTTCCGTTCCCGCCGGCTCGAGCGCTGGGCGTAGCAACGGCACCCCTCCGGCTGTTCCGCACCGGTGAGCCGCTGGCCCTGATGCCCGGCGTGTTCGTGCCGTAGGGGGCCGCTCAAAGCAGTCAGCAGTTAGAAGAATACCGGAGGGCTTCGCCGCTGCTACCGCCTGGTACGGCCCGGGTGAGACTGACTAGAAGCCGGCGAAGCCATCCATTCCAGTGCTTCTGCCTTCTGGGGGGCCTCCCTAGACCTAGACCACCGCCTGCGCGAAGACGTCCAATTTGACGTCGATCAGGATTCGCGTCTTGGCGTTCTCCATGTAGGCGGCGTAGAACTGACTCTGCCGCTCGGCGATCATGTCGCTACGCAGTGTCTCGCGCGTCGCCTGGAAGTCCGCGGCGGTCGCCTCCTGCCGTTCGTGAACGTGCAGGATGACGGCGCTGTTGCCGGTCAGCACCGGGTCGCTGGTCTCGCCGACCGACAACGAGAAGGCCACAGCCTCGACCGCCGCGTTCAGACCGACGCCCGGCACCGCGCTGCCGCGTGCGAGGGCGTCGCTGGTGCTGACCTCCAGCTCCTCGGTTTCGGCCGCCTGGGTGAAATCCTCGGCTGTCTGCAAGAGGGTCGCGACCTCGGCGGCCCGCTCCTGCGCCGCCGCGAACGCCTTCTTGCGGATGACGTCGTCCCGCACGCGAGCCTCAACCTCTTCGAGTGGCGGCACAAACGGGGCCTGAATGCCGATGACGGTCACGAAGGCCGGACCGGTCAGGGTCTGGATCGGGCCCGCGACCTGGCCCTGCGGGAGTTGAAAGGCCACAGCGGTCACCTCCGACGAGAACCCGAGGCCGAGGATCGGCTCGCCGGGCGACACGAACCCGGTCTCCTGCGGTTCGAAGCCGCGTTGCCGCGCCGCGGCGTCCATGGCCGTTGGCGGCTCGGCGGCGGTCGTGATCTCGTCTGCCATCGCCTGGGCATACGCGCCGGCCCGCTCATCGGCGCTCTCCTGCTTCAGCAGCTCGACGATGCTCTCACGCACGTCGTCCAGCGGCTGCGACGTGCCGCCGGTCTTCTCGGTCGCCTTGATGATGTGCACCCCGAACATGCTCGACACCGGGTCGCTGATCTCGCCCTGGTCGAGGGCGTACGCGGCGCCCTCGAACTCCGGCACCATCTGGCCGGGGGAGATCGGGCCGAGATCGCCGCCGATCTCCTTTGTGCCTTCGTCCTCAGAGTATTGCCGCGCCAGCTCCGCGAAATCGGCCCCGCCCCGCGCCTCGGCGACGATCGCCTCCGCCTGGGTCTGCACCTCCGCCGGATCCTTGCCCTCTGTGCGCAGCAGGATGTGGCTGGCGCGCAGCGTCACAGGCTCGGTGTAACGGTCGGTGTTGTAGTCGTAGTACGACTGGACCTCGGCGTCACTCGGGGTGAACGAGGCCTTCAGCGCCGCGACGTCGATCAGCACGAAGCGCAGGCGGCGCTTCTCCGGCACCGTGTAGTCGGTGGCGTTCTGTTCGAATTGCGCCGCGACGTCCGCATCGGTGGCCTCGATGCCCTCGCGGAAGTCGTCGGCCCGGAACGAGATGGCGCTCAGACGGAGCTTCTCGCTGCGGCGGACGTGCTCTCGCCGCAGGTCCTCGTCGGTCACCGTGATCCAGTCGGTCACCGCGGCCTGCAGCCGTTCCAGCATCAGCGACCGGCGGATGTCCTCTTCGAATTGCGCCGGGGTCATCGGCGGCGACTGCGCCCGCAGCGTCTGGGCATAGGCCTGCTCGCCGACGAATTGGCCGTTTCGCTGGAACGCCGGGAACGAGACGATCCGGTCGCGCACCTCGGCATCGCTGACCGTCACCCCCAGCCGTTCGGCTTCCTGCAGCGCCGCGTGCTCGTCGATCATCTGCTGAAGAATCTGTCGGTCGAGCCCCATCGACCGCAGGATCTCGGCGGTGATCTCGCCGCCGGACTGGGCTTGGTAGCTCTGGAGCTGTCGCAGAAACACGGTGCGGAAATCACCGACCGTGATCTCCCGGTCACCGACCTGTGCCAGTACGTCGGTCAGTGCGCCCGTCACCTGTGGCGTTGGCCGGACGATCGCGGGCACATACAGGAAAGTGAAGGCCAAGATGACCAGCCCCAGGGTCCACTTCAGCCAGCCAATGTGCCGGCGCATGGAATCCAGCATCGTCATCGTGCGTGCAACTCCTTCTCGCAGCCGGTCCCGTGTCGGCGTCGCATACCGGGCTCCAGGTCTGATTTGCGCAGCCTGCCGAGGCGGCGTCACCCGGCCATGGCTCAATGCTCCATTCTATGCCACGGAATTCGCGGGCGGCAAGCCGCTGACCCGGAACACCCCGCGAGGAGGCGTCAGAGGTGGTGTGGGGCGGCGGATCGGGCTGAGAATGCATCAGATTGGTGCAGTTCCGCCCCGTCGAATATGGTATATTTGCAGAGGCTGCAGGACTTAGGGGAATTGACAGAACGATACCGAGCGGCTCCGTTCGTAACCACGGTACAGCATCGGGGACCCGCTGAACGGAGCTGCGGTCGCTCCGCCCTACGCGACGAGTGAGAATTCCGGGCAGTATTCGACCGAGGAGCAATGCCGCGGAACGGGATGCGTCGGCGGCCGCATGCCACCGTGATGACGATCGGGGACAGGTAGTATGCCGGTAGGCGGTCACCGCAATGCGGCACGACGACCCCGGACTCTGCCCCGGTCTGGTCTGACACTCACCGTCTTTCACCACCCGAGCTCCGACGTTGAGGCACACGTGGCGCCGCTGCGTCGCCTCAAAGGCTACCGGCTGGTCTGTCGGGCGCAACAAGAAGCGGCGGCGGGCATCCGCGCGAGCCGGGTCGGTGCGGTGTTGTGGGAGCTGGCACCGGGGCGTCGGCCGAACTGGCGACGTTTGAAGTCGCTCGCGCAGGGCATGCCGATCGTGTCCTATTCGGCGGATCCCGCCGCCGTGGTGGCCACTCGGTCCCGTGAGATCGGGTTCGATACCCATCTGAGCGCTCCGCTGAATCCGGTGGAGATCGCGCACCAGATCGCGGTCGCTGCGCCCGCCGACCTCGCGACCCGTTGGCAGCGGTCGCGGGTCTCGCTCGCGCGCTATCTCAATCGGGTCGAACCGTTGATCGAGATGACCCGGCACGTCGGCGCGCCGCTCGAGCCGGGCTCGGTGGCCGAGGCGCTGGTCAGCCGGGCCGCCGCCTGGCTGCCGGCGCCGAGCTGGACGGTGGTGGGATTGGATTCGGTCGGGGCGGCGACGCTGCTCGCGAGCTGGCGGCTCCCGCTCGAACTGGAGAAGGCTGTCTGCTCCGTCGGCGGCCGCGTGCTGCGATCCGGGCTAGAGTACGGTGCGCGCGACCTGCGTGACGATCTACCCGGGCGCGACGTGCCGGCGATTGCGATCATCGCGTTTCCGCTACGCTGTCGGGGGCGCAGCGTGGGCGCGGTCATTGGTGTCGATACATCCCCGTCCGCGAAGGTGCCGGCGGTTCCGGCGAGCGTCAGTGCGGCTATTCGGGTGCTGTTCGAACCGGCCGCGGTCGCGCTCGACAACGCCACGCGGATGCAGCGCGCCCAGTCGCTGACCGTCACCGACGATCTGACCCAGCTCTACAACTCGCGGTATCTGTCCGAGGTGCTCCGGCGGGAAGGCAAACGGGCCTTGCGCACGCACCAGCCACTGTCGCTGTTGTTCATCGACCTCGATGGGTTCAAGGGGATCAACGACACCCACGGGCATCTCTACGGCAGCCGGGCGCTCGTCGAGGCGGGCGCCGTCATCCGGGACTGTGCGCGGGAGACCGACGTGGTCGCCCGCTTCGGTGGCGACGAGTTCGTGATGGTGCTGCCCGACACCGCCAGCGATGGCGCGCTGGTCGTCGCGGATCGGGTGCGCGCGCATATCGCCGAACACGTGTTCCTCGAGGCCGAGGGATACAACTTCCGGTTGACCGGGTCGGCCGGCGTAGCGACGTTGCCGGATAACGTTCCGACCGTCGAGCGGTTGCTGCAGGCGGCCGACGACGCCATGTACTGGGTCAAGGCCCACGGCAAGGATGGTATCCAGCTGGCGGGCTGCTAGACCACGAATTCCGAGGAGGACTATCTCCGTTGGGTGTCCGTTCTTTGTTCGCGTTGTTCTCCAGTGACCTAGCGATCGATCTCGGCACGGCCAACACTTGTGTCTACGCTCGTGGCAAGGGGATCGTCGTCAACGAACCCTCGATCGTCGCCATTAACAAGATCAACGGCCGGGTCGTGGCCGTGGGGCGCGAGGCCAAGGAGATGCTTGGCCGGACGCCGGGTCACATCATTGCCATCAAGCCGATGAAGGACGGGGTGATCGCCGATTTCGAGATCACCGAGAAGATGCTGACCTACTTCATCAAGAAGGCGCACAACCGGACCGTCTGGGTGCGGCCGCGCATCGTCATCGGTGTGCCGTCGGAGATCACCCAGGTCGAGAAGCGCGCCGTCAAGGACAGTGCGTATCGGGCCAAGGCCAGCGAGGTGCATCTGGTCGAGGAGGCGATGGCGGCCGCCATCGGCGCCGGGATGCCGATTACGGAGCCCTCGGGCAACATGATCGTGGACATCGGCGGCGGCACGACCGACATCGCTGTCATCTCGCTCGCGGGCATCGTCTACAGCAAGGCGGTGCGAGTGGCGGGCAACGAGATGGACGAGGCGATCATCCAGTACGTCAAGAAGACCTACAACCTGCTGATCGGCGAGCGGACCGCGGAGGCGATCAAGATAAAGGTCGGCTCGGCCTACGGTCTGGACAGGCGGCTCACGATGGAGATCAAGGGGCGCCATCTCATCGAGGGGATACCCAAGACCATCACCATCACCGACGAGGAGATCCGCGAGGCGTTAGCGGAGACGGTGAACGTGATCGTCGACGCGGTCCGGGTCGCGCTGGAGCGGACGCCCCCGGAGTTGTCGGCCGACATCGTCGACCGCGGCATCGTGCTGACGGGCGGCGGCTCGTTGCTGAAGAACCTGGACAAACGGTTGCGTGAGGAAACCGGGTTGCCGATCGCGATGGCCGAGGACCCGCTGTCGTCGGTCGTGCTGGGCGCCGGAAAGATGCTGTCGAATTTCAGCCTGCTCAGAAAGATCTCGATTGATTGATCTCCGTCGTCGCACCGGCGCGTTGCTGCTGGCCGTCGTGATCGGCCATGTGGTCGTCATCTCTGTCCAGGTCAACACCGCGTCCAGCGTGCGTGTGTTCGAAGCGGTGACCTTCGGGCTGTTTTCCGAGGTCCAGCGAGGGGTTGCCCGGGTGGTCGGTGGCGCGACCGGGTTCTGGAACGGGTATGTGGGGCTGCGGTCTGTCCAGGCCGAGAACGACGTGCTCCGCGAGAGCGTCGCCACTCTGCGGTTCCGCTTACAGCAGGAACGTGCGGTGGCGCAGCGGGTGCGTGGTCTGGAAGCGTTGCTCGGACTCCGTCGCGACATCGGCTTCGCGACGGTGAGCGCGCGGGTGATTGCGGGCGACGCGACCCCCTATTTCCGCACAGTCACGATCGACCGGGGCACCGGCGACGGTGTCTACCGCGACTCGGCGGTGTTGTCGCCGGACGGCGTGGTGGGACGTGTGGTCAGCGACCCCGGTCCGCGGGCGGCCAAGGTGCAGCTACTGATCGACCGGAAAGCCGCCGCGGGGGCCCTCATCGAACGAACGCGCGCGGCCGGTGTCGTGGTGGGGGATGCCGGTCAGGGCGTGCTGCGGATGGAATACGTGTCAAACCTCGAGGAGGTGCAGCTCGGGGACGTCGTTGTCACCTCCGGGATTGACGGCATCTACCCCAAGGGGTTCGTCATCGGCACGGTCGAGGTGGTGCGTCGTGGGCCTGGGCTCTACAGGACAATCTATGTACGCCCGCAAGTGGAGTTCAGTAACCTCGAGGACGTGCTGGTCATCGTTCGCGAGCCCGCGTCGTCGACGACGGCGGCGGGTGGTGAATGAAGGCCGCCTGGGTGGGGCTGGGGCTTGGTCTGGCGCTGGCGCTGCAGACGACGCTGGCGTCGATGCTGGCCGGTGCCGGTGCGCCGGTGGACCTCGTGCTGGTGGTGGTCGTCGCGGTGGCGATTGCGGGTGGTCCGATTGCCGGGTTGTGGGCCGGCACCGTCGGTGGGTTGGTGCAGGACGCATTGTCGGGCGGGGTGATCGGTGTCGGGGGGCTCGCCAAGACGCTTGTGGGCTACGTCGTCGGGCAGTTCGGGTCCCGGTTCATGATCGCGCGGGCCTGGCAGCAGTTGCTGGTGTTCTTCTGTGGCTCGCTGGTGCACGCCGGCTGTTTCATCGGGGTCTACAGCCTGCTGTTCGACGAGGGGATGATGACCTCCTACGGCGCCGTACTGACGCAGGCGACGGTCAACGCCGCGATCGGCGTGACGCTCGCGGCTGGGCTCCAGGCTGGACCGGGGGCGATCGAACGCCGGCGGCTGCGTCGGCGAAATCTGTCGCGTCGGTTCGGCGGTTAATTCCCGGCGCTCAGCGTGTTGGCGCCGGGCATCTGTCGTCGCACGGGCCTTGAGCGATGCGTGGTGAGAGCCCTGCGTTGCACCGAGACTGGCGATGCGGGGTGAGGCGCGGGATGCATCGCTGCACGGTACGTGGGTCAGACGCATGAGACGTGAGATCGAGACGAACGGAAGTGGTGGACGCGACAGCCTGGTGCTGCCGATGACGCTGCTGCGGTCTACGGTCGTGCTGGCGTTTGGCGGGCTCGTCGTCGGGTTCTGGCACCTCCAGATTGCTCAGCACGAGAAGTATCGCCAGCAGGCGGAGAACAACCACCAGCGGACCATCGCCTTGAGCGCGCCTCGCGGGGTGGTGGTCGACCGCGACGGCCGCCCGCTGGTCCGGAACCGCTACTCCCTGAATATCTCGCTCGTGCGCGAGCAGGTCGAGGACCTCGAGGCGTCGATCGGGCTGCTGGCGGAGGTGGCCGAGGTGCCCTCGTCCGCACTCTGGTCCGTGGTGGAGCGTCACCGACGGGACCCGGCCTATCGCCCGATTGTCTTGATCCGCGACGCTTCGCTCGGACAGGTAGCGGCGTTCGCGGCCCACAAGTTCGAGCTACCGGGGCTGTTCGTGCAACAGCTGCCGACGCGCTACTATCCGGCCGGCGAGGTCGCCGCGCACCTGTTCGGCTACGTGGGCGAGGTCAGCGACGCCCAGCTGGCGAGCGCCGAGTTCCAGGACGTGCGCAGCGGGTCCGTGGTCGGTCAGTCGGGAATCGAGCAGGCCTACAACCAGTATCTGATGGGACACGACGGTGCGCGGCGTGTCGTCGTCGACAGCATCGGCCGCGAGATCGACACCATCGGCGAGGTCGCGCCCAGCGAAGGCCGGCAGCTGCAGCTGACACTCGACTACGACCTACAGCAGGCGGCCGAGGACGCCTTCGCGGTGGCGGGATTCAACGGGGCGGCGGTGGTGCTCGACCCGCGGTCCGGCGAGATTCTGGCGCTCGTCAGTCTGCCCGCCTACGACCCGAACGCGTTCGCGCTGGGGATCGACCAGGACACCTGGAATACCCTCAACCAGGATACGCTGCGTCCGTTGACCAACCGGGCGCTGCAGGGGACCTATGCGCCTGGGTCGACCTTCAAGATCGTGATGGCGGTCGCCGCGCTCGAGGAAGGTATCGTCACGCCCGACTTCCGCGTGTCGTGCCGCGGTGGCGCCACCTTCTACGGACGGTTCTACGCGTGCCACACGACACACGGCAGCGTCGACATGCGGGAGGCGCTCGAACGGTCGTGCAACACCTACTTCTACACGCTCGGCGAGATGCTGGAGATCGACCAGATCCACAAGTGGGCGACGGCGTTGGGGCTGGGCGAGCTGAGCGGTCTCGACCTGCCCCACGAAGTGCAGGGCCTGATGCCGTCCACCGCGTGGAAGCGGGAGGCGCGCGGCGAGCCGTGGTATCCGGGAGAAACGATCTCGGTGGCGATCGGACAGGGGGCCGTGTCGGTCACCCCGATCTCGATGGCGGTCATGATAGCCACGGTCGCCAACGGCGGGACACGGGTCACACCGCACCTGCTGAAAGCGGTCTACGACGGCACAGAGTGGATCCCGGTGCCGCGCCCGGTGCCGCAGTCGGAGGGGGCGCTCTCTCCGACCACGCTGGGTGCAGTCACGGACGGCTTGTGGTATGTCGTCAACCGCGCCGGGACCGGCCGCCGGGGGCGCATCGAGGGGCGGGACGTAATCGGCAAGACCGGTACCGCGCAGGTCATCTCGTTGCAGGGCCGGATCGCGGCGGGCGACACCGACCGCGACCTGCGGGACCATGGCTGGTTCGTGTTCGCGGCGCCCGCCGGTGCGCCCGAGATCGCGGGCGTGGTGTTCGGCGAGCACGCCGAGCATGGCTATCTGGCCGCCCCGATCGCCAAGCACGTGATGGAAACCTATTTTGCGAAGCAGGAGGGGCGCCCGCGTCCCGTCTTGCCGTTGCCGGCCAGGCCCCAGGTGTTGCCGCCGGTCGTGGCCACGAACCCATGAACGGCCAGCGAGGGTGTGCGGCGACCCGAGCGAACAGGGAGCGATGCTAGAGCGGCGACTGTATCGGCACATCGACTGGCTGTTGGTGGGGGCGCTGATGTTGCTGTGCGCCATCGGCGTCACGATGATTTACAGCACCACCTACGACCCGATGGTAGACGTCGTCGGCCCGCAGGTGTCGACACAGCTCTGGGCCCTGGGCATCGGGCTCGTGGCGTTCATCATCATGCTGTCGGTCGACTACCGGTGGTTTTCCGACTCGTCGTTGGTGATCTTCGTCGGGTTCCTGGCGCTGCTGGGGTACACGCTGTTGTTCGGTGCGACGGTGGGCGGAGCGCGCCGGTGGATCGATCTGGGCGCGTTCAATCTCCAGCCATCGGAGTTTGCGCGCATCGTGGTGGCGCTGGGGCTGGCCACCCTGTTCTCCGACCGGCGCTGGGGGCCGCAGACCCCTGCCGGGTGGCTGATGGCGGCGCTCATTGTAGGGCTGCCGTGCCTGTTGATTGCCCAAGAACCGGATCTCGGCACGGCTGTGACGCTGTTGCCGGTCTGCTTCGGGATCGTGGTGTTCGCCGGGTTGCGGCTGCGGTATGTCGCGGTGCTGGTGGCCCTGGCGATTCTGATTGCGCCGGTAGCGTGGACGTATGGGCTCGAGGACTACCAGCGCCAGCGAATCTCGAGCTTCCTCGACCCGGAGCAGGATGCGCGTGGAGCAGGCTACCAGCAGCTCCAGGCGCGGATCACGGTCGGGTCCGGCGGGCCGATGGGGAAGGGGTTTCTGCAGGGGACCCAGAGCCAGTACAACTTCCTCCCGGTCGCGCACAACGACTTCATCTTCTCGGTGCTGGCTGAAGAGCAAGGGTTCCTGGGGGTGGTGGCCTCGCTGGGGTTGTATCTCTTCGTCATCATGCGGGGGCTCGACGCCGCCCGGCTGGCCAAGGATCGCCTCGGGACCTACCTGGTGGTTGGGATCATGTCCGGGTTCGCGTTCCAGGTGATCTACAACATCGCCATGTCGGCGGGGCTCGCGCCGGTCAAGGGACTCACGTTGCCGCTGATGAGCTCTGGCGGGTCGTCCGTCATCGCCACGTTGGCGGCGTTTGGACTCGTCCTCAACGTGAGGATGCGCAGGTTTACGAACTGAAAGGCGATCAACGTCGTATCGCAATGGACTGTTGAGTTCACCACATGCCGTCGCGCGGCCCCGGAGAGCGGGCGCCAACCGGTCGGCACGGGAGCGGTCGAGACTATCGATGAGCACCCCTTGGGGCCATGTCGCTCTGTGGACGTGCGCGCATGCCGACGGCGTGCGGCGTGTCCGGATGCGGGCCGGTTCGCCGGGTGGGGTCGGGTCTCGGGCGCATCACCGCACCTGGAGCTGTATAGATGAACAAGGAGATGATCATCTCCTCGAGCGGTCACGAGACGATGGCCGCAATCCTCGAGGACGACGAGGTCGTCGAGATCTCCGTCGAACGCGATAAGTCGCGCGGCGTCGTCGGCAACATCTACAAGGGGCGCGTGAAGAAGGTCCTGCCAGGCATGCAGTGCGCCTTCGTCGACCTCGGTCTCGAGCGCGACGGCTTCCTCTACGTGTCGGACGTCATCGACCCGGTGGATGCGTTGGACGGCGTCGACACCACCGACACCGACGGCGATACCGACACCCAGGCCGCAGGGAACGGAGGGCAGGGGGGCGGCTCTGGGTCCGGCCGTGGCCGTGGCCGCGGCCGGGACCGTAACGGAGCCGAGCAGAAGATCGAGAAGCTCCTGACCGCTGGCCAGGAGGTCATCGTTCAGGTGGTCAAGGAGCCGCTGGGCACGAAGGGCGCCCGCATCACCTCCCACGTGACGATTCCGGGCCGCTTCCTCGTCTTTATGCCGACGGTGGACCACATCGGTGTCTCGCGCAAGATCGTGTCCCGCGAGCAACGGGTCCGACTGCGGCGGATCGTCCGCGAGTTCCATGCCGAGCACGGCATGTCGGGCGGCGTGATCATCCGCACGGCGGCCGCCGACCGGCCGCAGGAAGATATCATCAGCGACCTCACCTACTTTCACGAGCTGTGGTCCGAGACTCAGCGGAAGGGGGAGACACTGCGGGCACCGGCGGTGATCCACCGCGAGGAGAGCCTGGTCGCCAAGCTGCTCCGCGACCTGCTGACGGATGACTTCTCGGCGATCCGGATCGATGACCACGGCGAGTACAAGAAGGCGGTGAAGCTCGTCGAGCGGATCATGCCGGATCTGGTCTCCCGGGTGCAGCACTACGACAAGAGCTTTCCGATCTTCGAGGAATACGGCGTGCAGTCGGAGATCGACAAAGCGCTACGCAGCAAGGTCTGGCTGAAATCGGGGGGCTATCTCGTCATCAACCAGACCGAGGCGCTGGTGGCGATCGACGTCAACACCGGTCGCTACGTGGGGAAGCGCACCGGGCGGCTCGAGGACACGATCGTCAAGACGAACCTCGAGGCGGCAAAGGAGATCGTGCGGCAGGTCCGGCTTCGAGACCTGGGTGGCATCATCGTGCTCGACTTCATCGACATGGAGGAGCGCAAGAATCGCCAGAAGGTGTATCAGATGTTTGAGCAGGAGATCCGACGGGATCGGTCGCCGTCGAAAGCGGTGCAGGTCACCGAGTTCGGGCTCATCATCACAACACGAAAGCGGGTCAAACAGAGTTTGGAGCGGCAGCTCACCCAGCCGTGCCCCTATTGCTCCGGCAGCGCCGTGGTGAAGTCGACCTCGACCATTTGCTTCGAGATCCTTGCCGAGCTGCGCAAGGTCAAAGGCGACCTCGACGGGCATCGTGTCCAGTTGCGTGTCAACCCGGACGTCGCCCTGGCCCTCAAGACCGAGGAGCGCGGGGTCCTAGAGGAGATCGAGCGGACGCTGAACAAGGAGATTACGCTGCGCCCGGATGCCCAGTTGCACCACGAGCAGTTCGACGTGATGGCGATGTGAGGGAGCGTGCTCCTAGAACTCAGGAGTCAGAAGAAGCTGGGGGGCTTCGCCGTCTTCCTTCTGTAGAAAGAGTTTGTGGGCGCGGGCCTTCAGGCCCGCGCAAGGGCCTGCGCCGAGAGCGTCCGAAGTCCGAAGAGCGGCCCCACCCCCCCCCCCCCAATTTGTCAGCGGCCTGCCACTTCAGCAGCCCGCTACGGGTCGAGGGAGGCGGTGTAGGCGGCGATCGCGATCATGTCGTCGAGACTGAGCGTGGCCACGACATCCTTCATCAGATCGGCCCACAGCCCGTCCCGGACGCCGCTCTGCAGGTCGTAGAGCTGGCGAACCGTGTAGCTGGGTGAGCGCCCGGCCAGCGCTGGTACCGGACCCACCCCCGCGAGTCCCGAGCCGTGGCAGACCCCGCAGGCCACCGCGCCGGTCTCACCCTCGACGATCGCCTCGCCACGGGCGGTGCTGCCACGCGGCACATAGGCGACGAACCCCGATGCCGCATCACGCAGCTCCGTGCGCGCCAGGTCCTCGGGAAGCTCGATGATGCGCCGCCCGATCGGTTCGGTCTCGCCGCCCTCGACCGGCACCAGCATGCCCCGAGAGACAACGATTTCGGGTACGGTCTCGGTCTCGACGACCCGGATCCAGGGCGCCGTCGGTATCGAGGCGAAGTACTCCGCCGCTACTCGGACCTCCTCGTCGGTCGCCGCCTGCGCCACCCGGATCATTGCTGCTGGTGGGCCCATGTCGGGCTCAGCGCTGCGCCGCGTGCCGTTCTTGAAATCGGCCATCTGCTGCACGATGTACGCGACCGAGAGGCCGACGACGCTCGAGTTCTCGGGGCGGCCGAACCCGTTCGGCAGGTGACAATATCCACATCCGAACAGGTCCGGTCTCCGGCCATGGGCCACCACCTCGGGCATCGGCGGGTGATCGTCCGGATGCCAGTCCGCTATGTTGAAGAGGTCGCGGAGCTCGGTCAGGGTGAACGCCCGGGCGCTGCCGGGTACCCGTTGGCGGGTGCCGTCATCCGGCGGCCGTGGTGTGCGCGTGCCCGGGGGATTGACTGGATACGCCCACGGCGGTGGTGTGGCACCGGCCGCGAGGGGGGACGGGGTTTGTTCTGGCCCTGGCCTGGCCCCGACCGCCACAATCGCAGCGACACAGGCCACAGCCAACGTCGAGACGCGGATGGTCTGCCTCACGGCGGCGCGGAGCGCGTTATCCGACCACCAGGTGGATGAAGTAGTGGATGTTGTTCTGGTTCACCCACACACGGAGATACTCGTTGTCCTTGAGCATCTCGACACGCGCGGTGCCGTTTCCCGGAGGCGCGCTCTTGGCGATGCTGTCGATCTCGCTCTCGGGCACGATACTCACAACTTCGCGACCTTTGACCTCGTCGCCTTGCCGGAACTCTACCCAGCGCTCGAGCACCGCCAGTTGCCCCGGCGCGTCGGGCTTTGCCGAGTCCGCCGTGACGCGGAGGTCGTAGGTGCCAGACGCCAGGGCCTGGCCGTCTGCCATGACCCGCCGTGGCAGCTCCACCGACCCCAGACCGACTTCTCCCGTCGGCACGTTGACGGTGCCGGGTGCGGTCTGTCCGGCGAACCCGACTGATGGGCTCGCGGCCGTCAGGCCGATCGCGGCGCACGCCACGATCAATGCGACAACGTTCTGTCGGTTCATGCTTCCTCCCGCATCGGGTGCTGCGAACTATGCCGGGAGCCGGTCGGACCCGTGCCGGAGCTCATGATACCAGAAGAGCGGTCACGGGCCGAGCGTGGCAGACCCGAGACGACACGATGGGTGCTCGCGCGTCGGTCATGCACTCGATGAGACGAAAACGACTCAGGCTGGGGGTGCCCGTCGGGCGGACCGCGACGTCCAGCGCACCTGGGCAAAGTGGCGAATCGTGTGGCGCCCGACCACGATCCCTTCGTCCTGGAGCAGTTGCCGCTTCCGCAGCAGGTCGCTGTAGCCGCCCACCCGCCCACCGGCGGCAATGACCCGATGGCACGGTACGGTCGGGAACCGGCACGTGCGCATGATGGTGCCCACCGCCCGCCAGGCGCGCGGGCGACCGGCCAGCGCGGCGATGTCGCCGTAGGTGGCCACGCGTCCGCTTGGGATCCGACGTACGACCGCCAGGACGCGCGCCTCGAACGTACCGCGTCTCGTGGCCGCGGGGTCCATCACGCGTGTCGAGACATCTTCCAAGGGGAACGACATGGCGTTGGCAGCGAGGGTTGTGTCGCCTCGCGACTACTTCATCGGGGTGGTCTTCCACACCTCGTGGATGGCCCCGGCCTGGATGAGCTTGGTGGCGTAGACGATTTGACCGGTGTGGGCGGTGAAATGGAGCACCTGGTTCAGGATGAGCTCGGCGTAGGTCGCGGTGGTGCCGGTGCGGTCTGTCGTGTCACCCAGCCGGGCCGGGTCGAAGCCGGAGAGCACGCGGTCGGCCTCCGCCATGGCGGAGGCGAGGCGGGCTAGCAACTCGTCCTTCGCCACTGGTCCCTGTTCGGCGAACTCCGCGTCACGGTCACGCACGTAGCCGCTGCCGCCGACGCCGAGGCCGATGTAGAAGCGGGTCGAGCCGCACAAATGGAGCACCAGGTTGCCGATCGCGTTCGATTCCTCGTTGGCTCGCCACCAGAGCTGCCCGTCGTTCAGGGCCTCGAGACAGGTGCGCACCTGTCCCGCCTGGTGGACAATCAGCCGCGTGCGGGCGATATCGAGCAGCAGCGCGTTCCCGGTGTTGGTCATCGTCCGGTCCTTTCTCTCACGTCTCGGAATCCCGGTTCCAGGTGGTCTCGACGTTACGCTCCGAGACTAGTCTCCTTGCACCACGTGTATCGTGACAATTGCGTCAAGTCGTGATCGTGTGCTTTTTGCTCTCACCACGACGGCCTCCGTGCACGGAGTCTCGCCCCCGCGTCGCGGGGCTGTGAGAAACGCTCGGCTCGCGAGGCGGCGCCTCGCGAGCCAGCCGCTGGCGCAGCCCGCATGCTTCTGCTGTCGCCTGTCACCTGACCCCTGCAGGGTCATAGGGTTGCTGCCGGAGCGCTTCGACGAGGACGCGCCCATCGGGGTGGGCCAGGGTCACGCCGGTCAAAAACGCGAGGGTCGGTGCAATGTCGGCCGGGGTCGCGTCCTGTAGATACTGCCCCGGTTGGATACCGGCGCCTAGGAAGATCAGCGGCACCCGCTGGTCGTACCCGTGCAGCGTGCCGTGCGTCGTGGCGTCGTTGCTCATGATCCAGTAGGGCTTCGGGACGATGATCATGTCGCCGCTGCGGCCTGGGAAATGGCTCAGTCGAACAGCGCGAGCCACCGGGTCGTCCGCGATGTGCCGGTCGTCCAGCTGGTCACTGCGGAAGACTCGCCAGACCCCTGGCGACGCCAGGATGGTATCGGTGACCGCCCGCAGCGCGCGTGGGTTCACGAGGATCCGTTCGTAGACTCCCGGCGTGAAGTACAACTCGGTGTAGTGCACCCGAGCAATATAGACCGCCCGTCCGAGTACGTGGGAGAGGGCGTCGTCGACACGGCGGCCGATGTCATCTGTTCGCACACGACCCGCGTTCAGGCCACTCGCCGCGGTGGCCTCCGGGATCGGGGAGACGCCGTGGTCAGCGGACAGCGCAACCACATAGCGGTCGGGACCCACCGCGCGGTCGAGCGTCTCGAGTAGCGACCCGATGGTCGCGTCGAGCCCTACGAGCAGATCCTGCACCTCGTGGCTCTGCGGTCCGAATTTGTGGCCCGCCTTGTCGAGCGCGGAGAAGCCAATCGCCAGATAATCGGTGCCCGGACCCTGACCGAGTGCCAGCTCGTCAATCGCCGTTTCGGCCAGCCGGCCCAGGTAGGCATCTGACAGCGGGGTCCTCTGCCACCGGCGGAAGAACACCGGAGTCGGCCTGCCGTCGTCGCCGAGGTTGTGTGGGAACGCCGGAGACCAGCCGTCGCCCGGCCGCTCGAACGGTACGTCATCCTCGAACAGATACTCGGCAACGGGTAGCGTGCGTGTCCAGGTGCGGTCCGCGTCCGCGATGACCGGGTTCGCGTCGATGAACGCCTGGACGAAGGGGACTGGTTGATCGGTGTAGGCGGTCGATGTGACCCAGGTCCCGCGGTCGTCGAACCAGAGCGCCACATCGGCCGCCCGCCCGGCCAGCATCGTGGCCGACCGCGCCTTCAGCGACAGCGCCACTACTCGGTTCGGGCCCGGCAGCTGCGCGCGGATCTCGTCGGACAGCGTGGCCGCCGCGAGCTGTCCGGCGCTGGTTCCGCCGTCGAGGGGTCCACCATACGACACATGCGCGTGCTCGACGTCGTCGGTGCAGCGGACAAGCGCCGTCTGCTCCCGGTCCCACCAGCCGTTGAGGATCATCCCGTGCTGTGCGGGAAAGGTGCCGGTGGCGATGGTCGCGTGTCCGGCGCAGGTGACCGTGCCCAGGTAGGGATAGGCGGCTCGCCGGAACCAGGCACCCTCGGTCAGGAGCCGCTTCAAGCCGGCATTCCACTGGTGCTGGTACCGGTCGATGTAGTCCGACCGCATCTGGTCGATCACCAGCACCACGACGAGTCGGGGGGGCTGGGCCGACGCGTGGACAGGCGTGACCCCCATCCCGCCCATCAGGAGGCTGGCCGCCAGCCATCGTCTGTGCATGTCGCGTCTCTCGACCGGGGTGGAGGGTTGGGCGGGTCGACGGGTGGTTCGCCTCGCGCGGATATGTCACGAGACCCGTGATCCTCCGCCCTTCGACTCCGATCGTGGAATCGAGCCGTCGTTCAGGGCTCGCAGCGAAGTGCTACCTGTATCACGGTCACGCTACGGTCGGCGCACGATCGGGAGATAGCATACCGCAGCGATCGCGACGTCGTATATCGCGCAGGCGGTGGCATACCAGTTGGGCAGCGCCTCAGCCGGCAGGACCCTGGCGCCGTGAAGCAGGTCGACGACCGCATGACCGGCGAACCCGATCGCCAGCAGCGTCAGGGCCCGCCTGGGGGACTGGCTGATCGCCACCGACGCCAGCACGAGGAAGCCGACCCCCAGGGCCACATCCAGCCCGCTGCCGGTCGTGGACTCGTGCGCCAGCGCGAACCCGATGTAGACACCGGCCGTGAGGACCAGCAACAACGCCGCGAATTGGGCAAGTCGCAGCTCGGCGATCAGACGTTGCGGGGAGGCCGGGTCTGCTGTCGTCGCGATCACCGACAGCCGGATCGTGGCGATCGCCAGCGCGATGGCGGCCACGAGAAACGCGCGTGCGGCGTCGGTCATGGCGAAAGCCCTGTAGGCAGGCAGAAGTCAGGAGTCAGGAGTCAGGAGTCAGGAGTCAGGAGTCAGAAAACATCATACCCCTCGGTAGCGTCCGGTCTGCGGAGTGCCGGTTCCGGACGGGGACTGCGGTCTGTCCGCATGGCGCGATCGGGTCGTGCGCCCGGGACGGCTCCTATCACGCAGAAGCCCTCCGGTGTCCTCGTGCCTCCTGTCTTCTGATTGCTGACTGCTCGGGAGTGCGTCAGAGATACGCCAGGGGATCGATGTCGTAGTCCTCCGCGTCGAGCGGCTCGATGATGTGGATGTCGTCGTCGTCGCCGTCGGCCGTCTCCCAGAGGGGGCGGGTGGGTTGGGTCGGGATCGGATGCCCCTCAGCATCGCGGAGGACCTGCACCAGTGGCCGGTGTGGGTCCGGCGCGTGTACCTGGAGCACAATGGCGACTTCCTTGGTGCTCAGACGTACCACGGTGCCGGGCGGATAGATGCCGATGAGTTGCACGAACCGCCGGACGAGGTTCTGGTCGAACTGGCTGCCGTCGTTGCGCGTCATGACCGCGAGGATGCGGTCGGTCGGGAACGCTTTCTGATAGGCGCGTTGCGAACGCATCGCGTCGTAGACATCGGCGATGCTGGTCAGCATCGTGGCGAGGTTCAGCGAGGTCCGGGTGACGTCCGGGTACCCGGTGCCGTCGATGCGGAGATGGTGCTCGAACGCCACCGACGGGGCCATGATCGGCATCTCCGGCGTCTGGCGCAGGATCTCCGCGCCGTCGACCACGTGTCGCTTCATGATGGTGAACTCGTCATCGGTGAGTCGGTCCGGCTTCTGGAGGATCTCGATAGGCGTGCGCACCTTGCCGATGTCGTGCATCAGCGCCGACAGCCCGAACTCGCGCAGCTGCGGGCCCTCGAGACCGAGCGCACGGGCCTGCGCCATCGTGAGGATCGACACGTTCACCATGTGCGTGAACGTGTAGTTGTCGTAGTTCTTCATCGCGGTCAGCGCGACCAGGGCCGTGCGGTTCTGCGCCGCCATCTCGGCCAGGCCTTCCACCGTCTTTCGCGCCACAGCCAGCTCGGGCCGGCCGTCGACCCGGGCACTCTCGTAGATGTCCTCGGCCGAGCGCGCGGCGTCGTCGTACAGCCGCTTGATCGCGACGATATCCTGGGTAATGCCGGTCGCCTCCGTCTCGGCGGCGATCCGGCCGACGCTGATGTGCGGGAACGCCGGCAACGCGTCGGTGCCGGCGTCGCGATGTTGCGTCAGCGTGGCGACCGCCCCGATGAATTCGGTGAGCTCCTCGCGTGTGACCCCGCGGTCGATGCCGATCCGCTCGATTCCGGATGTCCTGAGACGACGCAGCAGCTCGGTGAGGTTCGCCGCCGCCCGGGGCAGCGGCGTGTCCGCCACGACGAGCTTGTCGCCGACCACGCCGAGCACGATCGACGGCCGTCCGTCGAGCAGGCGGGCGATCGTGTCGAGCAACTGGTCGATGTTCCGCTGCTGGATTGGGTGATCCGATGCGTACAGCTGGTTGCCCCGCAATGCCGTCGCGAAGCGGCGAGCCAGGTCCTCGTACAGGGCCAGCGCGTTCACGTCGCTCATGGTCGGCCCTCCATCTGTGCGACCTGGCCCCGCGCCGCGGCGCGCACGCCCCAGGCCCCCCGTGCCGCGGCGTCGCGCAGCACCTGCTGGGCGGCCGGCATCCTCGTGCGTCGGAGCGCCTGTGCCGCTGTCTGACGGAGCGCGCGGGTGCGGAACGGCGCCCACCACTCGCCCCGGTAGAGCGCGTCTCGGAGCGGGGCAACCGTGTCCTCCCCGCCCACGACCCCCAGGGTCTCGATCGCCGCGAGGGAGACGTCGCTTCGTGTTCGCAGGTCGAGATGGGTCAGCAGATAACGGCAGAGCGGGACCGCCTGCTCGTCACGTTGGGAGGTGAGCTGCAGGAGGAGCGCGGCGCGTTGACGGGACGAGCCCTTGGCGAGCACACTGGCGAGCACCTGATACGCCCGCGCATCGCCCACTCTGACCATCGCCCGCATCGCCTCGCGCTGCACGAGCGGCTCGGTATCGGTGAGCAGGTGTCGGAGCTCGTCAAGCCCCTCGTTCCCGCCAAACTCCCTGAGCAGGAACGCGGCCGTTTGCCGCACCTCCCAGTCGGGTGAGTTCAGGAGCTGACGGACTGCGTCCCGGCCCCGGGTGCCGAAGCCGACCAGGACGTCCCGCACGGTCCGTCGAACCTTGGCATCCCGCTCGCTGGCGAGCACTTCGGCCAGCGTCATCACGATGCCGGGGCCCAGCGTATTGCACAGCTGTTTCACCTGCATCACCGTGGTCTCGTCGCCGGTGCGGAGCCGCGCCAGGGCATGACGCATCACCGGCCCTGCGACCAACCGATCAACGGCCGCCATCGCGAAGCTGCCGATCGAGTCGGTGTCGACGGGCGCGTCGTCGTCGGGGCGCTCCCGGACGACGGTGTCGAGGAGCGTCAGGGCCCGCTCCAGGTCGCCAGACAGGGTCAGGTCCTCGATGTGACTGCAGGCCGTGTCGGCGATGTCGCGCCAACGAAAGGGGTCGTGTTCCAGTCCCAGGAGATCGAGCAGCAACTGGACGTCGAGCGACCGGAGCGCCGGGTCGTTGACCGTCGCCAGCCACGAAGCGATCCGATCCTCCGGGTCGTCGCTGATGTCCTCGACCTCGGTGGCCTGTGCTCGCGCGAAGTTCAGTTCGTGGGCGTACTGCTCGTGGACAAACTGCTCGTCGCGATACGACGACAGCAACGTCTCGGCTCGTTTCCAGATGTCCGGGAAGGCGTCGGTCTGTCCGAATGGTGACTTGGCCAGCGTTTGTCCCACGAGGGACACCATCTGACGCCGATCGTCGAGGTCGGGCACCAGGGCCTGGAACGCCTCGGCGAGCCGATGTGAGGCGCCGTGATCCGCGACGATCGACTCCGACACGAAGGTCACCACGTCTTCTGATGCCATCCGCTCGACCACCGCCTGGACGGCGTCCCGTCCTCCGGCCATCGCCGCCGGGGTGCCGCGCCGGTGGAGCAGGTCGGCCATCGTCTCGGCGGTCAGACCGGTCAGCATCCTGGCGAGGTTGGCCACCGCCTCGTCGCGCGGCGCGTTCTCGTCGTCAGCCAGCAGCTCGGTCGCGGAGCGCAGCAGGTGCAACAGGGTCTCTGCGTGGGCCCGCGCGTCGCCGCCGACACGCTCCGCCAACTCGGTGGCGAACAGCTCGAGCTTGGCTGGGTCGCGAATGATCTCGGCGAGCGTCGAGCGTGCGGTCTGGTCCAGATCGTCCGTCTGCCCCGACAAGAGCATCTGGAAGATCTGATCGAGCGTGGCCGGGTCGCCCAGCCCTCGGTGCCGGAGCAGCCGCTCGTAGTCGACTTCGCGCAGCTCGATGCTGCGCCGCTGGTCCTCGTTCGTCAGCCCGCCCTTGTCGCTCCACAGGTGAGAGATTCCGCCCGCCTCGCGGATCTCCTCCGGGGGTCGTCTGAGGAGACCGAGCAGCGTCTGCCAGGTGGTCGCGTCACCGCCGTCGTGCAGGACAAGACCGCCGATGAGATGTTGGTGTAGGAGTCGGGCGAGCTCGGGCACCGCCTGGTCCGGCTGTGCCGGTGCCAGACTGTCGAGCAGCAACCCGTGCGGCAGCACCGTCACGCGAAAGGCGTCGGCCGAGGTCACCCGACCGGCGGTCTCGATGAGCCGGGCGACGGCGGTTTCGACGGCGGGATGCCCGGCGGGGTAGAGCGCTACCGCTCGGGCGGCTGCGCTGCAACCGCGCGCGAAATCGGTCAGATGGGCCGCACGCTGCGGGTCGAGCGCCTCGGGGGCTGGCGCGTCAGTCATAGTGATCGCGGTCACACCCTTCTATCATACCCGGCACTTCGGCATGTCACCGGGCGGACGGAGCCGAACGGGTGGCGTCGATGGGCGCCGATTCGACTTATGATCAGCGGCACCGCCATGATCCTCCCCCCTCGTCCTGCTCCCGCCGGGCCACGCACGTCCGGTGATTGGCGTCCACGTCTCGGTCTGGCAATGTTGGCAGCCCTGCTCGGGGCCGGGGCGCTGTGGCTGCAGGACGTGGTCGACCCGCGTCTCCGGGCGGTTGCCGGAATTGTCGCGTTTCTCGCGGTGGCCGGCGCCTGCTCGGCGCAGCTCCGCGCCGTGAACCTCCGGCTGGTCCTGAGCGGTCTTCTGTTGCAGATAGGGCTCGCGGTGTTGATTCTGTGGGTGCAGATCGCTGGAGTGCGGCCGGGGTATGAGTTCTTCGGGGCGCTGGCGGCGGTCGCGACGCAGTTTCTGGAGTTCACCAGCGCTGGGTCGCAGTTCGTGTTCGGGGTGCTCGCCGATCCCGAGCAGATGGCCGAGCTGTTTCCCGACGGTTTCGTGCTCGCCTTTGCCTCGCTGCCGATCCTCATCTTCATGTCAGCGGTGTTCATGGTGCTCTACCACGTCGGGGTGCTGCAGGTGGTCGTGAAGCTGATGGCACGCGTGATGGCGCGGCTCATGGGGACGAGTGGCGCCGAGAGTCTGTCGGCCGCCGCGAACGTCTTTCTCGGCGTGACCGAGGCGCCGCTCATCATCCGGCCCTACATCGCCGGTATGACCCAGTCGGAGCTGCTGGCGCTCATGACTGGCGGTCTGGCCACGATCGCCGGCACCGTCATGGCGATCTATATCAGTCTGGGGGCCGACCCTGTCGCGGCGCTGACCACCAGCGTGATGGCGGCGCCGTGCGGGTTGTATCTGTCGAAGATTCTGTTGCCCGAGACCGGCACGCCGGCGACTGTCGGTACCGTGCAGATGGACGTGGAGCGTGAGCACGTGAACGTGATCGACGCGTTGGCTGCGGGTGCTTCGGATGGCACCCGCCTGGCGATCAACGTGGCGGCCATGCTGATCGCGTTTCTCGCGTTCATCGCCATGTTCGACTACGGCCTCGGGCTCATCAACGCGAATCTCTCGCTGGCGGCGATCTTCGGGTGGCTTTTCGCGCCGGTGGCCGCGCTGCTGGGGGTGTCGTCGGCCGACCTGCCGGCGGTGGCCGATCTGCTCGGCACCAAGCTCGCCACCAACGAGTTCGTCGCCTACATCAAACTCAACGGCACGTATCTTGGGTCGATATCCGAGCACTCGAGGATGGTGGTCACGTTCGCGCTCACCGGGTTTGCCAATTTTGGGTCGATCGGCATCTTGTTGGGCGGAATCGGCGGCATGGCCCCCTCGCGCCGCGCCGACCTGGCGCGGCTGGCGCCGGTGGCCCTGCTGGGAGGGTTTCTCGCGACCCTGATCAATGCCGCTATTGCGTCAGTGCTGCTCTACTAGCTGGCTGCTGAGCAACGGGAGCCTGCTCCTTGGCGTCGGGCTTCCGGGTGCGGACTTCAGGCGTCGGGACTGTGGGCGCTCGTGGGGTGGGGTCGCACGCCTTCACGTTCGGGCCACTCAGCGTCGTCAGGAGGCAGCACAGACTCGCCTTGTGTTGTCCACGAGCCTACCTGGAGAGCCCGATCGTGGGGCTAAGTGCAGAGCCCCGGACATGCCCTTTCGCCGTCGGCAGGATCTTGGGGCGAGTCTGAGTCACTATCGGGCGCGTAAGCCCCTATTAAGGAGGCGTTCAGGAGGTGAAGTGGGGTGGAAAGCACTGAATGAGCGCCCCACATTATGCGGAAGGATGCGTAATAAATAACAGGACTGCAAACGGCGCGTCAGGTGAATCATGGCACTTCAAGGGCGCATACCTCCCTGCACACCGAACTCAGGCTGGTGCTGTGGGCTACACAAACGGCGACACAGTCGCGATAATTCCTGGGGCATGTCCGGGGCCGCTAAGGACCCTAGGAGCGCCTGAGGCCCATAGCCTGAAGCCGATGGGCGGTAGCCGATCGACTTTCGCTATCATGTGAACACTCGGTTGCCGGGAGGTTCCTTATGTTGCCCACGATCGCTTGGGAGAACGGCGAGGTCGTCATGATCGACCAGCGAAAGCTGCCGTCCCGCGAGGTATATGTGCGGTGCCGCAGCGGGCGGGACGTGGCCAAGGCGATCCGGACGATGGTCATCCGCGGCGCGCCGGCCATCGGTGTCGCGGCGGCGATGGGCGTGGCCCTCGAGCTGCGCCGCAGCACGACGACCGGCACGACGCAGCTGGCCACCGAGTTCTATCGAACGTGTGACCTGCTGGCTGCGACGCGGCCGACCGCCGTCAACCTGTTCTGGGCGATCGAGCGGATGAAGCGGGTCTTCGCCGGGGCGATGCGCGCCGGTCAGTCGACCGCCGAGCTGCAGGCGACGATCGACGCCGAGGCAGCTCGCATCCACGATGAAGATGTCGCCAATTGCCGGGCACTGGGTCGTCATGGGGTCGAGATCATGCCGGACGAGGGGCGGGTGCTGACCCACTGCAACGCCGGCGCGCTGGCCACCGGGGGCTACGGGTCGGCGCTCGGGGTGGTTCGGGCGGCGGTGGAAGCGGGCAAGCGCGTGGCCGTCTACGCCGACGAGACCCGTCCGTTCTTGCAGGGCGCCAGGCTCACGGCGTGGGAGCTGGTCCGTGATGGCATCGACACGACCGTCATCACTGACGGCATGGTCGGTTCGCTGATGCGGTCCGGCCAGGTCGACGTCGTGGTGGTCGGTGCCGACCGGATCGCCGCCAACGGCGACGTCGCCAACAAGATCGGGACCTACACGGTCGCGGTCCTCGCCAGGGAGCACGACGTGCCGTTCTACGTGGCGGCGCCGGTGTCGACGATCGATCTGTCCACACCGGACGGGTCGGGCATTCCGATCGAGGAGCGCGACCCGAGAGAGGTCACGCATCTGGGATCGCTCCAGCTCACACCCGAAGGGGCAAAAATCTGGAACCCGGCGTTCGATATCACCCCCGCGCGGTTTGTTGCCGGCATCATCACCGAGCACGGGATCTGTCGCTCGCCGTTCGCCGAAAGCCTGACGGCGGTGTGCGAGACTGAGGGCTCTGAGGAGACAGGAGGCAGACGTCATTCCGCCTCCGCCAAGGCGTCGGCGGACACGCCGAAGCTCGCCGTCCGTTCACACTCGGCGAGTGAAGGCGGGGAGGCAGGAGAGGCGTGAGTGAGACGACACTGCTTGGCATCGAGACCTCCTGCGACGAGACCGCGGCGGCGGTGGCAGTCGAGACCGCGGCGGGGCCGGCATCGTGGGAGATCCGTTCCAGCGTCATCGCCTCCCAGGTGGAGATCCATCGCGAATGGGGCGGTGTGGTGCCGGAGCTCGCCTCACGTCAGCACCTGCGCGACATCTGCGGGGTCGTCGAGCGGGCCCTGTGTGATGGCCGGGTTGGCTGGGCGCAGCTCGACGCGATCGCCGTTACCCAGGGGCCGGGTCTGGTGGGATCGCTACTCGTAGGGGTCGCCTTCGCCAAGGCGCTGGCGGTCGCGCTCGACCGGCCCCTGGTGCCGGTGCACCATCTGGCCGGCCATATCGAGTCGCTGTTTCTCTGCCATCCCCATCTGCCGTTGCCGGCGGTAGTCCTGGTCGTGTCCGGCGGCCACACGAGCCTGTATCACCTGCCGCAGGCTGGAACGTATCGGTTGGTCGGGCGGACACGGGACGACGCCGCCGGCGAAGCGTTCGACAAGGTCGCCAAGCTGCTCGGTCTGACCTATCCCGGTGGACCGGTCATCGACCGGCTGGCGCGGCGTGGAGACGAGCACGCGATCCGGTTTCCGGTAGCCCGGATGACCCACGCGGACCGTGTCGAGGAGCCGGCCACCGTGGTGCCCCCCGGGTCTCCGAAGATCGGGGAGGGCCGCATGGACTTCAGCTTCAGCGGTCTGAAGACCGCGGTCGCGCGGTACGTACGGCGTCGGCAGGCCACCGGTCCCGGTGCATTGTCGGAGACCGAGCTGGCGGACATCTGTGCCAGCTTTCAGCGGGCCGTCGTGGACGCGCTGCTCGACCGCGCGTTCGAGGCGGCACGCCGGTTCGGCGCCTGCAGTCTGGGCATCGCGGGCGGCGTGTCGGCGAACAGCCGGCTGCGGGAGGTCGCCACCGCGCGCGGGGTCGAGCGCGGCCTGCCCGTCATGTTGCCGACACTCCACCTGTCGACCGACAACGCCGCGATGATCGCCGCCGCCGGTCTGCGTCGGTTGCGTGCCGGCATGACGGCGTCGCTGGACCTGAATGCCGACGCCGCGCTTACGCTGTGAAGAGGAGACAGGAGACAGGAGGAAACCTGAGGGCTTCGCCAACATCTATCCGGTATCCGGTTCTGTCAGATTGCCCGGGCTCTACCGCGTGTGACCGGTGGACTCGATGATGGAGGTTCGGCGTTTCTAGATGACGGCGTCGCCCTCCGAATGCTGCTGCCTTCTGTCTCCACGGAGCCCACAGCGCATGTCTACCCGGCAGTATCCCTCGCGTCCGTTCGTCGGGGTGGGCGGGATCGTGTTTATCGATGGGCGGGTCGTGCTGGTCAAGCGCCGGCACGAGCCGCTCGCGGGCCAGTGGAGCCTGCCTGGTGGTGCAATCGAGCTGGGCGAGACCTTGCACGAGGGGCTGCGACGCGAGCTACGCGAGGAGATCGGGATCGAGACGAGCGTCGGCCCGCTGGTCGAGTTGTTCGATCGCATCACTCATGACACAGAAGGCCGGGTGCGATACCACTACGTGCTCGCCGACTATCTCTGCCACCACCTGAGCGGCGAGCTACGACCCGGTTCCGATGCCGAAGCGGTGGCACTGGCCGACCCCGACGATCTGTCGTCGTATGCGGTGACGGAGACGGCCACGGCGGTGATCAGGCGTGCCGTCGACCTCGCAGTCCAGGGTGAAAGTCCAGGGTCGCACCGAGACCGGTGAGGTGCTCATCTGGGAAGGCGCGACGAGGGCGAAGACCGGGAGTATTGAACCGAGGAGCACCGCCGCCAAGTGGGATGCAGCGCCCTTCGGCCCGTCGACATGGCTCAGGGTCGAGGGTGAGCGATGTCGAACCCTCGGCAGGCTCAGGGCGTCCCGTGTGCGTCGAGGGACGCCGGTCGAATGCGGGGGGATGTTCACCACGGGCCGCTAGCCCGCACGTCGCTGGCCTGTGAGAACAGCACTTGGCGATGCTGTGCCGACGAACGTCCGGGCGGTGTGAGGTGCAGCGTCGCTAGAATTGACAGTCGCGAAAGCCGAGTACTATATCCGGTGGCCAGCACGGGCCGCGGACGGTGCTGATTCACCCGACGCCGGCTGCTCGACAGCTCCGATGCGCGCCAGCGTGTCCGTCGGAGGTGTCGAGCCCCCGCGTAGCGGGGCTGTAAGAAAAGCCCATGTAGCGATGCGGAGCCGACGGGCGTCCAAGCGGTGTGAGGCGGCGCGTCGCTCGACAGCTCCGATGCGCGCCAGCGTATCCGTCGGAGGTGTCGAGCCCCCGCGTAGCGGGGCTGTAAGAACAGCCCATGTAGCGATGCGGAGCCGACGGGCGTCCAAGCGGTGTGAGGCGGAGCGTCGCTAGATGCCCTGGTATCGACAACCCCACTGGCGCATCCTTCTTGCCCTGGCCCTCGGGTTGCTCTACGGTGTGGTCGCCGCCTATGCAGGGTGGGGAGCTTTCACGGCCGCCTGGATCGCGCCGTTTGGGACGATCTTCCTCAGGCTCCTGCTGTTGGTCGCGGTTCCGCTGGTGCTGGCGTCGCTGATCACCGGCATTGCTTCCCTGTCCGACCTTAACAAGCTGTCACGGATCGGCGGAAAGACAATCGCGATCTACCTCGGCACCACACTGGTCGCCCTGCTCATCGGGCTCGTGATCGTCAACCTGCTGAACCCGGGTGCCATGGTGCCCGACAATCTGCGGCAGGAGACTCTTCAGGGCGACGTCGCGGAACGGGAGGAGATGGCGGCGGAGGCCAGGGAGCGAGGGCCGCTGCAGCCGCTGGTCGACATGGTGCCGGACAACATCGTCGGCGCCGCGTCCGACAACCGGCGCATGCTGAACATCGTGTTCCTCGCGTTCCTGTTCGGCGTCGCGCTGATGCTGATCCCGAAGGAGCAGTCCGCGCCGATGCTGGGGCTGTTCGAGAGTCTGAACGCCGTCATCATCAAGATCGTCGAGCTCGTCCTCCTGTTTGCGCCGATCGGGGTGTTCGGGCTGATTGCCGACACGGTCACCGGGGTCGCCGGCGACAGCCCGGAGGACGTCCTCCAGTTGCTGGGGGCGCTCGGGTTCTACTGTCTGGTGGTCCTGATCGGGCTGGCGATACAGATGTTCGTCACCTACTCGCTGCTGCTGCGGCTCTTCACCCCGCTGGGGTTGCGGCAGTTCTTCCGGGGCATCGTGCAGGCCCAGCTCGTCGCGTTCTCGACCTCGTCGAGCGCCGCCACGCTGCCGGTGACGATGAAGAGCGCGCAGAAGAACCTCGGTATCTCCGAAGAGGTGGCGTCGTTCGTGTTGCCGCTCGGCGCCACGATCAATATGGACGGTACTGCGCTCTACCAGGCGGTGGCGGCGGTGTTCATCGCTCAGGCCCTCGGCATTCCACTCGACCTGACGGCGCAGCTGAGCATCGTGTTCTTGGCGTTGCTCGCCTCGATCGGGACCGCCGCCGTGCCGAGCGCCGGCCTCGTCATGTTGATCGTCATCCTCGAGTCGATCGGTGTGCCGGCCGCCGGCATCGCGCTGATCCTGGGTGTGGACCGGCCGCTCGACATGGCGCGCACGGCGACCAACATCACGGGCGATGTCACGGTGGCCGCGATTGTCGCGGCCAGCGAGGGATCGCTCGCGTGCGTCGGAGCGGCGACCGACCGTGGCAGGGCCGCTGAGGCCCCATCGGTCACCCTGGACTCATGACCCCGACACGCGCCCAGGCCTGGAGCCTGCTCACCGAGTACACGCAGAACGACCGCTTGCTGAAGCATGGGCTGGGGGTCGAGGCAGCCGTGCGCGGGTACGCGCGCCTGTTCGGCGAGGATGAAGAGGCGTGGGGCGGCGTGGCGCTGCTACACGACTTCGACTACGAGCGCTGGCCGAGCGCCGAGGACCATCCCTATCGCGGGTGTGAGATCCTGCGGGCGCAGGGCTATCCCGAGTATGTGATGCGCGCGATCCTTTCGCACGCCGACTACACCGGCGTGACGCGGGAGTCGACACTGGAGCACACCCTGTTCGCGTGTGACGAGATGGTCGGGTTCGTGACCGCGGCAGCGCTCGTTCGTCCGTCGCGCAGCGTGCTCGATCTCGAGGCGACGTCGGTCAAGAAGCGGATGAAGGACAAGGCGTTCGCCCGTGCGGTGTCGCGCGACGACCTGCGCCAGGGCGCCGAGGAGCTGGGTGTGCCGCTCGACGAGCACATCACCAACGTCATCTCGTTCATGCGCGAGCGCGCCGAGGACCTCGGGCTCAAGGGGAGTCTGTAGATGAACGCTCTCGAGGAGGCAGGAGGCGGGTGGGAGACAGGAGAGGCTGGAGGGGCTTCGCCCTGTCAGGTCAATTGGGCCTGCCCTGCCGTGCTCGCGTGTGTGTCCAAGAACCTGCGACCGCCGGTCTTCGTATAACGCTTGTAGTTCACCGTCGGACGGCCGTGTGGCCCGTGATCCGCGAAGGCTGACGGCCTCGGATAGGAACCACGTCGCGACCCGATGGCCGGGTGTGGACACTGGTAGTTGATGCATCAGACGGCGCAGCCCTTCGTTTCCTCCGGTCTCCTGCCGGCCTCCTGTCTCCTGCGGGGGGCGAGCGCATGACGGCGCCCCTCGTCGTTGACCCCGAGCCCGTCGTGCATCTCGAGCAGGTGACCGTGCGCTATGGCACGCAGGACGCGCTGCGTGATGTTTCCGTGGCGTTCCCGCCGGGGGCGGTCGGGTTGTTGGGGCCGAACGGTGCCGGCAAGAGCACCATGCTGAAGGCGTTGCTGGGTTTCGTGAAGCCGACCACCGGCCGGATGCACGTGCTCGGTCTCGACGTCGCGTCGAGCCCGTTGACCATCCGTGCGCGTCTCGGTTACATGCCCGAATCTGACGGCCACATCCCGGACATGAACGCCGTGTCATTCGTGACCTACTGCGGGCAGCTTGCCGGTCTGCCCCGGAGCGACGCGATGCAACGCGCCCACGAGGTGCTCTACTACGTCGGGCTCGGCGAGGCGAGGTATCGAAAGATCGAAACCTACTCGACCGGGATGAAGCAGCGAATCAAGCTCGCCCAGGCGCTGGTGCACGATCCGGATCTGCTGTTTCTCGACGAGCCGACCAACGGCATGGACCCCAAGGGCCGCGCGGAGATGCTGGACCTCGTGACCGACCTGGCGACGCGCAAGGGAGTGAATCTGATTGTGTCTTCGCACCTGCTGCCGGACGTCGAGGCCACCTGCGACCGCGTCGTCGTGATGCACCAGGGTGCCATCGCGACCCAGGGGTCGATCGCCGAGCTGAAGGAGCGGCGCCGACAGGTCTACGAGGTGCGGATCAAGGGTGACGTCGAGACGTTCACCCAGGCGCTGGAGGCCGAGGGGATCGAGTGCCGCAGCACCGACGAGGACGTGATGCGCCTGTATCTCACCGCCGACCAGGGCCCGCGCGATCTGTTCGGTGTGGCCGCCCGGCATCAGATCCAGGTGCGGCATTTGCGGCCCAGCGTGCCGACGCTCGAGGACGTGTTCGCGGAGGCCATCGGAGAGGAGTGACGTGACGGACACCGTAGAAGTCAGAAGGCAGAAGGCAGAAGGCAGCAGCCAGGTGGATGGCTTCGCCGGCTTCATGCAGGGTTCCCCTGTTTGCCTGCTTGGTACCGGGTCTGACCAGGGACACGACGATCGAGGACGAACAGTCCTGGATGTCGGCGTCAGCCCACCTGTTTTCTTCTGCTGCCTGCCTCCTGCCTTCTGACTGCTATCTTTCCTCATGCCCATCCACGACCAGAGCTATCGCCGCTATACCGGGGTTCGGGAAGCGCCGGGGACCGCGTGGCTGGTGATCACCGTGACCGGTATCCGGACGGCATTGAGCAAGAAGCTGTTTCTCGGGGTCATGCTGTTCGCGTGGGCACAATTCTTGGTGCGCGCGGTTATCTTCTATCTGTCCGCCAACTTTCCCAACCTGGACATCCTGGCGCCCTCGGTCGAGACGTTCCGGCAGTTCCTCGAGATGCAAGAGCTCTTCGTGCTGATCGTGACGGTCTATGTCGGGTCTGGGCTGATCGCCAACGACCGCCGGTCGAACGCGTTACAGATCTATCTGTCGAAGCCGCTCAGCCGCGCCGAGTATGTCGCCGGTAAGCTCGGCATCCTGCTGTTCTTCCTGTTAATGGTGACGCTGCTGCCGGCGATGGCACTGCTGTTCGTACAGATGATGTTCTCGGGCAGTCTCACGTTCGTGCGCGAGAACCTGTTCCTGATACCGGCCATCACGCTCTACGCGCTGGTGGAGGTGCTGCTGGCGTCGTTCACGATGCTGGCGTTGTCGTCGCTGTCGACCAGTGCGCGATTTACCGCGATCCTGTATTTCGGTGCCATCGTGTTCACCGGGGCGCTGTTCACCATCCTGCGCGGGATCACCAGCAGCACGGCACTCGCGTGGCTCTCGTTCCGGGCGAATCTCGAGCAGATCGGCGATGTGATCTTCCGGCTCCAGCCCCGGTTCGACTCGTCGTGGTTGCTGTCGGTGCTCGTGGTCGCGGCGCTGATCGGACTGTCAATCGTCGTGCTGGAGCGGCGGGTGCGCGGGGTGGAGGTCGTGACGTGAGCGTGCCGGTAGTGGCCACCGACCGGGTGTCGAAGTGGTATGGCCAGGTGATCGGGCTCAACGACGTATCGGTCGAGGTCGGGCCAGGGGTCACCGGGATGCTGGGGCCGAACGGCGCCGGCAAGTCGACCTTTCTGAAGCTGATCACGGGTCAGCTGAAGCCGAGCAAGGGGACGGTGCGGGTGCTCGGCGAGCCGATCTGGGGCAACCCGGGTCTGTTCTTCAGGCTCGGGTTCTGTCCCGAACAGGACGCGTTCTACGAGCGGATGACCGGTCTGGAATGGGTGACGGCGTTGACCCGGCTGAACGGCCTGTCGGACACCGACGCCACCGCCGCGGCCCGGCGGGCGCTGGGTACGGTCGACCTGCTCGATGCGGCCGACAAGAAGATCGGCGCCTACAGCAAGGGGATGCGCCAGCGGGTGAAGCTCGCGCAGGCGGTGGTGCACGACCCGGAACTGCTGGTGCTCGATGAGCCGCTGGCCGGGATGGACCCGATCGCCCGGCGGAAGATGGTCAGGCTCATCAAGGACTGGGGGCGGGCCGGGAAGAGCGTGCTGGTATCGAGCCACATCCTGCACGAGATCGAGGCGATGACCTCGACCATCTTGCTGATCAACAACGGCCGGATCCTGGCCGAGGGGAATATCCACACCATTCGCGACCTGATCGACGAGCACCCCCACAAGGTGAAGATTCGGGCCAGCGACCCGCGCCGCATGGCGCGCGCGTTCCTGCGCCACGACGACGTGCTCAGTCTGCAGTTCGAGGATGGGGCGGTCGTCGTGGAGACCGGGAAGCCGGACGCGTTCTATGGCCGGTTGACGGAGCTGGCCGCGACTGGCGCGTTGGGTGAGGTGTACGAGGTCAGTTCGCCGGACGACAACCTGCAGGCCGTGTTCGACTACCTCGTGAAGTAGTTATGCCCACGCTACCCACCGGCTCCATCGCCGCCTCGCCGTCGTTCTTCCGCTCCGCGCTACGGATCTACGACCTGTCGCTGGGGCAGATGCTCTGGTCGCGTCGCACGGTGTTCATGGCGCTCATCGTCGGCGGGCCGGTGGCGGTAGCCGTGTTGCTCCGGGCGCTCGTGGCGATGGATCTCTTTATGGCGCAAGGGGTCATCAACGGCCGGCCGGTCACGGTGGACGGTCCGGTCATCTTTGGCCTGATGATCTGGGGCTTTTATCTGCAGTTCTCCGTGCCGCTGCTCGGCATGTTCTACGGGACCGCGCTGATCGCCGACGAGGTCGAGGACAAGACGATCACCTATCTGTTTACTCGCCCGGTGTCGCGCGGCGCCGTGCTGGTTGGCAAGTACCTGGCCTATCTTGGGTGCACCGGGCTGGTGGTGCTGCCGTCGGTCATGCTGGTCTTCTTCCTCGTGGTGCCGCTGGAGGGTGGCAGCATCGGGACCAGTTTTCCGGACCTGGTGAAGGACCTGGCGCTGCTGGCCGTGGGGCTGGCGGTCTATGGTGCGCTGTTCGCCCTGGTCGGTGCCTGGTTCAAGCGACCGCTGCTGACCGGGTTGGTCTTCATCTTCCTGTGGGAGCCGATTATCGTGTTCGTGCCCGGCTACATGAAGCGGTTCACCGTGTCCTACTACATACAGGGGTTGGTGCCACACGCGATGCCGCAGGACGGGGTCGTCACCTCGATCCTCACCATCCTGCAGGCCAACGAGGTGGTGCCCTCGGCGGCCGCCAGTCTCATCGGGTTGGGCGTCATTCTGGCGGGCGGGTTGTCGCTGGCGATCTGGTTGGTCGAGCGCCGCGAGTACGTGCTGGAGCAATGATCCGCCGTCCAGCGTGAACCTCCGCGGGGCGAAGTGGGAGAGCGGGCCTGTCCGTCGTCGTCCCCGCCGACGGGATCGGAATCGGCGGGGCGAAGCGCAAGCGGGTCTGTCCGCCGTAGCCCCTGCCGGACGGCGTGACATCGGCGGGGCGAAGGCGGGAACTTTTCTCCCCTCTGACGGGTATAATCCAGCAGAGGTCAACTCCCCCACGGTGAGCGAGGCAGACGTGACGGCGGTCGGGCGTCGGCTTGGTGGTTCCGGCCACAAATACGGTCACGCAGCGAGGGCGTTGAGGCGCTCGCCCCGCACGGCGCGAGGAGGGAGCATACCGGCAGTATTCGACCCCGCTGAGCAGAGGCCGAGCGCCGCTCTGGGTGGGGTGCATCGGCGGCCGAATGCGACCGTACTGCTGACCCGGGCCACGTAGGATGAGGGTGCCATGACGCGCCAGACGCGTTACTTCGTGCTTGTCGCGAGCGGATTGCTCGTCGTCGGGCTCGTGACGGGCCTGTTCGCATATGTCAACCGCGGGGCGGCGCTCGCGGTCTCGGTCACCGGCCCGGTCGAGCTCGCCTATGTCCCGCCGAATGCCAGCATCGTGGCCTACGCCAATGTGCGGGAGGTGATGCTCTCGGACTTCCGGGAGCGGATCCGACAGATCGCGCCGGACGGCGTTGGGCAGGCCGAGCTCGAGCAGCAGCTCGGGCTGAACGTCGAGCGAGACATCGACCACGTGGTGGCGTTCCTGGCCCCGGGTCCGGACGAGGGCCAGCCGGCCGGGCTCGTGCTGTTTCGTGGGCGATTCGACACCACCCGGCTCGAGGCCGTGGCTCGCGGCAGTGGCGCGACCGTCAGCGAGTATGCCGGTACCCGCGTCGTGAGCATCGACGTCGGCGACGTCGGGGCGCTCGCCATGGCGTTCATGGAGCCAGGTCTGGTCGCGGTCGGCAACCTGGGGATGGTCCATCAGGCGGTCGACCGTGGATCGGCCGGGGCCGACATCACGTCGAACGAGCAGATGATGAGGCTGCTCGAGCGGGTCGATGACGGCAGCAACGTCTGGGCGGTGGGGCGGTTCGGTGACCTGAGCTCGCTCGGGTTCCTGCCGGACGAGGTGACGGCCCAGATGCCGGCCGTGACGGCGTTTGCGGTGAGTGGCCGCGTGAACGGTGGGCTCAGCGGGTCCTTTACAATCGAAGGGCGTGACGAGCAGGCCGGTCAGAATCTGCGAGACGTGTTCCGCGGGTTCCTGGCGCTGGCCACGATGCAGACAACGGGCCGACCCGAGCTGCAGGCGATGCTCGACTCGCTGCAGCTGAGCGGAACCGGTACGATAGCCACCCTGTCGTTCTGGCTCCCGTCCGAGGCGCTCGATTTCATCTTTGCCTTGGCGGCTCCCGACACCGCTTTCTGATCCGCGTCCCTCAGCGGACCGCGGCGTCCGAGCCGACACACTCCTCCGACTCGTTCTTCACGACCGACTGCTAGCGAAGCTGCGCCTCACACCGACCAGCGAAGACGGCGCAGCCTCGCTAGCAGACGCTTTTCTTACAGCCCCGCTACGCGGGGGCTAGACATCTCCGCGTGTCATGAAAACTTGCTTCACACGTGACGATGTCACCCTGAGGAGATGTCTAGGTCTCCTGTCTCGGCCGTACCTCGGTGACGAAGGCGCTGATCGCGGCGGACACCCGCTCGGAGGGCTCCACGAACTCGATTCCGGACTCGTAGACGACCTGTTCCTGTTCCACGTCGGTGACCTGGGCGTGGGCGACACGCCCCTTGACGACGACCGAGGTGCCGCCCAGTTGCAGCCGGAGGTCGTGGAGCGAGCCGAGTTGCAGCGGAAACGAGGTCTCGATCAGGGCGCCACCGGGGGAGATCTCCGTGATGGTCATTGGCTGATACACCATCACCTCGCCGTGCAGGTCACCGAGAATCTTGACTCGCTCGTTGTCCAGACGGTTGGTCTGAGACATCGAACGTGACTATAGCATAGGGTTTGATGCCTTCCTGGCCATGGCCGAGACGACCGGTTTGCTATGATCACGGGGTGTTGGGTCGACCTCGGCCGGGCTACCGAAGAGCTCGGTCGTGACGGCTCGCGCGCGGTGGCGAGAAAGGAACGATGATGGCGGACGGCACACGGACGGAGGTGGTCGGGGTCCTCGGGTGTGGGCTTATGGGCTCTGGGATCGCGCAGGTGTGCGCCCAGGCTGGGTACCGGACCATCGTGCGAGAGGTGGACCAGGCGGCAGTAGATACCGGCCTGGGCCGGATCGAGCGGTTTCTCGCCAACGGCGTGACACGGGGCAAGCTGACGACCGACGAGCGTGACGCCACGATGGGCCGTCTGAGCGGGACGACGAGCTTCGAGCCGTTCGCCGAGGCCGATCTCATCATCGAGGCGATTGTCGAGAACATCGACGCCAAGCGGGCGGTGTTCGCGGCGGTCGAGGAGGTGGTCGGCCCGGACACGGTGTTCTGCTCGAACACCTCCTCGGTCTGTATCACGGAGCTCGCCGCGGCGACCAGGCGGCCGGACAAATTCATCGGGCTCCACTTCTTCAGCCCGGTGCCGATCATGTCGCTGGTCGAGGTGATTCGGGGTCTGGCGACCGTCGACGCCACGTATCAGCGGGTGTTTCAGTTCGCGCAGTCGCTCGGCAAGCAGCCGGTCACCGCCCCGGATCGGCCGGGCTTCATCGTCAATCGGTTGCTCATTCCGTATCTGCTCAGCGCGATTCGCGCCTATGAGGGCGGGTGCGGCACGCTCGAAGATATCGACACCGCGATGACGCTGGGATGCGGCCATCCCATGGGACCGTTCACGCTGCTCGACTTCGTTGGGCTCGACACGACCTACTACATCGCGAACATCATGTACGAAGAGTTCCGCGACGCGGCCTACGCGCCACCGCCCTCGCTCAAACGCATGGTGCTGGCCGGACGGTTGGGGCGGAAGAGCGGTCATGGCTTCTACGCGTATTGAGGGCCGGGTCACGACGGTCGGCGGGCAGGCGAGCGACGAACGCATCCAGGCGGCGGTGCGGGTGCTGGTGACGGAGCTTGGTGAGGACCCGTCGCGGGAGGGGCTCGTGAAGACTCCCGAACGTGTGGCCAAGGCGCTGCGGTTCTTCACCAGCGGGTACGAACAGGATATCGACGAGGTCATCAACGGCGCGCTCTTCACGGTCGACTACAACGAGATGGTCATCGTGAAGGACATCGATTTCTACAGTCTGTGCGAGCACCATCTCTTGCCGTTCTTTGGCCGCTGTCATGTCGCCTACATTCCGCGCCAGAAGATCATCGGGTTGAGCAAGGTGCCGCGTCTCGTCGAGGTGTTCAGCCGCCGGTTGCAGGTCCAGGAACGGTTGACGAGCCAGATCGCCGAGACGATCGCCGCCAAACTGAACCCGCTGGGGGTCGCCGTGGTGGTCGAGGCCACGCACCTCTGCATGCTGATGCGCGGCGTCGAGAAACAAAATTCGATGGCGGTCACGAGCGCGATGCGCGGTGTGTTCCGCACCGACGCGCGCACCCGTACGGAGTTTCTCGACCTGTTGCGATTGAGCTGCGGTCCGGGAGTGTACCGGCAAGGATCGGGGAATCGGATCGATGCCGACCACGCATAGCGGTCCGTCGTGGCAGTCCAGCGTTGCACCCAGACCCGTCGCAGGCAACACGGCGCCCGGCCGGCGCAGGGCGGGACGCGGGAGCATACTGGCAATCTGCGACCGAGGAGCAACGCAGCAAGACGGGATGCCGCGCCCGTCGGCAGGCTCAGGGCGTCCCGAGTGCGTCGAGGGACGCCGGTCGAAGGCCACTGGACGTCCACCACGGGCTGCTCGACGATGCCCCTGGACGTCCAGTGGGCTCGCGACGCTGCGTCTCAAAGAAACTGAGCGCCGCGTCGCGAGCAGAAGCTGTTCGTACAGCCCCGCTACGCGGGGACGAGCCATCTTCCCCAGGCGATCCAAGACTTGTCTCAGGCTGTACGATGTCGCTCTTCGACGATGTCTCGTGGCGATGGTGGCTGGACTCGCGCTCGCCGCCGACCCGATCGAGGCGCAGTCGCGACGGATTGAACCGGCCGAGGTGCGGTGCCAGTCTGTGCTCGGTGTCGGTGTGGACACGGACCGGATCTATTGTGACGTGCTGGTCGGGAACGAGATCGCCGACGGCATCATCGTGGTGATTCCGTCGCATCGCGGCGCCGCGACCGTGACCTTCACGCTGCACGCCCGTCATACGTACTCCGAGGACGACGTGGCGCGGGGGCGCGGCTATATCGAGTATCTGGCCAGCATCGCGGTCGCGACGACCGAGACGGTGCTGGCGCGGCCGGTCGTGCTCGCCGAGTTCCGCACCGAGGCCGATCTTGTCGATCGCGTGAGCGGCGGGGCCGGACCGGGCGGCGTCAAGGCGGTGGCGCCCGTCGGGGGAGAGGGGATCCGCATCACGGTGCCCGAGGGGGTGACCGAGATCAGCATCGTCGGTCTCGAGCTGCAGGTCCAGCGGGTCGATGGGCGGGAATTGTTCTCGGCGCCGGGCCGGCCGATCGCCGTCATCAGCGACGTGCAGGTCGAGTATCGCGCGCGGTAACGAAGCTCCGCCTCAACCCGACGAGGCGAAGTCAGGAGACAGCCGGAGGGCGTCGCCGCATTCGTCAGCAACCTGCTAGACTCCTTGAACAACGTTGATCGTGACCATTGAGTCAGGGTGTTTCGTATTGTTTTCGCTCTCCCCACGATAGCCTCCGTTCAAGGAGTCTAGCCCCCGCGTCGCGGGGCTGTGAGAAATGCTCGGCTAACGAGGCGGAGCGTTCCGGGTCGGGACGGTCCGAGGGGGAGCCTCGCGAGAGATGAACCAGCAAAGTTCCGACGCGGGCCGGGTCCAGGACGTCATCGTGGTCGGGGGAGGTCCCGCCGGGCTAGCCAGCGCGATCGCAGCGCACAAGGCGGGGCTCGCGTGTGAAGTGATCGAGCGCGGGGCGCTGGTCAACTCGCTCCTGCGGTTCCCCACCAACATGGTGTTCCTCACCACGCCCGAACGGCTCGAGATTGGCGGACTCCCGTTCGTGACCCCGTACGCGAAGCCGACGCGTGACGAGGCGCTCCGCTACTATCGGCGTGCCGCCGACACCTACAATCTGAACTTACAATTCGGACTCGAGGTGCGGGCGATCCGGCGCGAGGCTGGACCCGACGGCGCTCCCCTGCTGGCCGTGGAGACCCGGCACGCGGATGATGGTCCGAGCCGTCGTCTGGCGCGTACGGTGGTGGTGGCGATCGGCGCCTACGAGCGTCCCAACATGCTCGGGGTCCCCGGCGAAGATCTGCCGCACGTCGCGCACTACTACACCGAGGCGCACCCGTACTACCGCAAGCACGTGGTCATCGTCGGCGGGAAGAACTCCGCGGCTGAGACGGCGCTCGAGCTCTTCCGCGCAGGGGCTCATGTCACCCTGGTGCACCGGCGCGCCGAGCTGGGGAGCGGCATCAAGTACTGGGTCCGGCCCGACATCGAGAACCGCATCAAGGAAGGGTCGGTGATCGCCCACTTCGAGACTCGGGTCGTCGAGATCCGCCCCACCGAGGTGGTGGTCGAGCATGCAGGCGTCCAGCGCGTGCTGCCGGCCGACGCGGTCTTCCTGCTGACCGGCTACCATCCGGACACCGCGATGCTGGCGCGGTTCGGCATCGAGGTCGACGCGGAGACCATGGTGCCGGCACACGACCCGGATACCTACGAGACCAACGTGCCCAATCTGTTCCTGGCGGGGCAGGTGATCTCCGGCATCCACAGCGGGCTCATCTTCATCGAGAATGGTCGGTTTCATGGTGAGATGGTGATCAAGGTGATTGCCCGTCGTCTCGCCGCGGGCCGCGACGCGGTGCCCACCACTGCGAACACGCTGGGGTAAGGGGTATTCCCAAGGAGCGAGAAGGCAGAAGTCAGAAGGAAACAGGTGGGCTGTGCCAACATTCCTCAGGATGCATCTGATTGTTCGTTCTGGACCGGATCAGACCTGGTGACGCGCTGATCGAGAACGGGCGTTTCTGAACGCGGCGTCGCCCACCGTCTTTCTCCTGCCTTTTGACTTCTGCCATCTGACTTCTTGAAGAAGCCCCCCTATTGCGGCCCAAGCCCGGCCAGCGGCTGGGTGGCGAGCGCCCGCAGTTCGATCAGTTCGATCAGCGCCCTGGACCGGCTGGCAGTGTCGTCGCGTTCGAGCAGTGCCTGCTTCTCCACCGGGTCGAAGTCGAGATACTGTGCCAAGGTGTTGACGAGATCCTCATCCGCCATGTCTCCCGGCAGCATCGCCGCGCCGCCGCCGGCCTCGAACCGACCGGCCAGGAGTGTTTCGAGCTGGGTGCGTGCCTGCCGGACCTCGACGCGGATGGCGTCGGACGCCGGTTCGGGTAACGGTTCGATCTGCGCCTGCCGATACGCGCGGTCGGCTTCCTCCCCGATCACGCGAAACCGCTGCATCCCGCGCAGGATGATGTTGGAACACCCGTCCTGCAGCGTCTCGGCGTGACTGACCAGCCCTGCGCAGCCGATCGGATAGACCGGGGGTGGCTCTTCGATATCGTCACGTCTGCCCTTGAGCAGGACCATGCCGATGATCCGGTCTCCGCGCAGCGCATCGGACAGCATCTGCCGGTAGCGCGGCTCGAAGATGTGCAACGGCAAGAATACCGAGGGAAACAGGACCACGTTGGGCAGCGGGAAGAGCGGGATGAGTGACGGGAGCATGAGAAACGGCAGCAGTCAGCCGGAGGCTTTGCGGCCATTTTCTTGATGCTGCGCAGTAACCAGTTTCATTCTGACTTCTAAATTCTGACTGCTCGGAGACTCGAGACTCAGTGTACCGTTTTCGTCTTCTTGTCCAGATAGTCCAGCAGGACGTACCGGCCAAGCGTGTGCGGAGTCGTGAAATAGGCTTTGCCGTGGCAGATCGAGGCGACCCGTTTGACGAAGCTCACTAGCTCGTAGTCCCGGGCGAGCATGAACGTGTTGATCAGGATGCCGGCTTTGCGGCAGTTGGCGACTTCGGCGAACGTCTCGGCGATGACCCATGGGTCGAGGCCGAACGGGTTCCGGTAGATGCGCCCATCGGGACACGTCAGCGCCGATGGCTTCCCGTCGGTGATCATCACGATCTGCCGCATGTCGCACTGCTGTCGCTCGAGGATGCGGCGCGCCAACCGGAGCCCTTCGCGGGTGTTCGTGTAGTACGGGCCCACGCGCACCCGCGCCAGCTGCCGCAGCGGGATCTCCTCGGCGGAGTCATGGAAGAGCACGACCCGTAACGTATCGCCGGGATACTGGTGTCGGATCAGGTTTGCGAGCGCCAGCGCCACCGCTTTGGCCGGGGTGAACCGGTCCTCGCCATAGAGGATCATGCTGTGGCTGCAGTCGAGCATGAGGACGGTCGCGCAGGCGCTCTGGTATTCCCCTTGCGCCACCATGAGATCCGAATACTCGATGTTGATCCCCGGACCGGAGAGGGCCTCCGGTCCGATCCGTTTGACGGCGTTCAGGATCGTCGCGCTGGCGTCCAGGTTGAGGGTGTCACCGAAGTCATAGGTCTTGGGGGCGCCGCTGGCCTCGACGCCGGTGGCGAGATCACGGGTGTCGTGCCGGCCGACACTGCTGTGACCGACCGAACCTAGCAGGTCTCGAAGCGCCCGGTAACCCAGGAAATCGAGCCCCTTGTCGGTCATCTCGAACCGCATTGGCGGCGCCGCGCCGTCACCTGTGCCCGGTCCCTCGCGCTGGTGCCGCTCGGCGTCCAGATCGGGATGACGCGTGATGTACCCCTGCTGAGCCATCTGCTCGATGAGACGTTGAATCAGCTGTTCGAGTCGGGGCTGCGGGTCGGGATCCGCCGGGTCGCCGAGCAGCCGCGACATCGCGTCGTCCGACAGCAGCCCGTCGTTGAGGAGCGTGTCGAGGATGGCGTCGTGGAGCGATTGCTCCGAGCGCTGGTCATCCTCGCCGGAGGAGTCGTCGACACCGCCCGCCGGGCTGCCGAAGCCGCTCGCGAGCAGCAGGTGGGACAGTTTCGAGACGAGCTCCGCCAGGTCGATCCCCTCGAGGTCGTCGCCGGTGTATCGCGTGTACCGGTATTTCATCTGATACGACGGAGACAGGAGACAGGAGGCAGGAGACAGGGGACAGGGCGAAGGGCGAGTATTGGCGCCGGCATCGGTTGAGCGCTCTCGAGCCTACGGGTCCGGCGCGGCCGCCGGGAGAACGTGGGACAGCTCTGGATGTTGGCGAAGCCCACCACATTCCTCCCGTCTCCTGTCTCCTGCCTCCTGCCTCCTGGGCGCATCCGGACCTCAGTTGTAGTACTTCTTCTTGTCGCGTGGGATGGGGATGTCGGTGTCAAAGAACTGGTCCGCGGGGGGTGTCGCCCGTTGCGGATCCGCGGTGGCGCGATATTGCCACTCGTCGGTCCGGCTGATCACTTTTTGCGCGTAGAGCCCCTCGATGACGAATTCGATCGCCGACGCCACGAGTGGGGCGGGGTCGGTGCGCGTGATGCGCGCGTGCTCGGCCAGCTCCAGGAGCCCCTGGATCTGACCGGTCTGCTCGAGCAGCTCCGCGGCCGGCGTCGTGTCGCCAAGCTGGAGGGTGCCGCCGAGATCGAACCACTCGACCACGGAATGGGTGTCGACGCCGGTGAACCACCCGTCGAAGATCTGTCCGACGGCGTCGCGGATGATCTCGCGTGCGACCGTGTCGGCGCCCTGCAGCTCGCCTTCGTACTCGAGCTCGAACTTTCCCGTGATCGACGGGAGCGCCGCATAGACATCGGCGACTCGCGCGACGGCGGTCGGCTCGTTGCTGGCCAGCGCTCGCCGCTCCGCGTTCGACACCACGTTCTCCAGACACGTCACCGGCAGGCGCTGGCTGACGCCCGAGCGTTTGTCGATCTTGGGGTTGGTGCGGGCTACGAAGGCGACCTCTTCGACGATCTCGCTGATGTAGGGCGGGACGACGGTTTCAATCATGCCGGCCCCGTCGCCGTTTCGTGTGACCCAGGCTTCCTGCGCCGTGATCGCCATCCCCGCCTGGCGGGTCCGCGGGTAGTGTGTGCGGATCTCCGACCCGATGCGGTCCTTGAGGGGCGTGATGATCTTGCCGCGCGCCGTGTAATCCTCCGGGTTCGCCGTGAAGGTCATGACGACGTCGAGCCGCAGTCGGATCGGGTAGCCCTTGATCTGCACGTCACCCTCCTCGAGGATGTTGAACAGACCCACCTGGACCTTGCCGGCCAGGTCCGGCAGCTCGTTGATGGCGAAGATACAGCGGTTGGCCCGCGGCAGCAGCCCATAGTGCATCGTCAGCTCGTCCGACAGCTCGAGCCCGGCGCGTACCGCCTTGATCGGATCGATATCACCAATCATGTCGGCGATGGTCACGTCCGGCGTCGCCAGCTTCTCGACCAGCCGTCGCTCGCGGGACAGCCACGCAATCGGCATCGCCTCGCCTTCCTCCGCCACCCGCGTGCGACAGGCCCGACACACCGGCGCGAGCGGGTCGTCGTTGATCTGACAGCCCGGGACGACCGGCAGCTCGTCGTCGAGCAACCCCGTCAGCCCACGCAGGATCCGGGTCTTGGCCTGTCCACGCAGACCAAGCAGCACGAAGTTGTGCCCCGACAGGATGGCGTTGCTGATCTGTGGGATGACCGTGTCCTCGTAGCCGACGATGCCGGGGAACAGCTGTTCGTTCTGCTGCAGACGACGTATCAGGTTCGCGCGCATCTCGAGCTTGATGCTGCGACGTGAAATCCGGCCGGTGTCGACCGCCTGACGAAGCTCTCCGAGTCGTTCCGGTAGTGACATGGCGTGATCTTAGCAGGCCTCAGTGTATGGTCGTGGCTAGCGCGTCGACGGTGACATAGTGCGGTTGGATATCGATCGGGATACCGCTCAGCCGGTCCAGCACGCGCTGCACCTCCGGTCGCACGACGCCACGGGTGTCGAGCATCTGTTCGGCGGCATCCAAGTCGCCGGTGGCCTGTAGGGTCATCAGCTCGGTCGTCAGCGCCGTGACCGCGTCGCGGATCCGGCCGTGGTCGACCGCAAACCGGCCGCTGATGTCCACCGTGACGGCGCCGGCGTCGAGGAACGTGTTGAGCTGGATCGCGACCCCGCGGCCATGCGCCTCGTTGATGCCGAAGCGGATAGACCGGAACGTCGAGGCCAGAAACGTCGTGTACATGCTGCGTTCCAGCGACCGGTCGATCACACCCTGGTCGATCAGCCGATGCAGCGCCCATAATCCGGAGATGTCCGCCTTGGCCTCCTCGATCGTGCTGTAGGTGTCCCGGAGCTCCTGACGAACGGTCGTCGAACGGCCGTCCACCGTGATGGTGCTGGGCCCGAGTCCGTGCATCAGCTCGTGCATCAGGATGTGAGTGAAGAACGCCTCGAAGGAGACATCGGCCCGTTCGGCGGCCGGGAGCGCCACCATCGAGATCGGGGTCAACACCTTCTCGAACTTGGCCTCTTGCACGTTCTTCAGCATCACGCGTTTGGCGCCCTTCTCGCGTACGACCCGTTCGTCGTTCGGCAGGTTGAATGCCGCGGTTTGCACGCCTCGGTTCGCGTCTCCGGCGGTGAACACGACGTTCACGACCCGGATCGGCGCCAGCGCCCCGAGCGCGGGGTTCCGGAACCGCGGGTCGATCGGCAGCGCGTCTTCCAGATCCTGCAGGCGGTCGCCGAACCGCGCCACGATGGCCGTTTCCGCATCGTTGCGTATCGTCACAAAGGCCTCGAAGGCGGCCTTGTAGTTGAACCACGCGTCTTCGTAGACCTCGTAGGGCCCGATCGTCAGTTCGATCGTCGAGTCGAGCTCCATCCACGCGACGTCGCTGTCGTAGTAGTCGTTGGACTCGAACGCGGCGGCGCGGGTCTCCAGGTAGCGCCGGAGGGTGGGCTGCGCGGTGACGCGGGCGGCCGCCCGCAGATGCGCGGCCGCAATCGACAGCGGCCCTTGATACTCCACGCTGTAGGGCACGATGGCGAATCCGCCGTCGACGCCGCGCCGGATCGTGGTGAAGAACCCGGTCGCGTCGGCCCGCGCCGCGCCCTCGAGCTGGTCGAACCAGGCCGCGACGTCTGCCTTGGTGGCGCCGGCCGGATAGAAGTTGGCGCCGTCAGGTTTCACGGGCGCGCCGGCTACGAAACGACGATTCTCGTCGATGCGTGACCACGGTCCTTTGTTGAGGAGAAAGAAGTCGAGCGTCGCCTGTCCGGCCGCGCTGTCGCTGTTCAGCAGCGACAGCAGCATCGACGGATTGCCGGCCCACACCTGTTCGAGAAAGATGCCGTCCATGACACGAGCGGCGTCGACGATGTGCGCCAGCGCCTGGCGTTCGGAGTTTGGCAGGGCGGACAGATCCGCTCCAATGTCCACGGGCGCGAACAATGGCGTCATGGCGGTGTCCTGGCCGGTGGCGGTCGTCATGATCCCGGTCGTGGCGGCGATGCCCACGAGACCGGCTACGAGCAGGACGGTGCCGCCGCTGGATCGTTCGAGCCTGCTCATCCTGTGTGTCCTCGGTCAAAGGTCGGGCGCGCCGTGCTCTCCCATGGGGTGACGGTCGCGCTTGTCGTTCCCTATGATGAACGTCTGGACCGCTCGAAGGCAAGAAACAGTCTTGTACACTTTAGCAGGCTGCTGAACAACGTCGCAGCCTGGCCTCGAGAACACGCCGGACGGAACCGGGCGGCGGGCGTCTTTCGGCGCGCCGACGGCGTCGGCACACTCGCGACGGGAGCACGATGACGCACTCGACACAGATCGCGGTCATCGGTGGTGGCCCCGGCGGCTACGCCGCAGCGTTTCTGGCAGCGGATCTGGGAATGCAGGTCACGTTGATCGACGAGGCAGCCGACCCGGGCGGTGTGTGTCTGTATCGCGGCTGTATGCCGTCGAAGGCGCTGCTGCACGTCGCGAAGGTGCTGCGCGAGGCGCGCGAGGCGCAGGCCTGGGGTGTCGATTTCGGTGAGCCGGCCATCGATATCGATCGACTCCGGGCCTGGAAGGACGGGGTCGTCGGCAGGTTGACCGGTGGGCTGGGGCAGTTGTCCACGCAGCGTGGGGTCACGTATCTGCGCGGCCGGGCCGCGCTCGTCGGACCGACCGCTGCCCGGGTCACCGCGCCGGAGGGCGACACGACAGATCTGCAGTTCGAGCACGCCATCCTGGCGACCGGCTCGCGGCCGGCGTCTCCGCCCGCGTTGTCGCTCGAGAGTGACCGGGTGTGGGACTCGACCCGTGCCCTCGAGGTGCCCGAGGTGCCGCGGTCGCTGCTCGTCATTGGTGGCGGCTATATCGGGCTCGAGCTCGGGTCGGTCTACGCGGCGCTGGGCTCGACGGTCACCGTGGTCGAGATGACGGCTGGGCTGTTGCCGGGCGCCGACCGCGACCTGACCGCTGTGGTGGCGCGCCGGCTCGAGGCGGTGTGCGAGGCCGTACTGCTCGAGACGACGGTACTGGGGTTGGCGGAAGAGGGCGACGGCGTCAGGGTGACGCTGGAGGGACCCGGGGTCGAGCAGCCGGATCAGGTATTCGATCGGGTGCTGGTGGCGGTGGGCCGGGTGCCCAACTCGGAGATTCCTGGGCTCGAGCGAACGGCCATCC
>JADFPE010000143.1 GCA_022562495.1 Acidobacteriota bacterium
CCAGGGTTCCAATAGGATTTCCCCAGTCCTTTCGGTGCCGCCGCGGCGGTCGATGTCTGCGAGTTGCTGTAGTCGTCTCTGATTCGTGAGGGCGACCACGATCGCATCCACTGCATGATGACGATGATCATCCCGGTTCTTTACATCGAGGTCGTCATGGCGCAGTACGAAGTTCAGTCCCCAGTGCAGGCGCAGGTCCTTGGTCTTTTCGCCCCGAATCGCCAGCGCATTGTGTGGCACTTCGAGCAAGCAGCGCAGGTACTGGAGCACGACCCGACTGATGTACCGTGTATCGTTCAATTGACGCTGAGTGAACTTATCCAAATCGAGCGTTTTCTGAATGAATCGTTTGTACTTTGGATAGGGCAGCTTGTTCCGCGCCCACTGGCAGATTTTTTCGTAGCGCTGCGGTTCCCGCTCTGCCAGCCATTCGTACGGTGTTTGGTTTCCTTTCCCTTGCCGGTTGCACGCAACGCACACCACGACCTTGTTCTGAAAAGAATTGTCGAGGCACCGCGATCTCGGCAGGATGTGGTCGATGTCCGCCTCGCCGCCCAGGAGCTGCTCGGGCGACATGTAGCCGGGTGTGCCGACACGCACGCCCGATTCGGTGATCGGCGCGACGGTCTCGGCATCGGCCCCCGAGCCTGACGTCGATGGCGCACGCTTCGCGAGCCCGAAATCCATCACCTTCACGTGGCCCTGCTCGGTGAGCATCACGTTCGACGGCTTCAGATCTCGATGCACGACACGACGGGTGTGCGCTTCCTCGAGCGCCTCGGCGATCTCGGCAGCGATCTGCAACGCCTCTTTCGCTGCAAGCGGCGAACGGCGCAGCCGCGCCTGCAGCGTCTCGCCCGAGACATGCTCCATCACGATGCCGGTGCGCCCGTCGATGTCGGCCAGCTCGTGAATCTGGCAGATGTAGGGGTGGTCGAGCGCCGCCGCCGACCGCGCCTCGCGGTGCAGCCGCTCGCGCGCGGTCGGGTCCTCCTCGAGCGCCTCGGTCAGGAACTTGATCGCCACCTTGCGACCCAGCTGCGTGTCGTCGGCGAGAAACACCTCGCCCATACCGCCTTTGCCGAGGCTGGAGAGGATGCGGTAACGGGAAGCGGCTTCGCTCATCGGTTCACAGGTTCAGGAAACGGAGATGCATGCTCTTTCTTGTGGCGCAGGCCTTCAGGCCTGCGAGCACGGCGGCAGCCGTGCCCTGCGGGTTGTGTCGCAGGTGCCCCATGTGCCGCAGGCCTTTCAGGGAGGCAAGGCTGAAGCCTTGCCCCACGGATGTTGTCTTTCTTCTGCCTCCTGCCTCCTGTCTCCTGCCTCCTGCCTTCTTTACATCGATCGCGTATACACCGTTTCCCCACCCACGATCGTCTCGAGCACCTGGATATCGCGGATGGCGGTCGGGTCGACCGTCAGGGGATTGTTGTCCAGGATGACGAAGTCGGCCAGCTTGCCGGGCGCGATCGACCCTTTGATGTCCTCTTCGAAGTTCTGCCAGGCGGCGTCGATCGTCACAGTGCGCAGCGCTTCGAGCGGGGTGATCCGCTCGTCGGGGCCGAGCACTTGCTCGGTCCGTGTCAGCCGGTTCACGCTGACCCAGACCAGTTGCAGCGGGTTGACCGGCGTCACCGGTGTGTCGTCGTGCACAGTGAACCGGATGCCCCGGTCGATCGATGACCGCAGGGCGCTGATGCCGGCCGCCCGCTCCGGCCCCATGAAGATGTCGCGGTGCCGGTCGCCCCAGTAGTAGACGTGCCCGACGAAGAAGGACGGGGAGAGGTTGAGCTCGGCGATCGCGTCGAGCTGGTCTGTCCGCACCATCTGGCAGTGCTCGATCCGGTGCCGCGCGTCTTCGCGGGGGAACGCCCGCTGCGCTTCTCGGAACGCGTAAATGACGTCGTCGATCGCCGCGTCGCCGTTGGCGTGGATCGCGATCTGGTAGCCGGCCTCGTGCAGCTCCTTGACCATCGTCGTCAGGTCCTCTCGGCTGCGGCGCGGATAACCGCGATAGTTGGCGTCACCCTTGAACGGCGTGTGATACGGCTCGGTGAAGTGGCCGGTGTAGCCCTGGTTCGACCCGTCCTGCACGATCTTGATCGCCCCGAGCTTGAGATACTCGTCGCCGAACCCGGAGACCATGCCACCCGCCTCGGCGGCGGACGGCTGCCCCGGGGCGGACCGCGACATCATCGTGATGATCCGGAATGTCAGGATGCCGGCGTCACGCGCGCGCTGCAGCCCTGCCAGGCTGCCGCGACCCCCGCCGGCGATGACGGCGGTCGTGACCCCGTCCTCCACGTAGTCCTCGACCGCCCACCGATACGCCTCCATCGTCTGCTCCGGGGTTGGCGGCGGAATCAGCCGGCTGACCATCCCGCCGCTCTCCTCGAACACGCCGTCCGGCTCGCCGGTGTCCGGGTCCCTGCGCACGACACCACCCGGCGGGTCGGGCGTGTCGCGGGTGACGCCGGCCAGCTCCAGCGCCAGGCTGTTGGCGACGCCGAGGTGTCCGGATGTATGGCTGATGTAGATCGGGTGCGTGGTGGAGGCTTTGTCCAGGTCCTTGCGGGTCGGGTGCCGTTGTTCGGCCAGCAGGGTGTCGTCGTAGCCGCGGCCGGACACCCACTGGCCCTCGGGTAGCTCCTCGGCTCGAGCGCCGAGCGCCGCGACCAGCTGGTCCATGTTCTCGATGGCGCCAATCGGCGGGCTGTTCAGGTCGACCTGTGTCACCGCCACCCGACCGGACCCGGGAAAGTGGTCGTGCGCGGCGTAGAACCCGGGTGTCATCGTGCGCCCGTCCAGGTCGACCACGCGTGTCTGGGGGCCGGCCAGCGCCCGGACCTCGGCGTCGCTGCCGACAGCCACGATCTGGTCCCCGAGGACCGCCACGGCCTGGACGACCTGCTCGCCCTCCATCGTGATGACGGTGCCGTTGACCCAGATGGTGTCGGGCGCGATGCCTCCGGCCGGCGCGGTGCACCCTGCGGCAATAGCGGTGACGAAGGCCCCGGCGATGATGTGATTCGCCCGTTTCATGTGTCGTTCCCTCTCCCTACCCGCTCAGCGAGCGGTACTTCTCGAGCAAACGTGTCGGCGTCGGCTGGAACGCGTCGCGCCGGAACGGGTCCGCTAGCTCCTGGTTGAGTCGCAGGGTCAATATCGTGGGTCGGTTCGAGGCAACCGCCGCGCGGAGGGCGTCACCGATCTGGTCGACCTCCTCGACCAGCGTACCCTCGGCGCCCATCGCACGGGCGATGGCCGCGAAGTCGGGGTTCTCGAGGTTGGTCGCGACGGTGCGGCCGTCGAAGAAGTCGAGCTGGTTCCGCTTCTCGGCGCCCCACTGCTGGTTGTCGAACACGACCGCCACGACCGGGATCTGCTCGCGGACACAGGTCATCGTCTCGGCGAGACTCATGCCCCAGGCCCCTTCGCCGACGTAGGCGATGGCCGGTCGGTCCGGCCGCGCCACCTTCGCGCCGATCGCTGTGGGGAACGCATAGCCGCAGTTGCCCCAGCTCATCGCCGCCAGAAAGCTGCGTGGCTGGTCGAAGGCGAGGTAGCTGTTCGCCGTCGAGCACACGTTCCCGATGTCGGTCGACACCACCGCGTCGGCCGGCATCGCTCGGGCTAGTTCCGTCAGCGCGGCGCGCGGGCTGATGCGTCCGGTCTCGGACGGCGTTGCCATCCCGGCCAGCTCGGCGGCCCAGGCCGTCTTCTCGGCGGCAATCTCCGCCAGGCGCGTCTCGTCGCGTGCGGGTGTCGGATTCGCCGCCTCGAGCCGCGCTAGCAGCGCCTCGGCCGCCAATCTGGCGTCACCACGAATGCCCAGCGCGATCGGTTTCACCAGCCCGAGCATCCGCGCGTCGGTGTCGACCTGGATCACCTGGGCGGAGGTCGGCCAGTAGTCGATTCCATGTTGCGGCAGCGTGCCGAACGGACCGAGCCGGCTCCCGAGCGCCAGCACCACATCGGCCTTCGCGATCAGCCGCATCGCCGCCTTCGATCCCTGATACCCGAGTGGCCCGCACCCCAGCTCGTGGCTTGCCGGGAACGCATCGTTGTGCAGATAGCTGGTCACCACCGGGCACGAGAGGTGTTCGGCCAGCCGCCGCGCGGCGTCCACGCCGTCCGCCATCACGACGCCGCCACCGGAAATGATGACCGGACAGCTGGCGCCGGACAGCAGCGTGGCTGCCCGGTCGAGCGAGTGGCTGCCACCCGCGCTTCGCTCGGTCGGCTGCGGCGTCGCGATCGTGGTCTCGAGCTCGCCATAGAAGTAGTCACGCGGGATGTTGATCTGCACCGGTCCCCGTTCATCGAGAGCGATCGTGAAGGCTCGGTGGGTCAGCTCGGCAATCCGCGCGGGCGAGTTCACGTGGACCTGATACCGCGTGATCTTCGAGAAGATCGGCATCTGATCGGTCTCCTGGAACCCACCCAGCCCCGCGGTGGTGCTGCCGGCCTCGGGCGTGATGGCGACGACCGGTGAATGGGCCCAGTAGGCGGCGGCGATCGCGGTGACGAAGTTGGTGACCCCCGGCCCGTTCTGCGCGATACAGACCCCGTGGCGGTTCGTCACACGCGAGTAGCCGTCGGCCATGTGTGCCGCGTTCTGCTCGTGCGCGACCGAGACCAGACGGATCCCGGCCAGCGGGAACAGATCCATCGCGTCCATGTAGGCCGACCCGGCGATGCCGAACACCGTGGTCACGCCGTGGGCGACCAGCGTCTCCACGAACGCCTCGCTGGGGGTCATACGGGTCTTGTTGCTCATAGAAAGAATGCTCCCGGCTTTGGGCCCGCCTTCGTTTCGCTGGCAAGACGGGTCAGCGAACTACGGTGGGTCCGCCGTAGCCTTGGCGAAGGCGGACAGGCTTCGGGCTTCAGGCGGCCTGATCCGAGCGACCGTACATCGGGCGTTCGGTCGTGGTCAATCAGCAGGGGCGTGACGGACTTCTTGTGCTGTGCAGTGAGGCGCGTGGGGGGTTGCGGCCGGTAGCGGAGGGGAAACGTGAACGAGCGCCCACAGCCTGCGGTCGGAGTATCTCTCGGCCGCCTCTATCCGGCGAGCTCGACGAGCCGCGGACGTGACGGGTCGAAGGAAAGGTGGCGGGTCTCGTCGGGACTCGACGGCGTCACCCCGCCGGTGGGCAACTCGACGATGCCGGCGCGCACGAGCTGTTCGAGGTCGTCGTCCTTGTGCTGCATGAGGACGGCCGGGTCCACCTGCGGTACGCTCAGCACACCGACCCACTGATTGCGGCCGGTCTGCTTGGCACGGTAGAGGGCCCGGTCGGCGATGTCCAGCACCTGTTCCCAGCTGAAGAGACTCGGTGTACTCGGCATGAACGGGAAGAACGCGAACCCGATCGAGCAGCTCAGACGCACGGTGTCGCCGTTACCCAGCTCGAACCGGTGGTCTGCGACCGTCTCCCTGATCCGTCCGGCCAGGTGCGCGGCGGCGTCCCGATTGGTGTGGCGTCCCAGCAACAGGAACTCGTCGCCGCCCCAGCGGATCAGCGTGTCGGACTGACGGCAGGTCCGGACGAGGATCTCCTTCATCTGCACGATCGCGCGGTCGCCCGCCTGATGACCGTAGGTGTCGTTCACCCCTTTGAGCCCGTCGAGATCCATCATCAGGAACAGGAGGTTGGCGTCGGGTTCGTTGGTCTTATCGAGTCCAGTCTGGGTCTGGATCTGGGCGCGGCGCATCAACGCCAGGTCCTTCCCGATCTCGTTGGCCAGGTAGCGGCGGTTCCAGAGCCCGGTCAGCGAGTCGGTAACGCTGACCTTCCGCAGCTCGTCGTTCAGCTCTGCGAGTTCGCTTTTCTGCGACTCGAGCTTGTCGGTCCGCTTGGCGACCTCCTGCTCCAGCCGGTGGCTGTACTCGGCCTGTTGCTCGAGCTTGTTCATCTGGCGACGGACGATGGCCAACACGGCGCCGACGACGCAGAGCACATACAGCAGGATAGCCCACCAGGCCCGCCATGGCGGCGTCCCCACGACCAGCGCCAGCGCCAGGCCCTCCTCGTTCCAGAGACCGTCGTTGTTCGAGGCCTGGACCCGCAGGGTGTATGCGCCGGATGCCAGGTTCGTGTAGGTTATCCGCCGCAGGTCGCCCACGTCGTTCCAGTTGTTCTCGAACCCTTCCAGCTTGTACCGATACTGGTTCTTTTCGGGCGCGGTGAAGTCGAGGGCCGCGAACTCGAAGCCGACAACCGAGTCCTTGTAGCTGAGCTGGATCGGGTCGTCCTCGGCGTGCGTCCCCAGCTCTACGGGTTTGTTGAACTTGAGGAACTGGGTCAAGATCACGGGCGGCACGTGCTCGTTGTCGCGCACCTGCTCCGGCTGGAACACGTTGAAGCCGTTGTTCCCCCCAAAGAACATCCGGCCGTCCCGGCTCCGGAACTGCGCGCCGTGGTTGAAGTCGTTGCCCTGGAGCCCGTGCGTGACGTCGTAGGTCTTCATTTGACCGGTCGACGGATCCAGACGCGTGAGGCCGCGGCTCGTGCTGAGCCAGAGGTTGTCGTCGCCGTCCTCGAGGATGCCATAGACCATAGAGCTTGGCAGCCCATCGGCGCGGAGATACTGCCGGAACACGGGCTCGTGCGCACGCCGGTTCACCGGGTCCCAGTAGTTCAAGCCTCCGTCCTGTGTGCCGATCCAGAACCCGCCCTGCCGATCCTGGTGAATCGCCCACGCGGTGTCGCTGCTCAGGCTCGCCGGGTCGTCGGGATTGTGACGGTAGTGCGAGAACGTGCTGCTCCGCGGGTCGTAGCGGCTCAATCCGGCGCCATCGGTGCCGATCCAGAGTGCTCCGGTCTCATCCTCATGCAAGGCCAGCACGCTGTCATCGCCGAGGCTCGTCGGATTGGTCGGGTCGTGGCGGTATCGTGCGAACCCGCCGGTCTTGGGGTCGAACCGGTTGAGCCCCCCGCGATAGGTGCCGACCCAGAGCGCCCCGAGGCGGTCCCCGATGATCACGGTGACGCCGTTCGAGCTGAGACTGGTGGGGTCCTCCGGGTCGTGCCGGTAGTGTGTGAACCGTCCAGACGCTGCGTCGAACCGGTCAAGGCCGCCGTCACGCGTGCCGATCCAGAGCTGTCCGTCCTCATCGGTAAAGAGCGCCATGACACGGTTCTCGGCGAGGCTGGACGGGTCGTCCGGGTCATGCGCGAAGCTCGTCATCGCACCGGACAGAGTGTCGATGCGGGTCAGTCCCCCGCCGTAGGTGCCGACCCAGATGTTGCCGCCCGCGTCCTCGCTGAACGCGGTGATGACGTCGCTGGCCAATCCGTTCGGGATGTCCGGGTTCCGCTGGTAGATCTCGAAGGCCCCCATGGCCAGGTTCCACTTATTGAGACCGTTATAGGTGCCGACCCAGAGGACACCGCCCTGGTCCTCGATCACCGTAGTGACCCGGTCGTCGCGCAGACTGGTCGGTTCGGCCGGGTCGTGCCTGTAGCTGGCGAACGACCGGGTCTCGGCGACCCACGTGCTCAGCCCGCCGTCGGTGGCCACCCACAGCCGCCCCGTCGAGTCCTCGAGCAGGTCCCGCACATAGTTATCGGCCAGGCTCCGGCGGTCGTCGGGGGCATGGACGAAGTGGGTGAAGCGATCGGCCGTCGCGCCGAGGCGGTCGAGGCCGTTCTCGTAGGTGCCGACCCACATCGCGCCGTCGGCCGTTTTCCGGATAATGCGGACCCGGTCGTCACTCAGACTGTGCGGCACGGCGTCGTCGTGGCGCAGATGCCGGAAATTGCCGTTCACGGCGTCGAAGATGTTGATGCCGCCGCCGTCGGTGCCGACCCAGAGCGCACCCGACGAGTCCTCGGCGATCGTGCGGACCCGGTCGTTGCTCAGGCTCGCCGGGTTCGCCGGGTCATGCGCAAACCGGGTGAAGGTCCCGGTGTCGGGGTCCAGTCGGTTCAGCCCGCCCCCGTCGGTGCCGATCCAGAGCCTGCCGGCCCGGTCCTCGTAAATCACCCGGACGCTGTCATGGCTCAGGCTGAACGGGTCCGAGGGGTCGCTGACGAAACGCTCGAACGCCTGATGACCCGGGAGAAACCGGTTGAGCCCGCCGCTGTCGGTGCCGATCCAAAGGTTGTCCTGGCTGTCCTCGAACAGACACCAGATCCAGTCGTTGGACAGCGAGGCCGGGTCCTTCGGGTCGTGGTTGAAGACCGTGATGTCGTAGCCGTCATACCGGTTCAGCCCATCCAGGGTTCCGAACCAGAGCAGCCCGCGGTGGTCCTGCAGGATGGCGTGGACCTGCTCCTGTGAGAGGCCGTCCTCCACGAGCAAATGGCGGAATTGCACGTTCTGCCCCTGCTGCGCAGTGGCGCTCTCGGCGGTCACAAGGAGGAGCAGCACGGTGGCCAGGCGGGCCATCAACCGGCGCGTCGTCTTCGCCTGGCGTGTATCAGTCATCGGGAGCGTCTCGACTCGTGGTGCGCGTGTGTTATCGCGCTGCGGTGCTAGGTGGATCGAGGTCCCCCCGTCAGCCGCTCGCGGCGCCAAGGGACTTCGGGCCGACAACAGTTGGAAAGCAAGAACACTGCCATCGTCAGGTAAGGAGTTGGACTGAGAGAAGATCTGTATTTTCAGCTAGTTGAGAGAATCTTGGGAACACGCCGTTCGGCCTCAGCCGGATGGACCAGAGCGAATCTGAACACCACATCGGCCAGATCCTTAAGCGTATGGGACTTGATTGCTCATGGATTCCTCGTAACTGATTACAAACAGATGAGTTGATGACATGTCGTTAGTTTCCCTAGTGGGTGTCACATTATTAGACAGCACAAACGAGATTTGTTGTCGTTCGAGCAGGGGAGACGGCGCGGAAGTCATTACTGGGCGCTGGTCATACCCGCTGCCGTGGCATCGTCGAGGTCGCCCCAGACGAGCCGGTCGCCGTAGACGAGGCTCGAGTCGACGTCGCCCCACACGAGGCGGTCGCCCCAGACGAGGCGGTCGCCCCACACGAGCCGCTGCGCCCAGGCGGTCTCGTTCTGGTAGATGAGGTCGCCCCAGACCAGCCGGTCGCCCCACACCAGCCGCTGCGCCCACGAGAGGGCGGCGCCGCCGATGAAGTCGACTGGGGTTATTGACTCGGTGAGCCACCACTCGCCCGGCGCGCTCGCCGTATCGATGGCGGCAGCCAGCCGGATCGCGCCCACCGCATTCAGGGCGCCGCCGCCCTGAGTCAGCGTGTCCACGTTGTCCATCGGGAATGCGGTGAACTGCAGGATCGCCTTGACCGCGTTCTGACTGAGGTCGGGGTCGTCGTCATCATTCTTGCCGTCCCGATGTGCTTCCACCATTGCCGCGACGACACCGCTGACGACGGCGGCGGACATGCTCGTGCCACTCATCCGCATGTAGGACGCCATCGTCCGCGCGTTGCTGTCGGCGTGCGCGGCCACGATTGCGCTGGGGTGGTCGGCCGCGAGGGTGCTCGTCTTGGCGATCGTCGCTACCAGCTTGTGCCCGGGCGCCACCAGATCCGGCTTCGCGAAGGCGTCATACCAGGTGGGTCCGCGCGAGCTGTAGTCGGTGACGGTGTCGTCCGCACGGGTCACCGTGCCGTTGATGTCGAAGGCGCCGACCGTGATCGCCGACGGGGCGTTCCCCGGCGAGGAGATGCCGCCATACCCCGGCAGACCGGTCTCAGGATTGCGGCCGTCGTTGCCGGCCGACACCACGACCAGTAGCCCGGCATCCACGGCGCGTTCGACCGCTTGCACGAGCGGGTCGTTCGCCGCCGGCTCGTAGATCAGGTGTCCGAGCGAGAGGTTGATGACATTGATGCCGAGCTCGCCCTTGTGGGCGACCGCATGGTCGATCGCCGCCAGAACGTCGCTCGTGTACCCAGCGCCGGACGCGTTGAGCACTTTGTAGCCGACGAGATGCGCTTTCTGCGCCGCGCCTTGATAGGCGTCCTGGGACGAAAAGCCGCTTCCGCCGATGAGCCCCGCGACGTGGGTCCCGTGCCCGTAGTCGTCGTATGGGTCCACCTCGACGCCGCCCTGGGTGAAGTCGTAGAAGGCGACGATGCGGGTCTCTTGGATATCCATCGACGGCTCGATCCCGGAGTCGATCACGGCCACGCCGATCGTGTCGACCGTCCTCAAGCTGCCGCCGGGTGCGATGCCCCCATCCTCCAGGAGTCCGAGGGTGTCTTGCAGGATGTGCCCGCTCGTCTCGTCGTTCTTCTTTTTGCTTCTCCTGTTCCTCTTGGTCTTGCTGTTCCTCTTGGTCTTGCTGTGCCTCTTGGTCTTGCTGTGCCTCTGGCTCGCGACGACCACGGCGTCGATCGACATCTGCCGAACGCGCCGGTCCGTCGTGAGGTGCGCCACGTCCGATGCCGACAGCGTCGCGGTGAGCCCACCGATTGACGGGTGCAGCTGGTGGATCTGCCGACCTTCCGCGGCGAGCCAGCGTGCCGTGGTCTGGTCGGCACCCGGTTCGGTCCGCATGATGACCCGCACCGGCGTCGCCGGGTCGGTCTCGAGCACTCGCTGCAGCGCCATGTCCAGCTTCTGATACTGAATGTTGGCGACAGCGTCCCGGGCACGCGCCGGCGGATTCGCGCTGGTCGGGTCGTCGACTCGCGGCGGAGTGACCTGGAGGACCGCCACCGCTGCCATCGGCTCTCGCGTCGGAGTCGGCGGCTCGGGTGTCGGCACGAAGTTGGCCGATTCGGTGTCCGGCGCGATCGGAATCGCCGGCCGGGTCGGAGGTGCAGCCTGTCGCGTGGGTGGCTCCGAGCGCCCGGTCGGCGCCTCCAGCTTGGGTTCGGGCGCCGCCGATGGCGGCGCGGTCGGCACGCTCATCTCGGCGGCGACGCGCACGGCGACCGGCTCCGGCGTGTCCAGGAGCGGAGAGCCCGGCGAAGCCAGCCAGACGGCGGCGAGCACGGTCAGTGTGTAACCGCAGAGCCGGGCAAGGAAGCGCCCGTGTCGTGCGACGCGGCCTTGGGCCGGCGGCTGCAAGTCGGCAGGTCTGTTCATCAGAATGCATCCTTACATCAGTGGGTCCGCGTGTTCGTGCCCAGGGGAGCGGAGGGTTGTGCGTCACGGACCCGCCCGTGAGGTCACCGATTCCAACTGGCACGGTCGACCCTTGCCGCCTGCGACCGGGGTCGACGCTCCGTCCAATCCGTCGGATTCCTTCCCCTCGCCGGCCACCAGAGCGACAACGGCCGTGACCACAGGAAAGCAATCAACATGCCACTGTGTGACATTGAAGACATGTAGATGTAACTTACAGACTTTTAATGACTTATGAAGTGTCGTGTGAGAACAGATCACATTGACGTCTCATGAATATGTCACGTTACAAAACATACCTCACTCTCAGGCACGAGAAGTCGGCCGTTGACCTGAGTCGTCCAGTAATCGCAAAGCCAACAAAAAGAGAAGGTTAGGGGAATATTATTGGAAATAACATGGTTGTTCAATAATAGAGCATAAAATATCGGATTTGAAATAGAGTGGAAAGCGGGAAAGATCGCCGGTCGTCAGAACAGTCCCGTAGTGACGCGCGTGGAGCGACCCAACGGCGACGACGTGATCATGGAAGACGAGCTGAACGCTGTGGCCGGCCACATGCGAGGCAGAGGGAGGTCGGTAAGGGGCACCATTGGTCCTCCCCCTGAACCTCTCGCAGAGGGAGACGGAGAAACCGGAGTGCCTGAAACCCGAAGCCCGGAGCCCGAGGCCTGACGACCGGGAGCAGGCCGCCGTTCCTGAACAGCCTGCTAGAAGGCGTTTAGGGCGAGACAACGACCTGCACCCGGGTCATGGCCTCCAGCTCGGAGTCGCTGGCCCACAACTCGAGCTCGTAGGTGCCGGCGACGTCGAATCACGCGACCGTGCGGGCGGCGGCCGAGTCGCGGAACGTGGTCGTGCTGGGTCCACTGACCTGCCGCCAGGCGGTCGTCACCCCGGCGCCGCACGGCAGCCCCTCGTCCTCCACGCTGCCACACAGCTGCAGCCGATCGACCAGAGACAACGAGACCTCGGGTGGGGCACCGCCCGGCCCATTCCGTCGCCAGAGCGGCCGCACCAGCGGCGGACAGGCTCCAGCGCAGGGTCCCGTCGAAGGCGCCGTCGACCACGATGATGCACTGGAACCGATGGCGCCCCGGTAGAAACGTGGTCGTGTGTTGCCGGTCGGCCGGCGCGGGCGCAAACACGTTGGCGGGCCCGGGTGGAATCGTCGCTGGCTCGCGGTTGTGGTTGAAGTAGGCGAACGACAGCACGATTGGGCCTTCGTCGGTCCGCACGAACCCGTCATACACCGGAGACACCGGGTGCGCCGTCTGGGCGCCCGCCGGCGGCGCACCTGCGCCGGCGAGCAGCAGCCCGATACCGCACGACACGAACAGCGGAGCACAGCGGTCTAGCAGCCTGTGGTGGAAGTCCGGCTGCATTCGGCTGCCGCTGCATCCGTCCTGACTGCGTTGTTCCTCGGTCGAATACTGCCGGTATGCTCCCTCGTCACGCCTTGCCAGACCGGCGCATCGCCACC
>JADFPE010000144.1 GCA_022562495.1 Acidobacteriota bacterium
AGAGCCTGGGCGCATCGGGGTAAACTCGGTGCGTGGAGCCCGGTCCAGCCGGAGCGAGTCAGACCCCGTGCCCTCCGAGGCGCGTGACATGGAGCGACAGATGAGGGGCGCCCGAAGCTTCACCGGGTTCCTCGACGGGTAGTCCTCAGGCGCCGGACGTCGTCGCCTTACTGTGATCCCTCCGCCTCGGCATGTTCGTTGACCCGCTCGACGGTCAGGATGTTCGTCATCGCGTAATTGCCCTCGTGACACGCGTACTCGTAGATGATGTAGTCGTCGAGCCGCGGCATCGGGCGAACGGCGGTCCAGGGGCTGGTGTAGACCGTCGCGTCCTCGATGGTGAACTGGTAGTCGATGCGGTCGTCGCTGACGCGCGTGAAGCGTTCGACCGCGCGTGTGTGCCTGGACGAGGGGAACCGGTGGACCGTCTGGTCGCTGAAGTTCGCGGTCTCGACCACCAGGGTGTTGCCCTCCCAGCGACCGCGTGAGTCGCCATTCCACTGGCGGACGTCGTCGTCGAGCTGCGGGCGCCCATCGAGCGGGATAATCCGCACGTCGTGGATATTCTCGACGCGGATCGCCACGTAGTCGGGTGTCTGGAGGATCTGGTACGTGTTGTTGTAGCCGGTGGAGATCGGCGGCACACCGTGATAGGTGATGCACCGATCCCAGTTGCTGCGGTCCAGCCAGGAGTCACCCGGGTGCGCGCGTCGATAGTCTCGTTGCGCCGCCGCCTGCTCTTGTGTGTCCGGCTTCACCGGCAGCCTGCCGTCGGGAGGATCCACGATCAGCGACGTGCGTAGATCGGCGCTGATCTGGCCACGGTCGAACCAGAGCGCGTTATAGGACCCGACGTCGCCCGGTCTGTCTGGCTGGTCCAGGGTGACCGACAGGTTCCGCTCTGCCGCCTCCTCGGCCGTATAGAACTCCCTGTCCCCCATCGATGCGGGTCGCTGCAGCGGCGTGAGGGACGCATACGACCAGGTGCCGTTCAGGTCCGGGTCCCCCCAGGCTGTGCGCGGCGGCTCACCGCGCTCTGTTGGTGTCTGACTCGCCGCCGCCGCCGGCAGCAACATGACGACGGTGACGACGGTCACGAGCGCCGGGACACATCGTTCGCGCATCTGAGACCTCCTTCTCGTTTCTTGCCGACACCGCCCGGCGGGCCTGCAGGCCTGACCTGCGCCGGTCGAACGGCCCTTGCTGCCGGGGAGTGCGGGGGTGCCCACCGCCCGATACGACAGGCGCCAGCACCATCTATTGTTCGTTATAAATGTTCTGGACGAGGGTTCTGACCCCTGCTGGCGGTGCCTGGAAATCGCTGTATTGGCTGGGCTTCGTGTAGGCTTCGGCCACCTGCTCCACGCTGTGCCCGGCCGCACTCCCCTGCTGCGCCTTGCCGACGATGTCGTTGAAGAATCCGCTGAAGCTCACCAGGTCGTCCCACGTCAACGGCTGCGTGTGATGACCCGGAATGACCGTGTCGACGTTCTGTATACCGGCGATCGCCTTCATCAGCGTCGACCCGAACTCGACCGCGCTGCCATTCCCGTTGGCGACATCGATGAACGGCAGCCCCTTGCGCTGGAACATGTCGCCCGTGTGCACCGTGCGCGCAGCCCTGAATACGACCCACGTGTCGCCGTCGGTGTGGCCACGGCCGAAATAGTACAGGTCAATCTGATCCTGCCCGCTGAAGAGCGACATCCGGTCCGAATAGGTGGTCTTCGGCAGATACTTCGCGTTCTCGCCCTTGAACGCGTCACAGTTCGTCACCGGCTCGCAGGTCGAGCGCGACATCTGGGCGAGCGTGTTCTCGTGCGCCACGAAGTCGACCGTGTCGGGAAACTCGGTGTTGCTGCCGGAGTGGTCGAAGTGGGTATGGGTGTTGATGATCGTCGTGACTGGCTTGTCGGTCACGCTGCGGACCAGGTCGAGAATATCCGGCCCGTAGCCCGCCAGCTTCGTGTCGACGAGCACGACACCGGTGGCCGTCACGAAGACCGCCGTGTTCCCTCCGGTCTGCATATTCCGGCTGTCCGGGTCGTTCAAGAGCACGTAGAGGTTCTGCGCGATCTCCCGCACTTCTGCGATTTCCGGTCGCGGTTGGCGGGCCTCGTAAGTCGCCACCGTCAGGAACCCACACAGCAGCGTGAGGGTTGCCAGGGACGTGCTGCGTCTCATTTGCATCTCCAGACATGCCAGCCGCACGACAGCGTGGCTCGACTATATCATTCGAGGTCGGCGTGAGGCTGGGTGAGATGTCTAGCGATCTGCCGGAGGCTCGAGTCCGCTCGCGACGTAGTGCGCCGGATCAACGCGCGCCACCAGTGGATGCAACATCGAGGGCGGGCTCGTGGCCGCGCCGATCTGGACCGGGGCGCCGACGAAGTGCTGGTAGACCGTCAGCCGGTGCCGTGTGACCGGTGTTGCCGGGGCCACGTGGAACGACGCCTGCCCGGCGCCGTCGAGCGCGATCCGGTAGGTTCCGGGCGCGCTGGCAAAACGGTCCATCGCGAAGGCGACGACCTCCGTCTCACCCTGCAGATGTCCCCAGCCTGCGACCACCGGCCGGGTGGACCCGGTCGTTTCGTACGGTCGTTCCTGGCCTTTCGGACCGGTGTCGACATGCCACCCGGTCTCGCCCCCCACCTCGACGTCGTTCGTCAGGACCACCGAGCTGTCCTCGTTCCGCAGCGAGCCGTATGTCCAGCGGTCCGTGCCGAAGTCCCACACCCACGGGCGTGGGCCCAGCGCAAGCGGGCTGTGAAACGACAGCGCGCGCAGCCGCTGCTCGGGGTCGTCGACCGACGCCGTCACCTTGACCCACGACTTGCTGTTCGGCATCTCCACCCTCACCACGAAGGGCACCTCGGCACCGGCTGCAAGCAACACCCGGCCTGAGTACCGAAGCTCGACATAGAGGGGGCCACCCCTGATGATCTCGAACAGCACGCCGGTGTCTCCCCCCAGCTCGTACGCCGTTCCATCGGTGTCCTCGACAGCGAATCCGTTACGACCAGGTCCGATGACCTCACCGCGATAGCTGACCGAGCGGAAGAGCGGCGCCGCGGTCTTGCTGAACGTGACACGGCCGACCTGGATCGCGTCGGCGTCCTCGACAAGCGCGAGCCCGCGACCCGGTCCGGCCTCGGCGCTCACCCCCGGCCCATACTCGACACGATACGCCCGTGTCTCTTGCGGCCCGATGCTGACGTTGAAGTCGACCCTCAGCCACTGCACCGACCCGTCGGGCCAGTGCGAGCCGGCCGAGAACTGGGCCGGTATCTCTTCGTCGTCACGGAGCAGCCTGACCTGGTCGGCCCGGGCTAGGGCCCCCTGTGGGAACGGGACCCGCGCGTTGACGGGGTAACGGGTGCGACGGATCCCGGTGGTCTCCTCGACGTGGAGGCTGACGCTCTGGCCCGCCTGAGCCCCGGCCCCCAGCGTTACGGGGGGACTGAGCGCCACGACGCCGACCGCCGCCACGACCGCGGCCTTGGCCATCAGAGGAAGTCCGGTCAGGCGGTACATACTGGTCGCCACGTGTATGACCGCTCTGATCTCCAGCTTCGGCATGTCCCCGGCCATCAACGCTGATGCTCTTGAATCGTAGTCGAAACCGTCCCGGTCCGCACCGTCTGATCACCGGTTCGTCGGTCGCTGAGCTGGGCTACCGGAGAGCACCTCGACGCGAGAGTGTGCCCCAACTCAGGAGGCACGCGCGAGCGTCGAATCTGTGCGTAGGGTTATCATGCAGGAACTCGAACCGAAAGGGGGCTGTGATGACCAGTCGTTCGGTGGTGACCGTGTGGTGTGTCGTCCTCGGGCTCACCGGGGTGCTGCCGTCCGCGGACACAGCTACGGTGGCGCTTGCAGCCCGTGGTGAAAGTCCTGCTGCAGTCGGCTGGCGCTGCATCCGCCCTGCCTGCGTTGTTCCTCAGTCGAATACTGCCGGGATGCTCCCTCGTCTCGCCTTGCAGGGGCCCGGCGCGGCGTCGATCTCGACGACCCTCGGTGCGACGCGCGACTTTTACCACAGACTGCTGGTCGCGCGACAGGTCGCGGGGTCGCTCGGCGATGCCGCCATCGAACGGGCCATCCGCGCAGGTGCGAGCGGGATGCCGCCGCTGGAGCTGACGGATCGCGGTGGGCTGTTCACGGGCGCCGGGAGCGGATATCGGATCATCCTCTACACACCCCACAGCTGGATCGCGCATCTGGCCGAGTCCGCTGCCGCCGACGGTGCAGAACTGTCGGCCGCCGAGATCGGGAACCAGGACCGCGCGCTGGTGCTCCGTGTGTTCGCGTCACCGAGCGCGCCGACGATCGGCTCGTCGAGGGACCGATCCTCATCCGTGCTGCAGGTGGCGCTGCTCGACGAACGACGGCGCAGTAGCGTGCAGCCTCAGGCGACGCGTCCCTTCACGGTCCGCCATCGAAGGGTACTCGGCTCCGGCGCGCTGAGGGGCCTGGAGGCGACATTCCGGCTGTCGGACCTGGAGGCGCTTCGTGGGGGCGCCGGCCGGGAGTTCTTCGTGCGGGTCGAGGGAACCGGGTACACGAAAGACTTCAAGATCAAGCGGAAGCACTTCGACCGTCTGCCCATGTGAGAGCCCCGACCGACGACGCGTCAGTGATTCAGCGCCGGCGGTGTGCCCTGGCTCTGCCGACCGAGATCCCCAATGTCCAAGTCAGGAGCGACGTTCCCCAACTCGGTCTCACGGCCGTTCAGCCATCAGCGCCCGGCGTAGCCGGCCCGCTGCCCGGGTTCCCTGCCCCTGCCTCATCTTGCAGGGAGAGGCCCACAGAGGCCAGCAGGTCCTCGACTTTGCTCAGGTCTGCCGGGAGGATAACCTTCGTCTTCGGGTCCGCCAGGTGAGCAAGGCTGCGAAGATACTCCTGGCTGAGACGCAGCCGCACCGCGTCCGCTCCGCCCTCGACCGAGATGGCTGCAGCCACCGTCTCGATCGACTTCGCGGTTGCCCTCCCGATCGTCTCGATCGCGTCGGCCCTCCCCTCCGCCTCGTTGATCCGCCGCTGCATCTCTCCCTCTGACTGGTTGATCACCTGCATCTTGACGCCTTCGGACTTGTCGATCTTGCTCTGTCTCTGTCCTTCGGACTGGGCGATGAGCGCCCGGCGCTCACGCTCCGCCGACATCTGTTTCTCCATCGACTCTCTGATTGATGGGGGCGGCACGATGTTCTTGACCTCAAAGCGCTTGACCTGGACCCCCCATTGGTCTTCCACCTCCCGCAGGACCTGCATGACTCGATTGTTGATCTCCTCCCGCTCCTCGAACGTCCGATCGAGCTCCAGGAGACCCACCACCGCGCGTGTCGTGGTCTGGGCCAATTGCGTGGCGGCAAAGCGGTAGTCCGTCACGCCATAGCTGGCATTGACGGCATCCATCACCTGGAGGTAGAGGACACCGTCCACCTGGACCTGGACGTTGTCTTTCGTGAAGCACTCCTGGGGCGGAACATTCACGGCCTCCTCTTTCAGCGATTGCACGAACGCCACCTTCTCGATGAACGGCACGAGGAGGTGGAAACCGGGCTCTAACGTGTTCTTGTACGCCCCTAATCGCTCGACGATGAAGGCGCTCTGCGTCGGGACGATGCGTATCGACCCGGCCAGCTTGATGATGAACACGATGAAGATGAAACCCCACACGACGAGAATGAAGATCGCCACTTTTTATAACCCCGCTTAGCTGGTCGCCATTGTCCTAGAAAGAATCACTCTTCGGCGCAGTCACGTTCGGCCGAGCTGGTAGCTTCCGGGCCACTTCGCCGATGCCCTCGAAGAACCCCTGGAGCGTCGCGAGCTGCGCTGGAACCACGGACACGTCCGACGCCTCCAGGATCCGGCCGAACTCTTCGATGAACTGCTCGAGCACCTCCATCTTCACCGCCAGGGCCCCTCCGGGTCGGCGAATGGCGGTAGCGATGGCGGTAATTGCCGTGGCCGAGGCCGTAGCCAGCAGGGCAATCTCTTCCGACTGCCCTTTCGCCTCGTTGATCCGGCGCTGCCGGTCGCCCTCGGACAGGTTGATGGCCTCCTGGCGTTGCCCTTCCGACACGTTGATCCTGGCCTCCTTGTCGGCGACAGCGAGGGTAATCTGGGCGCGCTTCTGTCTCTCGGCTTCCATCTGCTTCTCGAGCGTTTCCAGCACCTTCGGCGATGGCGTGATGTTCTTGATCTCGTAGCGCAGCATCTTGATGCCCCACGGATCGGACGCCCTGTCGATCTCCTTGACGATGCTCTTGTTGATGTTCTCCCGTTCAGAGAATGTCTGCTCCAAGGTCAACTTTCCGATTTCCGAACGCATCGTCGTCTGGGCCAGGTTGATGGAGGCCCGTTGGTAGTTGGCGATGCCATAGCTGGCCTTGTAGGAGTCGACGACCCGCAAGAACACGAGACCATCCACCTCGACCTGGATGTTGTCCTTGGTAATGCAGCTTTGCGGCGGTATGTCGATCACCTGCTCGCGACGCTCCTGACGGTAGGCCACACGGTCGATGAACGGGATCAGCAGGTGGAATCCCGCCGTGAGGACGGCGGAGAACTTGCCGAGCCGTTCCTTCACCACTTCTTCTCGAGCGGGCACGATCAGCAACGTATTCCACAACACAAAGATCGCAACCACGACGAGCACCGTCACGACCGTTCCGATCACTTCCATGCTTGTCCTCCCATATTCGCCTGGTCTAGTCGTCCGTGGTCACAGTCCAGCTGCATTCGAACGGCGCTGCATCCCGGCTGGCTGTGTTGCTCCTCGGTCAAATACTGCCGGTATTCTCCCTCGGCGCGCCTTGTCAGCCGGGCCCATCGCCGTGCTCGGTGCGACGCGGGGTTTCACCACGGACTGCTAGACATCTCCGAGTGCCATGAAAACCTGCTTCAAACCTGACGATGGCACCCCGGACACTAGCGTCCCGGGCTGCCGACACATGTCAGGTGTCAGCATCGTCGCACGGCTGGACTCTCCACCCGAGATTCTCGCGATAGAGGATCGTCACCTTGGCGCCCGGTGGGATCTCGGCCGCGTCGGAGGTCGCCGGCCAGGTGGTCCCTTGAAACGCGATCCGTCCGTCCTTGTGTTCGGGCGAGACCGTCTCGACGACCTCGGCGACCGCGCCGAATTGATCGACATCCTCCTCCAGTGGCGTGAAGCTCGTCTTCGAGGGCACCAACCGTTGCAGTGTTGACCGCATGACGACGAGCAACGCCAATGACGACACGAACCATGCGGTGAAAGAATAGGCGAGGCTGTCGACGAGACCCAGCCAGCGCAGAAGGGCAACCACCATGGCGCCGAGGCCGAGGAACACCGCGACCAGCCCAGGCAGAAACAGCTCGCTCGCCACGAGGACGATGCCGGCGATCAGCCACAGCCAGGTCATCGTGTCGGGCGACATGCGGTCTCACGTGCAACTTCGTATGCTGAGTATGCGGCGAATTGTATCCGACGACCCAGGAGTTTGGAAGCGTATTTCAGATGGGGCCCCATCATAGGCGCGGAGGGACAGCCGCCGAGGCGAAATGCAGCGGGACTGCTAGGGCGCCAGGTCGAACAGTCGACTGAATTTGAGGATCAGGCTGCGTCCACTACCCGCCGGTATCGTGTCGTGCAGTCCGCGCGTGTCGTTGTAGACGATGAACAGGCCGGTGTTGGCCTGACCCAGCAGGCCAAGACGCAGGTTGGCTGACCAGAGGTCCGCACTGTCGTTGTACTGGATCAGCGCCTGGACGAAGCGCCGGGGTGAAAAGTTGTAGGCCAGCTGCACGCTGGTGAGGTTCGCGATGAAGTGCCCGCCCGGCAGGTCCACATCGTTCCGGCTCCACTGGAGCGACGCACTGAACGTGTCCCCCGTGCGCACACTGATGGTTGGCCCGACAGTCGCCCGGTGCCCCCCGAAAAAGCCACCGACCCTGGCTCGGACCCCGACGCTGACCGGCGCACCGCGATTCGACTCGTACGACAGCTGCGTTTCGTTGTGGTCATAGCTGCCGACCGGCACGACCACACCTTCGGCAATCTCGAACGCGGTGGTCACTCCCTCTCCCGTGATGTTCCAGGCGGTCTTGACCAATGAGCTGTCGTTGAACTCCAGGTCATTGTCCAGGTGCAGGAATGAGCTTTCCTGGAATCCGTCGAAGTTCCAGAACCGGTTGAACGTCGCGTGCGGCCGTACTTGCTGCAGCTTGAGGAAGTTCTTCGGCCGTGTGATGTAAGAGAATCCCGAATCGATGTTGCGGAATCCCCGGCGGCGCAGGAAGCCGACTTCCGGATTGAAATGATCCGCCACCTCGACATAGCCTAGCGTGAAGCGCCACGTCTGGGAGTTGTAGTCCCACGCCGCGTTATACGCGTGGTCATCCCCCTCCAGGCCCGGCGTGCGGGTGCGGGCGACGAACCCGGCGATCTGTCCGTTCTGTCCGATGCCCCATCGTCCATCCACGGCGTAGGTTCGGTTGTAGTCATCGGCCCCGGCCAGCTCGCCCGTCGCCTGGCGATTGACGAACAGCGCACCGATCTGCGAGCTGTTCGGCAGATCGCGATACACACGCGCCACGGTGAAGTTGTTGCCGGGCGCGACACCGCCCACCGCGTCGGTCTGCATGTTGAGGACCCCGATCGACACCGAGTCGGAGACCTTGCCGGATATCCGGGCTCCCGCCAGTATCGGAATCTCCTGGCCGTCCGGACCGATCCCGATGCGACGACTGAAGAACAGCTCGGTCTGGGCCGGATTGCCGCCCGCCACCTGTCGCACACTGCTGACGGAAAAGACCCCGGCGTTCTCGAGGAAGAACGGACGCTTTTCCGGAAAGAACAGGCTGAACCGGTCCAGGTTGATCTGCTGCCGGTCGACCTCGACCTGAGCGAAGTCGGTGTTGTAGGTCAGGTCGAGTGTCAGACCGGGGGTGACGGCGTACTTCACATCCACGCCGACGTCGCCCACGGTCGTCGTCGTCTCTCGGTTGTCGCTGTGACCCAGGTCGCCCGCGACATACGGGCTGATCTTGAGGCTGTGCCGCGCCGTGGCCGGTACCCTGATGCCCGCCAACTGGCCGGCGAGGGAGAGCCTGAGCAGATTGTATTGACGCGGCAACGGCGCCCAGTAGGCGATCTCGTTGCGCCGCCGGATGGTTCGCTGGACGTTGAGTCCCCACGTTTGGATGTCGCGGGACGGGTAGCTGATCGTCCGGAACGGAATGGCAAACTCGGCGCTCCACCCGATGTCTGACACCGTCGTGCGGACCTCCCACACGCCGTCCCAGTTCCGGTTGAACCCGGCGCCGGAGCCGCTCGACGTCGTCGTGCTCCGCCCAAGACGCCCTTCTCCAGCATTCACCACCTGGCCGTCGGACTCCTGACCGGCTGGACTGGTGCCGAAGACGAAGCCGCTCTGCTTGTCTCGAAACGTATCGAGAATGATCTGGATGCTGTCGCCGTCGTCCAGTGAGGAGTCCCGGCGGCTGTCCGAGACCGTGATCGCCCCGGCCTCCCGGTCGTAACAGACCACGCCGACGTAGAGCGTGGTCTCGGTGAAGATGAATCGCACCTCGGTCCGCTCCGAGGCCGGTTCCCCTTCATCCGGTTGGGTCTGCCGAAAACCGGTCGCCGGCACCGCATCAGCCCAGGCCGGATCGCCCAGGACCACACCATCCAGGAGCGGTGCGATCTCGCTGGCGACGGCAACCGTGGATGGAAACGCAGCGGCGGCGGTCTCCGCGTCTGTGGGGGGCTGGGCCAGCGCCGGCCGAATCGCCAGCATGATGACCCCGATTGCGACCGCGATAGTGCGACGGGCGACTTGTCCCACCGACCGCCAGGCCGCGAGCAGTGTCACCGCAATCATCGCCGTGACGGCGAAGGCGATCGGGAAGGGGTGCTCCACCGAACCCCGTCAACGGGGTGCCGGTGACCTGGCGGCGCTGGTGTTGCTCGCGCCCCCGGTCTTCTTCACGTACGTGTTCGCCCAGTTCAGCATCTCGGCCACCGTGTGCAGCACCGACTCGCGCGAGGCGTAGCCGTGCGACTCGTGTGGCAACGTGACGTATCGAACGGTGGCGCCGTGGCCCTTGAGCGCCATGTACATCCGGGCCGACTGGATCGGAAACGTTCCGGAGTTGTTGTCGACCTCTCCGTGGGTCAGCAGGATCGGCTCGTTGATCTTGTCGGCATGGAAGAACGGCGACATCGCCGCGTAAATGTCGGTGGCCTCCCAGAAGGTGCGTCGCTCGTTCTGGAACCCGAACGGGGTCAGCGATCGGTTGTAGGCGCCGCTGCGGGCGATACCCATCTGGAACAGGTCGGAGTGCGCCAGCAGGTTGGCCGTCATGAACGCGCCGTAGCTGTGTCCTCCGATGCCGATCGTGTCGCGGTCGGTGACCCCCAGGTCGACCACCGTGTCTACGGCCGCCTGCGCGCTCGCCACGAGCTGCTCAATATAGGTGTCGTTGGCGGTCTCGCCCGGGCCGATGATCGGCATCGTCGGCCCGTCGAAGATCGCGAAGCCCTGGGTCAGCAGCAACAGGTGGGACGGGCCGCGGATCGCCGTGAACCGGTTGTTCGAGCCGCTGATCTGCCCCGCGAGCTGGGGGTCGACGAACTCGCGCGGATAGGCCCACATCACCATCGGGACGCGTTGTCCCTCGCGATAGCCGGGCGGCAGATACAGCGTGCCGGACAGCTGCACGCCGTCGGCGCGTTGGTAGGTCACCAGCGTCTTCTCGATGCCGGTCAACTGCGGCGCTGGGTCCTCGAAGCTCGTGATCGCCCGTCTGGTGCCGCCGGCGGTGTCACGCACGTAGTAGTTCGGCGGATCGACCCGTGTCTCGCGGCGTATCAGCAGCGACCCGCCATCGTCGGACAACACGGCGGCCACCACCTCGTAGGCGTCGTCGGCGCTCCGGAACAGCCGCTCAGTGTCGAACGTGCGCAGATCGAGCCGGTCGAGGAACGGGCGGTCACCCGCGGGCGACGACCCGTCGCCGGTCAGGTAGATGGCATCCCCGGTCTGGCGGATCACACGCCCGCCGGGGCGTAGTCTTGTGACCGGTCTCCCGGGGTTGGCATAACGGTCTTCCGTGCTGCGGTCCCAGAGCCTGCGTGGCTCGCCGTCGCCGGCGAGCACCCAGGTGCGCGTGCGGCGGGTGCGCCGGTCGGTCTCGGTCAGCAGCGCCGTGCCGTCCTCCGTCCAGGCGATCCCGCCGTACCGAAACTCGGTCCGGGCCAGCTCGGTCGGCTCGCCGCTGAATGGGGCGCCCAGTGAGAGGACCCGGTCACGGTGTGGTACCGTCCGTCGCGGGTCACCGCCGTCCTGTGCCTCGACCCAGACCAGCGTGTGTGGTTCGGTCGGGTTCCAGGTGTAGCGGCGAGGACCGGTCGGGACGCCGCCGATCGGGACCGCGTCGGCCAGCCCCAACCGCGCGATCGGCGCGACCAGCTCGCCGCTGCCGTTCCGGACGGTCACGTCCTTCGGGAAGCTGCGGGCGGTGACCAGCCAGGAAAATGGCCGCTCGACTTCGACCATCAGGAAGTACTGCCCGCTCGGCGATGCGCTGACCTGCTGGTAGAGCCCGGGTCGGCCGACCGCGGTGCGCCGGCCGGTGGCGATATCGATCGTGGCGACCTGGCTCGTGAAGTAGTACTCGAACAGCGCCTCGTCGTCGGCGTTTCGCAACAGGTCCTGGTAGGTGCGGATCGGCGCCGCGCCGCCCACGTGTTCCTGGATGTTCGGTCCGGCGGGGATCTCGGGCGCGGTCGGCGGGGCGCCGCGCGCCGACGCCTTGAAGGTGCAGACGATGGTGGCGTTCTCGTCCAGCCAGTCGCAGGGGTCACCCCACGCCGCGTTGATCGAGGCGTCGCTGAGCGGCCGTACGTCGCCCGTGGCGACCTCCATCAGCCACACCTCGATGCCGTTGTACCGGGTCAGCGTGAAGATCAGCCGTGAGCCGTCCGGCGAGAACTCGACCGGTCCGAGCGACGTCTCGCGCGGCGCATCGAACGCGTGCTCCGCCCCGTCGCTGGTCCCCTTCAGCGTGATCCGGGTGAACCCGGCCGAGCGGTGCGGGCCGTTGGTCCGCGGGTTCAGCCGGTAGCCGGCCAGCCGTAGCATCGGCTGCGCCAGCTCGGCGATCGACGGCATGGCCGGACGCGAGAGCAGGGCGACCGTATCACCCCTCGGGCTGACGACCACCTGGGGGATCGGCGGCGCATCCAGGATCTCGACGATCTCCCGCGGCGGGGTCAGATATCCCGTCGCTTCCTGCGCGACGACCGGAGACGCCCTCAGCAGGGCCGCGGTCAGAGCGGCAGCGACCCCCATGACGACGGCGCGCGACGGTGTTCGGCGCATAAGATTCTCCTGGGCTAGACTCCTTGCACAACGCTTATCGTGACGATCGAGTCACGTCGCGATCGTGTGTTTTCGCTTTTACCACGACAGCCTCGGTTCGAAGAGTTTAGCAGCCCG
>JADFPE010000145.1 GCA_022562495.1 Acidobacteriota bacterium
CTTGGGGATTCTTCTTCATGAGTCCTTCAAGGGACACGACTTCCGGAGCCCCGCTCGACCCCCGCTCATCTTGAGGAATCAAAAAACCGACGACGTTCCAGAGCGCTTCCTTTGGATTGGCGAGGTCCAATCGCCCGATCTCCCGGAGGACGTTCGAGGCGACGGGAAGATGCTTGAGCGCCGATAGATACGCCTGGCCGGCGCGCGTCCTGAGGTTCAGGGCCTGGTAATGGAGGCCCAGCAAGTAGTAGGCCCGCGGCTCTTCGGGGCAATCACGGATCGCCTTGCGGATGAGACTCTCTCGGACGCGGGGATCGACGGCGGCCTCGGCCGCCGCCAGATACTTTTCCGACCCCTTCGGGCATCCCGCTCTTTGCTCCGCCGAGACCGGCCCGGCCGAAAGGGACAGGAGCGCGAAGCAGAGCAGAAAACCCGCAGGCCGTCTCCAGGCGCGCTCCGGCAACCCCCGCCCGGGCCCGATGTGCGGACCGGAATCCTCCCGGTTGAACGACATGATGCCGGTGATCCCCGTCAAGAAAGGCTCATTAATCGAACGAGACCGATTCAACCGCCTGCCGAAAGGGGGAAAGCCCTCCTCGGCCGGCTTGCACGCAGCCTTCGCGCCCCCAGCCCCGCCCCCCGCCCGCCGCACCGCCGCCGGGTCGCGGTCCACCCCGCCGCGCGGCCGGTGCCGCGGCGGCATCCCGGAGCGTGACGCCGTAGGCCATCGGGTGCGTGATCGAGGGCACGTAGACAATGCCGGTCTCGGCATCGGCCGCCGCCCCCTGCCAGTTCGCACCACCGATCATCCCGGGCAGAATCAGCGTGCCCCGAAGACCGTTTGCGCCCCTCACGCTCGGCGGCGTGAAGATTGGTCCAATCCGATACTGCGACACGATCTCCACCGCCTCCGCCCTCAGCTCCGGCGTGAAGTCGATCAGGTCGTCGTGGGTCAGTCCCTGACGGTCGAACGCCGCGGGCTTTGTCGGAAACGGCTGAGTCGGTGAGGTCTGTTCCCCGGGGACGTCCGTGCGCGGGACGGGACGCTCCTCGATCGGCCACACCGGCTCGCCCGTCACCCGGTCCAACACATAGAGCCACGCCTGTTTGGTCGCCTGCGCGAGCGCCTTGATCGGCCGACCGTCGACGGTGATGTCGAGCAGCATCGGCGCGTTCGGAGTATCCCAGTCCCAGACGCCGTGATGGACGAACTGGAAGTGCCAGACGCGCTCGCCGGTGGCGGCGTCGAGGCAGACGAGGCTCTCGGCGAACAGGTTGTCTCCGGGGCGGTCGCCGCCATAGGTGTCGTTGGTCGCCGTTTCGATCGGCAGGTAGACGTACCCCAACTCCAGGTCGGCGGACATCGGCGCCCAGACACCGGTGTTGCCGGTATAGGTCCAGGAGTCTGCTTCCCAGCTCTCGTTGCCGAACTCACCCGCCACCGGGATGGTGTGGAAGATCCAGCGTCGTTCGCCGGTCCTCACGTCGTAGCCCCGGACGAACCCGGCGATGTTTTCTTTGGTGGGCGCGAAGGCCGACTGCGCCGACCCGACGACGATGACGTCGTTGACGATGATGGGTGGGGAGGTCGACCCGATCGCGCCAACTCTGGGTCTCGGTCTGTCGAGGCCATCGTAGAGATCGACGATCCCCTCGAGACCGAATCGGGGATCCGGCAGCCCGGTCTGTGCATCGAGGGAAATCAGATTGAAGCCGGGGGTGATGTAGACGATCCGCGCGGCGGCGCCGTCGGTCCAGTACGCCACACCCCGGTGGTTCTTGCGTGGCGCGGCTTCTCCCCGAGCGCCCTCGTTGTAGCGCCACACCCAGCGCGTGTCGCCCGTCTCGGCATCGATCGCAACCACGTCGCGCTGGGCTCCCGCCGTGACGTACAACACCCCATCCACCATGAGCGGCGTCGCCTGGTAGTTGGTCTCCGGACGCGGTGCGGGGTTCTCCGTCTTCCAGCGCCACGCAATCGTGAGGTCCTTGACGGTGTCCTTGTTAATCTGATCGAAGGGCGCGTATCGTGTGCTGCCGGCATCGCCGTTGTAAAAGCGCCACTCACCGTCGGCGGTTCCCCGTTGCGCCGACAGCACGGTGGTTGCCAGGAGCAGGCACGTGACGACGACCGAGACTCGACGTGTTGCCTCTGACATACTGCCCCTTTCCTACCGCGCGTGCGGGACCCTTGTGCCCCAGCCACCACATCCGACAGCGGCGTGACTGTATCCTATCCTGAGACCGTCAGGCAATGATGGCTCCCCTATCGTCCGGTCGTCATGACCGCCAGGACCGTGAAGCCTTCTCGTAGGCGTCTCGCCGTCTCGCGTTCGGCCGCTTCGCGTGTGGGCGCCACGATCGGATACCCACAGGGGACGTGCCGTGCGAGGCACGCCGCGAGGACCTCCTGGACGAGCGCCTCGACCCTCGGGGCGTTGGGACCGTCCGCGTCGGCCGATCTGGCGAGATCGGTGGGTCCCAGAAAGATCGCGCCAATCCCCGGCACATCGAGGATCTCATCGAGATGCTCGATCCCGGCCAGCGACTCGATCTGCAGCATCGCGAACAGCTTCCCAGACGGATCGAGCGGCCACACGTCGGCACGTGCGCGGTACTCGTCTTCGCTGAGTCCCCAGTAACCCGGTGCCGACCCGGAGCCCAACCCACGCAGTCCCGCCGGTTCCGCATCGCTCGCACCCGCTACCTGCGCGAAGCGCATCGAGCTGATGGCCCTCATGGCCTGTGCCTTCGTCTCGATGTCGGGAAACATCACACCGAACACGCCGACATCGAGGAGCTGCTTGACCACGGCGTGCGGGGCCTCTCTCGCATCGTACGGAATGCGGACGATCGGCGTGACGGCGGGTGCCCCGTCACCACTCCGCATCCCGAGCAGGGCCTGACGAACCGCCTCGATGTCGAACTCCCCGTACTGGGTGTCGATGACGGCGAAATCCAGGTCGGGGCTGGCGGTTCGCGTGAACGTGCCGATGGCGGGCCGGCCCTGCCGTAGCTGCGCGATGACGCGATTGACCGGTGGCTCATCTTGCGCGGACAGCGGCAGCGGCGACACGCCGTTGAGCGCAAAGATCAGTGCGCCAATCCGGGCGAGGTGCATGCGTGGCACAGTGAATCTCCCGTACATTCGCAGAGCGCGCCTTCTAGCAGCACGCGTCGAGGCCTCCTGTCGAGCCGTATCATGACGCTGTCTTTCGGTTAGCCGGCCTTCACGAGCTTGAAGTCGATCTCGAGCCGGATCTCATCCTCGACGCTCAGCAGGAAGGGCAGCCTGGGCCGTGTGGGGTTGAACATGGAAAAGGGGAAGCTCGTCAGCGCCTTGCCCTGAACCGTGTCGCCACGGAACGTCCCGATGACGTCAAACGTGATCTCCTGGGTCATGCCGTGAATCGTCATGTCGCCGATGAGCTGGAAGCCGACGATGTCGAACGGCATCTCGCCCGATGGCTCGGGCGGCACCGTGGCGCCGCCGAGCCGCCGTGGGACGAAGACCGCCTGCGGATACTGTTCCACGTCGAGAATGCGACGGCGGAGGAAGCCGTCACGCATGCTCTGGTCGCTCGACAGGGTGGCGAGGTCGACGGTGATCCGGGACTGACTGAGGTCCAGGGCCCCATCGGAGCCGATCACGAGCGTGGCCTCGACCGCGGTCGTCATGCCCACAACGTCGTTCGCGAAGCTGATGCCGACCAACTGTTCGCGCACGCGAAACGACGCCCGACTGCCCTCCACGATCTCGTAGCGGATCGATCCGCTGGACCCTTGCGTCAGGCGGGTGGCGACAAACGGGCATGCTCCGACAGTACACCACGCTGCCGTCACGAGGGCCACACTCAGACGCGTCGGTTCGATCTGCATGGGTGTCCTTTCGCAGATCACAGGTTTCGGTGACCGGTCATGTGAAAGATCGCTGCGCGGGACCACAACTCCCGCTGCCCCGCGACGGTCGGCACCACCGCATGCCGCAGGACGGCCCGTCGGTTCACAGCACGATGCAGGGCTGTCAGAGCCGGCCAAGAAATGAGTCCAGTATAGCGTTGGCGTGATGTCCGAGCGGTCCTCAACACCGAGAACACCGCACTCGACGAGCGGTCCCTGCGGGTCCGTTGTCAGACGCGAGACGAAGGCCACATTCGATGTGACACGACGATACTGAAATCCGCCCCTCGGATTTGAGCATGTTCTGGCGGTCGGCTCTGGCCCCTCCATGCGGTTCCCGGCGCGTATGTCTAGGAAAACGCACGCGCTGTACACCCGGCGATCCGCTGGCGTCTCCTCGGCATGACGCTTGCGCTCGACTGCCCTGAGCGCTGCGTCTGCGCACCGCAGAGGAGGTCAGAGATGATGTTCATGGTGACGACGATTGCCATAGCGGTCGTAGGGTTCTTCTGGGTCAGGACCAGACGGCAACGCAAGGATGAAGCGGCGAGCCTGGGCACTGGCCGTCTCGGGCGAACGTGAAGACCGCTGCCGCTGGAGCCACGGTGTCCTCGGGTGCTCACCGTGAAACGCTCCGTCGCGTTCGGCACGATCCCGGCGTCCGCGATTCCCTTGCCCACACGCTGCTGCATGCCCGGACGACCTGGAGGTGGATCAGGGTGCGTGAGATGTCGAGCGAACCAGGTACGGTTCTCGACACATCTCGTCCGCGTGTGCGGCGAAGCGCGCCAGCCCGGTGCCAGACCAGTGCCCGATCGGCGTGAGGTCGATCTTCTCCCGGCTGATCTGGCGCCAGAAGTCCTGCATGGCGGTGTTGAGATTGATGTCGTCGAGCAGGAGCAGCCCCTCGTAGCCGGCGGCATCCAGCATGTCGTAGACCCGCCGCTCGAACACGCCGTCGTGCGCGGTATCGAGCACGATGAGAGGCGAGCTGATCAGGTCGTCGCGATCTTCGAGGGCGTCTTTCACCCGGAACTCGCTATTCGGCAGGCTGATCGGGTCGCGCTTGCGGTCAGCGAGGTGGTTGATCGTCCGCGACCGTGTCGGCTCCCAGCTCCCGAAGCAGATCGCCGGTGCTCGTGCGGGTCGTGGTCGTGGCGCTGCCGGCGCGGGACAGCTGCGCGATCATCAGCGGCGTCTGGCCGCGCGCGTTCACCTCGCTGAGCGCGGCTCCGTGGTCCACCAGCAGACGCACGAGCGCGTCCGACTTGATGTAGGCGGCGCCGTGCAGGGCGGTGTTGCCGGCGTCGTTGACCCCGTTGACGTCGGCGCCGAGCTCCAGCGCGAGGGCGACCGCCTCGAGCGAGCGGGCCTCCGTCACCAGCGTTTCCGCCATGTACCGGCCGAGCCCCGCGGCCACCATCAGCGGGGTCGTCTGGTCGTCCGCCATCAGCCCCGGGTCCGCACCGGCGTCGGCCAGTAGACGCATGACGTCGACGTTGCCGGCCATGGCGGCCAGCAAGTATGGCGTCGCACCCGGGAACGGGCTCAGCCCGACAATGCGGTGCTCGACCCGCAGCTGACTGTAGCCAGCCCGCGGCGGGATTGTCTCGAGTCGGGCGTCTGGATCGGCGCCGTGCGCCAGGAGCGCCGTCACCAGGCGCAGCGTGTCGCCCGGTACGCCGCGCAACCCTCGCCACTCGTCATCGCGATCCGTGGCGATGCCGTTCGGACCGCTCAGCTCCGTCTGCCAGGCGCCGGTCGCCCAATGCAGCGCCGTATACCCCGGGCCGGGAACGTTCGGATCCGCACCCTGCTCCAGCAGGAAGATGGCCAGAGGCACATGGCCACGTACCGTGGCGACCAGCAACGCGCTCGTGCCGTCCTCCATCGCGTCGTGGACGTCCGCGTCGGCGTTCACCAGCAAACGGGCGGCGTCGAGACCGCCTTCCCGTGCCGCGAACAGGAGCGGCGTGAATCCGCCGGCCGAGCGGGCACGGACGTCGGCCCCGTGCGCGATCAGCACCTCCGCCACGGCCGGGTGTCGTGTCGAGATCGCCCACATCAGCGGTGTCTGCCCCACCGCCGGCTCCGTCTGGTTCACGTCGGCACCGTGCGCGATGAGCGCCTCCACCGCCGTCACGCTGCCTGTGCTCGCCGCCCGCATCAGCGGGGTTTCTCCGGTCGCACGCGCCAGATTCGGATCCGCCCCCGCCGTCAACAGTCTCTCCACGAGTGACGCGCTGCCGGTGCCGCACGCCAGCGAGAGCGGCGTGACGCCGTACTCGTTCGCCGCGTCGACCTGTGCGCCCGCTCGAATCAGATGGTCCACGATCTCCGCGTCGTCCAGATGTACCGCCCAATGGAGCGCCGTCGCGCCATCCGGCTGCGGCGCGTTCACGTCGACGTTCTCGCGCAAGAGCGCCCGCACGGCCGGCAGATCCTGTCGTTTGACCGCCTCCAGGAGCGGCACGTCGTCAGCGCCCGCCCAGAGGTTCGGGCTGGACAGCAGCAGGACCGTCCCCACGACCACAATGCGTGCGGCGCCGACCCTCATGTGTCTCCTCCTCCCGGGCCCGAGATGGCACCATCGCCCTGCATGCCGAAATCCTAGCATCTACACGGAGTGAGCGTCGTCTCGCGTTGTCGCGGCACCAGGATTTCCGTGGACAGCACTCGCCGAGCGCGCCTATGATCGGCTACATATCGCATGCCTACGAGACAGGCCCCTGAAAGGACCCTCCTGACAGGCCTGGCCAGCATTTTACTGGTCGGGGCAGGCATCTGGGCGATACCCGACCGCCTGCACGCAGCCGCTGCACCAGCAGCATCGCAGACACCAACCGGCCTGGCCACTGCTGTCCCCGCCCGCTACCGTGCCGTGCTCGACCGGTACTGCGTCACCTGCCACAACGCCCGGTTGCAGACGGCGAACCTCATGCTCGACGCGGCCGACTTCGGGCATGTGGGCGACGACACGGAGGCGTGGGAGAAGGTCGTACGGAAACTGCGGTCCGGGACGATGCCACCGGCGGGCCGGCCACGGCCGGCGCCGGCGACCTACGAAGCGTTCGCCTCCTGGCTGGAAACGACGATCGACCAGGGCGCGGCGGCCAGACCACATCCAGGCCGGCCGACCGCGCGGCGGCTCAACCGAACCGAGTACACGAACGTGATCCGCGACCTGCTGGCGCTGGAGATCGATGGACGGGCGCTGCTGCCGGCGGACGACATGGCATACGGCTTCGACAACAACGCGGACATGCTCCCGGTGTCGTCCGCGCTGCTCGAACGCTACATGTCCGCATCCGCGACGATCGCCCGACTCGCGGTCGGCGACCCCACGATGCGTCCGGGTGTGACCAGCTACACCGTCTCGCGGCTCCAGCTGCAAGTCGGGCAATCCAGTCCCGATCTCCCGTTCGGCAGCCGCGGTGGTCTTGCGGTGCGGCATCACTTTCCGCTCGATGCGGAGTACGTCCTGACCGTCCGGCTGCGCGGGCGACGGTTTCGCGAGCCGCATCAGCTCGACATTCGTCTGGACGGCAAGCGCATTCAGACGTTCACGGTCGGCGGCAGGCGGGCGCGGGCGCCGGCGGCACGAGACACCGGCACCCGGGACCCAGCACCCGACGCGCCGTTCCAGGTCCGGCTCCGCGTGGCGGCCGGGTCGCGGGTCGTGGGCGTCACGTTCGTCGAGAAGATGGTGGCGCCAGAAGGTGTCGGTCCAGCCCAGCTCCCGGTGGGAAGCATCAGCTTCCGCGGCATCCGAGGCGCGGAGGCGCGCGTCGAGGCGCTCGATATCGCCGGCCCGTACGACGCCACGGGACCGGGTGACACCGCCAGCCGCCGTCGGGTCTTCGTGTGCGAGCCGGGTGACGATGCCAGCGTACAGGAGGCGGAGACCTGCGCCACCCGGATTCTCTCGGCGCTCGCTCGGCGCGCGTATCGGCGCCCGGTCACAGAGGCGGACATCGAGACGCTGCTCCGGTTCTACCGGGCCGGCCGAGCGGACGCGGGCCGCTTCGACGCCGGCATCCAGTTCGCGCTCGAACGGATCCTCCTCGACTCGAGCTTCCTGGTTCGTGTCGAGCGCGACCCGGTCGACGTGGCGGCAGGAACCGCGTATCGGCTCAGCGATATCGCCGTGGCCTCCCGCCTCTCGTTCTTCCTCTGGAGCAGCATCCCGGACGACGAGCTGCTGGACGTGGCGGTGCGGGGAGCGCTCGGTGACCCGGCGGTGCTGGAACAGCAGGTGCGGCGCATGCTGGTGGACCCGCGGGCGGCGACGCTCGTCACCAATTTTGCCGCGCAATGGCTGCATTTTCGTAACATGCGGGCCGTCGCGCCTGACATCAATGCGTTTCCCGAGTTCGACGACGACCTCCGGGAGGCGTTTCAGCGCGAGACCGAGCTGTTCATCGAGCACCAACTCCGCGAGGATCGCAGCGTGCTCGACCTGCTGACGGCCGACTACACGTTCGTGAACGGGCGGCTGGCCCGGCACTACGGGATCCCGGACGTGTATGGGAGTCACTTTCGGCGCGTGACGTTCAGTGATGACCGGCGCGGAGGACTGCTCGGACATGGCAGCATCCTGACGGTCACCTCCTACGCCAATCGAACGTCGCCGGTGGTGCGGGGGAAATGGCTGCTGGAGAACATCCTGGGTGCGCCACCACCCCCACCACCGCCCGACGTGCCGCCGCTCGCGGAGAACGAGGCGGACACCGCGCCGCGTTCGGTGCGCGAGCGGATGGAGCAGCACCGCGCGAGCCCGGCGTGCGCCAGCTGCCACGCGCAGATGGACCCGCTCGGGTTCGCGCTCGAGAACTTCGATGCCATCGGGAAATGGCGGGACGTCGACGAGGGCGGCGCACCGGTGGACGCGACCGGCGCCTTGCCCGGCGGGATGGCGTTCGACGGACCGGCGGGCCTGCGGCAGATGCTGCAGACGCGCGGCGAGGAGTTCGTGCGCACCGTCACGAGCAAGCTGCTTACCTATGCGCTGGGCCGGGGCGTCGAGACCTACGACATGCCAGCCATCCGGACCATCATGCGAGAGGCGAAGGCGGGAGGGTATCGCTGGTCATCGATCATCCTCGGCATCGCCAAGAGCACGCCGTTTCAACTGAGGAGCTCGGAGCCATGATCATCACCAAGAAGGCCCTCCCGCGTCGTACGGTCTTGCGCGGGCTCGGGGCCACCATCGCGCTGCCATTGCTCGACGGGATGGTCCCGGCGTACGCCGCCCTCCGCAACACCGCCGCGCGCCCGACCCCGCGCCTCGGCATTGTCTACGTCCCGATGGGCGCCGTCATGGACAACTGGACCCCCACAACGGAGGGCACCGGGTTCGCGCTCTCGCCGATTCTCCAGCCGCTGGCGCCGATGCGGGACCAGCTGCTGGTGCTGACGGGGCTCGACAACCAGCCCGCCGTCGCGCTGCCCGGCGAGCCGGCCGGCGGACACGGACGTATCGGAGCCGCGTTCCTGACCGGCGTCCACGCCAAACCGACCGAAGGTGTCGACTTCCGGGCCGGCGTGTCGATCGATCAGATTGCGGGCGCCGAGCTCGGCCGGGAGACCCAGCTCGCCTCGCTCGAGGTCGGTCTCGAAACGACTGAGCTGGCCGGCGCGTGCGACGTCGGGTACAGCTGCGCGTATGTGAACACGCTGTGCTGGCGCAGCCCGACGACGCCGTTGCCGATGGAGAACAACCCACGCGCCGTCTTCGAGCGCCTCTTTGGCGACAGCGACAGCACGGACCCGGCCGTGCGAGCCGCGCGGCGCCACCGCAACCGCAGCCTGCTCGACTCGGTGCAGGCCGGGGTCAACGATCAACGGCGGGCGCTGGGCGGGCGCGACCGCGCCAGGCTGACCGAGTATCTCGAGGCGATCCGCGACGTCGAACGGCGCATCCAGACGGCGGAGGCGCAGCGCGACCGTGAGCTGCCGACGTTCGAGCGCCCGGCCGGCAGCATCCCGGAGAGCTTCGAGGAGTACGCCAAGATCATGATCGACCTGCAGGTCCTGGCCTTCGAATCGGACATGACGCGGGTCATCACGTTCATGATCGGGAAGGAGCTGAGCAGCCGGACCTTCCCGGAGCTCGGGGTCCCCGATCAACACCACCCGCTGTCCCACCACCAGAACAACCCCGAGAAGCTGGAGAAGCTGACCCGCGTTCAGGTGTTTCACGCCGGGTTGCTGGCGTACTACCTCGAGCGGCTGCGGTCGACCCCCGACGGCGACGGCTCCCTGCTCGACCAGATGACGCTGATCTACGGCAGCGGCATGAGCAACAGCAACCTGCATATTCCGCTCGGGCTCCCGATCCTGGTGGCCGGTGGCGGGGCGGGCACCCTCAAGGGGGGACGCCACATCCGGTATCCGGACGGCACCCCACTGGCAAACCTGTATCAGACGCTGCTGAACAAGCTCGGCGTGCCGGTGGAGCGGATCGGCGACAGCACCGGGACGTTCAGGGAGCTCTCAGACGTCTGACGGCAGGGAGGAGGCAGAAGACAGGAGACAGGGGAAGCCGGAGGGCTTCGCCGCGATCTTCAGTCGGCGTCCGCCGGGCCACGGCGCCGGTAGGCGGCCCGTCCCACGTCACGGGGAATGATGCGAGATCGCGTTGTGCGGTGTGCCCTGGTCGTGACCCTGGCTGGGCTCTCGCCCGCCTACGCCCAGCAGGGCGCACCCGACGGGCAGTGGCCCACCTATGGTGGGGACCACGCGAGCACCAAATACGCCCCGCTCGATCAGATCGACCGCGAGACGGTCGCCGATCTCGAGGTCGTGTGGCGGTGGGCGTCGCCCGACAACGCGATCGTGACCGCACACCGGACGACGCTCCCCACCCTGCCTGCCGCGTTCAAGGCGACGCCGATCCTGGTGGACGGTGTGCTCTACATCAAGACGTCGATGAGCCAGGCCGCGGCGATCGACGCCGAGACCGGCGAGACGCGCTGGGTGTTCGACCCCGGGAGCTGGGAGGGTGAGCGGCCGGCGAACACCGGCTACAACGCTCGCGGCGTGGCGTACTGGTCGGATGGCCAGGCGGCGCGCATCTTCCTCCCGACCGGGAACGCGTATCTGTGGGCGGTCGACGCGCGGACCGGCCGGCCGATCGCCAACTTCGGTGCCGACGGCGCCATCGACGCTACCCAGGGGTTACGCCGTCCGATCGAGCGACGCGCGTATCAGCTGATGTCGGCGCCGATCGTCGTCGGCGACGTCATCGTCATCGGGTCGGTCGTGTCCGACGGCCCCCGCTACCAGCTGGCGCCACCCGGGGACGTGCGCGGCTTCGACGCCAGAACGGGCCGCGAGCTGTGGGAGTTCCACACCATCCCCCAGGAAGGCGAATTTGGCAACGACACGTGGGAGAACGGGTCGTGGCGCAACACCGGCGCCGCCAATGCCTGGGGTCTGCTCAGCGCCGACCCGGAGCTGGGTTACGTCTACATTCCGACCGGCACCCCGACCAACGATTACTACGGCGGCCACCGGCATGGTGACAACCTGTACGCCGAAAGCATCGTCTGTCTCGACGTCCGGACCGGCGAGGTCGTCTGGTACTTTCAGTTCGTGCACCACGGATTGTGGGACTACGACGCGACGGCGGCGCCGCTGCTCGTCGACCTGGTGGTCGATGGGCGGCCGGTCAAAGCGGTGGCCGTGGTGACGAAGCAGGCGTTCACCTACGTCTTCGACCGGGTCACCGGCGAGCCGATCTGGCCGATCGAAGAGCGCCCGGTTGCCCAGTCCACCGTGCCCGGCGAGCGGTCGGCGCCGACCCAGCCGTTCCCGACCAAACCGCCGCCCTTCGACCGCCAGGGGGTGACGATCGACAGTCTCATCGACTTCACGCCGGAGCTGCGGGCCGAGGCGGTCGAGCTCCTGAACGAGTTCGTCTACGGGCCGCTTTTTGAGCCGATCACGGCCGAGGGGGACGGCACGCGGGGGACGATCATCATGCCGGGCGCGGGCGGCGGCGCCAACTGGCACGGCGCGGCGGTCGACCCCGAGACCGGCTGGCTGTATGTGCCGTCACGTACGGCGCCATCCGTCATGCAGCTCGCCCCGCCCGACCCGAGCCGGTCGGACTTTCGCTACAACCGGGGCCGTCCGGGGCGGGTGCGAGGACCACAGGGGCTGCCGCTGTGGAAGCCGCCCTACGTCCGGCTCAGCGCCTTCGACCTGAACGACGGCACGCTCGAGTGGATGGTGCCGCTCGGTGACGGCCCGCGCCAGCGGGTCATCGACCTGGGCGGGCCGGACCCAGGCCCGCTGGGTGGTGGCGCCTACACGGGACCGCTGTTGACCAGAAGCCTGCTGTTTCTCGGTTTCCGCGGTCGGGGCGACGCGTCGGATCTCGACTTTCGTCCGGTGGCCGACCGGACTCTGGCGCCCAGGGCGTTTTCCCGTACGCCGGCCCTGGTCGCGTTCGACAAGGCCACGGGCGAGACGCTGCACTCGGTCGAGCTGGGCGTGGCCCCGACGGGGACGCCGATGACCTACATGCTCAACGGCACCCAGTACATCGTGCTCGCCTACGGCA
>JADFPE010000146.1 GCA_022562495.1 Acidobacteriota bacterium
ACGGCCCGCCCTACGCCAATGGGCCGATCCACATCGGGCACGTGCTGAACAAGGTGCTGAAGGACATCGTCGTCAAGTCGCGGACGATGGCGGGGTTCGATGCGCCGTATGTGCCGGGCTGGGACTGTCACGGGTTGCCGATCGAGCTGAAGGTGGACAAGGAGCTCGGCCGGAAGAAGCGCGAGATGAGCGTGGCCGACTTCCGCCGCGCGTGCCGGCGGTACGCGGAGACGTTCGTCGAGCTGCAGTCGGCCGATTTCCAACGGCTCGGTATCCTCGCCGCCTGGGACCGGCCGTATCTGACGATGACCAACGGCTACCAGGCCGCGATCGTGCGGGCCCTCGGCCGGTTCGTCGAGCAGGGAGTGGTCTACAGGGGCAAAAAGCCGGTGCACTGGTGTCTGCACTGCCGCACCGCACTCGCCGAGGCGGAGGTGGAGTACGAAGACCACACCTCGCCGTCGATCTACGTCGAGTTTCCGTTGAGCGCCGAGAGCGCGTCGGCGCTGGCGGCGCACGCACCGGCGCTGGCCGGCCGGCCGGTCTCGGTGCTCATCTGGACGACCACGCCCTGGACGATCCCCTCGAACCTCGCGGTCGCGTTCCACCCCGACGTCGACTACGGCATCTATAACGTCGGCGGCACGGCGGTCATCGTCGCCGAACGGCTGGCCGAGCAGGTTGCCGGGACGGTCGGGCGCGCATTCGGCCCGAAGCTGGCCAGCCTGAAGGGGCGCGACCTCGAAGGGCTGCGGTTCCGGCACCCGCTCTACGACCGGAGCTCGGTGGGCGTGCTGGCCGACTACGTGACCCTGGAGCAGGGGACCGGCGCGGTGCACACGGCGCCGGGGCACGGCGCCGACGACTACAACACCGGCGTGCGCTACGGGCTGGAGATCTATGCCCCGATCGGGCCGTCGGGCCGGTTCGACGACGACGTGGAGATTGTCGGGGGCGACAAGGTCTTCGACGCCAACCCGAAGGTGGAAGCGGCGCTGGCCGAGGCGGGCCGGCTGTGGCACAGCGAGCCGCTCGACCACACCTACCCGCACTGCTGGCGGTGTCATCACCCGGTGATCTTCCTGGCCACGTGGCAGTGGTTCATCGCCATGGACACCAACGACCTGCGGCGCCGGGCGCTCGCGGCGATCACGCAGGTGGAGTGGTTCCCCGCCTGGGGGGAAGAGCGGATCCACAACATGCTGGCCAACCGGCCGGACTGGTGTATCTCGCGCCAGCGGTCGTGGGGAGTGCCGATTCCGGCGGTCTACTGCACGGGGTGCCGGGAGGCGGTGCTGACGACGGAGCTGACCGACCGCGCGGCCGCCGTGTTCGCCGAGCATGGCGCCGACGCCTGGTACGAGCGGGACATCGCCGAATTCGTACCGCCGGACCTCCGCTGCCAGAAGTGCGGCGGCGCGGAGTTCGAGCGGGAGCGGGACATCCTCGACGTCTGGTTCGACTCGGGGTCGAGCCACGAGGCGGTGCTGGGCGACCACCCCGAGCTGGGGTGGCCCTACACGGTGTATCTGGAGGGCAGCGACCAGTATCGAGGCTGGTTCCACAGCTCGCTGCTGGTCGGGCTGGCCACCAGAAACGCGGCGCCCTATAGACAGGTCATCACCCACGGCTTCGTGGTGGACGAGTCGGGCCGCAAGATGTCGAAGTCGCTCGGTAACACCATCGAGCCGGGGGCGATCATCAAACAGAGCGGCGCCGAGGTGCTGCGGCTCTGGGTCGCGATGGTCGACTACCAGGAAGAGGTGCGCATCGGGCCGGAAATTCTCGCGCGGGTCGTCGAAGCGTACCGGAAGATCCGTAACACGCTACGGATCCTGGTCGCGAACCTGTACGACTTCGACCCGGCGGCCGATGCGCTGCCGCTCGACCGACTGAATGAGGTGGACCGCTATGCGCTGGCCCGCTATGGCGAGGTGGCGAGCCGCGTGCTGCGCGCCTATGACCGATACGAGTTTCAGACGGTCATGCACACGCTGAACAACTACCTGACGGTGGACCTGAGCGCGTTCTACGTGGACATCTCGAAGGACCGGCTCTACACCTTCCGCCCTGGCTCCGATGACCGTCGGTCGGCGCAGACGGCGATGCACACGATCGTCGACGGCCTGACCCGGCTCATCGCGCCGATCCTGCCGATCACGGCGGACGAGCTCTGGCGCACCCTGCCGGGCGCCGAGGCCGACAGCGTGCACCTGGCCGACTTCCCGACCGGGATCGACACGCTCGTAGACCCGGAGCTGATCGACCGATGGACCCGTCTGCTGACGCTGCGCGACGCGGTGAACGGCGAGATCGAGAAGCTGAGACAGGACAAGGTCGTCGGCACATCGCTGGAAGCGGCGGTCACCCTGACCGCCGACGGCGAGCTGGCGCGGCTGCTCGAGACGTATCGGGACCTGCTGCCGATGCTGTTCATCACCTCGACGGTGACACTGCAGACGTGTGCGCCGTCGGGTGACACCGGCGACGGGACGGTGTACCGCGAGCCGGCCGGCACGGTCCGTATCGAGGTACGCCGGGTCGACGCGGCCAAGTGCCCGCGCTGCTGGCGCTGGGTGCGCCCCGTCGTAGCGGCCACGGACGACGCCGAGGCGGAGACGGAGGTCTGCGGCCGCTGCGCGGACGCGTTGTCCGAGACGGTCGCCCCGGTCGGCTGACCTGGCCCTCACTATGACCATCGAGTCCCAGACGGCGCCGGTCGTCACTCCGGCACCCGACATCGCCCCGGCCGCTGCCGGATTCATGACCCGACGCGTCATGGGGACGATCAGCGTGGCGGTGTTGATCCTCGACCAGGTCAGTAAACTGCTGGTCCGGACGCAGATCGGGCTGAACGACAGCATCGAGATCGTGCCGGGGCTCCTCAATCTCGTGCACGTGCGGAACACCGGCGCCGCCTTCGGGTTCCTGAACGCGGTCGTCCTGGCCAACAAGCAGTTCCTGATGACGGCCGTCGCGCTGGTCGCCCTTGCGGCGATCGGGCTCTACGCCTGGCGGGTCGGGTCGCAGGAGGCGCTGGCCCGCGCCGGGCTGGCACTGATTCTGGGCGGCGCCGTCGGCAACCTGATCGACCGTGCCGCGGCCGGCTATGTCCTCGACTTCGTCGACGTGTACTGGCGGAGTTATCACTTCTGGGCGTTCAACGTGGCCGATTCGGCGATCACGGTGGGCGCCTGTCTGCTGATCCTCGACATGTTGGTCGTGACCCGCGATGTATCCACTCCTGTTTGAGCTGGGTCCGGTCAGCATCTTCGGCCGTGAGCTGGGTCCGCTCAGCATCTACAGCTACGGCCTGCTGCTGGCGACCGCCTACATCGTCGGGCTGCAGTTCGCGCTGCGCCGGGCGGACCGCGCCGGGCTGAACGGCGAGCGCGTGATGGACCTGGGCATCCTCCTCATCTTCAGTGCGCTCGTCGGCGCCAAACTGATGCTGCTGGTGGTCGACTTCGACCAGTTCACCGCCGACCCCGCGCGGTTCTGGACCCTGCTGAAGTCGGGTGGCGTGTTCTACGGCGGGCTGCTGCTGGCGGTGCCGGTCGCCTGGTGGTACATCCGCCGGCACAAGCTGCCGCTCTGGACCACCTGCGATCTGTTCGCCCCCGGCATCGCGCTGGGCCACGCCATCGGCCGCCTGGGCTGTCTGATGGCCGGCTGCTGCTACGGTCGGGCGACCGACGTGCCGTGGGGCATCACCTTCACCAACACGCTGGCGGCCTCCAACGTCGGCACCCCGCTCGAGATCGCGCTCCATCCGACCCAGATCTACGAGGCGGTTGCCGAGTTGATCGTCCTTGCGATCCTGCTCGCCGGCGAGCGCCGGTGGCGCCTGTTTCCCGGCCGGACCTTCTGGACCTACCTGCTGCTCTACCCGACCGCCCGCTTCATGATCGAGTTCTACCGCGGTGACCCACGCGGGATGGTCTTCGGCACACTTCCGACCTCGCAGTTCGTTTCGGTCTTGATCGTGCCCGTAAGCATCGTCATGCTTGTGTTGCTGAGCCGACGAAGTCACGGCGACGACACGTCTGCGAAGCGGCAGCGAAACAAGCCGCATAGGAGGTCGCCAATGAAAACCTTGCAACGCGCAATCCTGATGATCCTCTTGTCTGGTGTGGCGGCTGTGGCCGTCATTGCCGGGGTCCGGTACGAGTTGGCTATCGAACGCGCGGCCCTACGCGACGAATTCGTGGAGCGGGCCGCAACACACGCTCTGGAGCGGGCCGGCTGGGGCCAGGTCGGACGTCTACGCCAGGCGTGGGCACGAGCTCAGCAGGTGCGCGACGAGGCCGACAGAGTCGAGCAGGACGGGTGGCCGCAACGTACCAAGCTTCTGTGTCGGCTCCTCTCCGGTCGCGATGCCTCCTGATGAGGCGAGAGAGCGACTCGAGGTCACAGACGAGCACGACGGCGCGCGGCTGGACCATTGCATCACGGCGGTGCTGCCCGAGCGCTCGCGCTCACAGATCCAGCGTCTGATCCGCGACGGCCACGTCCGCCTGAACCAGAAGCTGGTCCGGGCAAGCCACGCCGTGCACACCGGCGACGTCATCGACCTGGAGATTCCGGCGCCGGTGCCCTCCACCCCGGTCCCCGAGGCGCTCCCGATCTCGATCGTCCACGACGACCCCGACCTGGTGGTCGTCGACAAGCCGGCTGGCATGGTCGTCCACCCGGCCGTCGGTCACGCCGACGGCACCCTGGTCAACGCGCTGCTGCACCACGTCACGGGCCTCAGCGGCATTGGCGGAGAGCAGCGCCCCGGCATCGTCCACCGCCTCGACCGCGGCACATCAGGCGTGATGGTCGTCGCCAAGCACGACGCTGCCCACGCCGAGCTCTCCCGCCAGTTCGCCGACCGGGAGGTCGAGAAGGAGTACGTGGCGCTGGTCTGGGGTCTGCTCCACACCGGCCGCCGGATCGACGCCCCACTCGGCCGCGACCCGGTGAACCGCCAGAAGATGTCCACCCGCGCGCGCCGCGCCCGGTCGGCCGTCACACGAGTGACCGGCACCGAGCGTCTTCGCGGTCTGACACTCGCGAAGCTCACCATCGCCACCGGTCGTCAGCACCAGATCCGCGTCCACCTGAACAGTATCGGCCACCCGGTCGTTGGCGACGCCGTGTATGGCGGTGTCCGCCGCCATCTCGCGGCCGACCATCGCGTGCTCGCCACGCTGGACCGCCCGTTCCTTCACGCCTACCGAATCGCCTTCACGCACCCTCGCGACGGCCGGAGAGTCGAGTTCACCGCCCCGCTGCCAGACGACCTCCAGACGATCGTCGACGCGCTTCGAGAACGGCGTGACCGCTGAACACAATGGCGCAGCCCGCTCCCCACCTCAGTGAAGGCTCCAGCGGTGCACGGGACAATGCACAGGAGGGTGCCGGTCGGTGCCGTCCCGGACTGAGTGTGCCGAATGTCGATGATGGTTACAGGAGAATGGTCGAGAGGAACATGCCCTGTCTCCAGGAGCCGAAGGACGTCTGTGGCGCTCGGGTCACCCAACACGTCGACCCCGATGGACGGCCGATCTCCGTCGGCGAGGACAGGCAGGGCAGCTAGACTCCTTCAACGACGTGTCTCGTGACAAGTGAGTCAAATTGTGATCGGGTATTTTTCGCTGACACCCCGGCAGCGTCCGTGTCAGGAGTCTAGCCCCCGCGGATCAGGGCTGTGAGAAGAGCTCGGCTCGCGAGGCGGAGCCATCCGGGTCGGGACGGTCTGAAGCGGAGCCTCGCTAGAGCAAGCCGATGACGCTGACATGCGCCGTCGAGCCTTCGGGCGGGCTGTTCACCGCGGCGCACGTTCCGTGGCCTTCACCTCCGCCCTCGCTCCCAGAGGGGGAGACGGCATCACGGGAGTGGCGTCAACGCTGCTTCGATGGTCGCGACGTGGATGTCGACCGTGTCGACGAGCTCGCGGGCGTAGCCGCCGGCCGGAAGGATGACGACCGGGCAACCCGCGGCGCGTACGGTGCGCAGCACCAGGCGGTCTCGTTCCCACAGCCCGTGCTTGGTCAGCTCGAGGTTCCCCAGCTGGTCGTCCTCGAACGGGTCGGCGCCGGCGAGATAGACCATCAGGTCCGGATCGTGCGCGGCGATCTGTGGCAGCGCGGCCGCCAGCTTCTCCAGATACGTCGCGTCGTCAGTGCCGGCTGCGAGGCCGATGTCGAGAGAGCCTCTCGGTTTGAACACCGGGTAGTTGTGCTGCTCGTGCATCGAGAAGGTGAACACCGACGGGTCGCGGCCGTAGATCATCGCGGTGCCGTTGCCGTGATGCACATCCAGGTCGACCACGGCGGCGCGTGAGACCGCCCCTTCCCGCCGGAGCACCTCGATCGCGACTGCGATATCGTTGAACAGACAGAACCCTTCGCCGTGGTTCGCGAAGGCGTGGTGGAACCCACCTCCGATGTGGGCGGCGATGCCGTCGGCCAGCGCCAGACGGGCGGCGGTCAGAGTACCGCCGGTCATCAACCGGAAGCCCTCGACCATCGGCTCGTTCAGCGGCAGCTGGAGCTCGACGATCTCTTCCGACGACAGGGAGAGCGTGCGGACCTTCTCGAGATACTCGCCCGTATGCACCTCGGCGAGCTGGTCCCACGAGATCAGCTCCGGCTCGACGACGCCCTGCAGCGCTGGATCACGCGTCGCCAGCAGCCGGTCGTGGACGCGCTGGTACTTCTCGGTCTTGAACACGTGCGGCCCGATGTCGATCGCGTAGCGGGCCGAGTAGACGACCGTCACGCCGCTACTGGACGGTGCCGCGCACCTCCGGCTCTTCGACCGGAGCATTCGCCACCTCGGTGGCGGAACTCGACGAGGCGGGCTGCAGCGCCAACGTCAGCACCTCTTCGATCCTCGAGATGAAATGGATCGTCATGTCGCGCCGGAGGTCCGGGCTCAGGTCCTCGTTGACGTTCTTCTCGTTCTGCCTCGGCATGATGACCTCGAAGACCCCGTGTCGGCGGGCGGCCAGCACCTTTTCCTTGATACCGCCGACCGGCAGCACGTAACCCGAGAGGGTAATTTCCCCGGTCATCGCCACGTCGCCGCGGACTGGGCGGCCGGTCAACTCCGACACCAGCGCCGTCACCATCGTGACGCCGGCCGACGGGCCGTCCTTCGGGATGGCACCCGACGGCACGTGCAGGTGAATCTCGGAGCTCTGATAGAAATCCGAGGCGACGCCGTACGCATCGGTCTGGCCCCGAAACCACGACAGGGCGGCGCGCGCCGACTCCTTCATCACATCGCCCAGATGTCCCGTCAGCGTCAGCGACCCACTGCCGGGCATCCGCGACGCCTCGACGAACAGCACCTCGCCGCCCGCCGGCGTCCAGGCCAGCCCCAACGCGACACCCGGATTCTTCGTCCGCTCGGCCACTTCCTCGTCCTCGAAGCGTGGCGCCCCGAGCATCTCGGTCACCACGTCCGGCACGATCTCCACCGGGTCGACCGTCCCTTCGGCATGCCGCCGCGCCACCTTGCGGCAGAGCGCGCCGATCTCCCGCTCGAGGTTCCGCACCCCCGCCTCGCGGGTGTAGCCGCGGATGACCGCGCGCAGCGCGTCATCGGTGAACGAGAGCTGCTCCGGCGTCAGGCCGTGGTTCTCGACCTGACGATCCACCAGGTGCTCGGTGGCAATCAGCAACTTCTCTTCCTCGGTGTAGCCCGGCAGCTCGAGCACCTCCATGCGGTCTCGAAGCGCCGGCGCTACCGGGTCGAGCACGTTCGCCGTGGTGATGAACAGCACCTCGGAGAGGTCGAACGGCACGTCCAGGTAGTGGTCGCGAAACGTGTTGTTCTGTTCGGGGTCGAGCACCTCGAGCAACGCCGACGACGGGTCGCCGCGAAAGTCCGAGCCCAGCTTGTCGATCTCGTCGAGAATGAACACCGGGTTCTTCGACTCGGCACGCCGCAACCCTTGCATGATCTGTCCAGGCAGCGCCCCAATGTAGGTACGCCGGTGCCCGCGGATCTCCGCCTCGTCGCGCATACCGCCCAGCGACACCCGGACGAACTTACGGTCGAGCGACCGCGCGATCGACTTCGCCAGCGACGTTTTCCCGACTCCCGGCGGACCGACGAAACAGAGAATCGGCCCTTTGTGGTCCGGGTTCAACTTGCGCACCGCCAGATACTCGAGAATCCGGTCCTTCGCCTTTGCCAGATCGGTGTGGTCGGCGTCGAGCACCTCCTTGGTACGCCCCAGGTCGATCACCTCGTCGGTGCGGACGTTCCAAGGCAGGACCACCAGCCAGTCGAGATACGTGCGTGACACCGTGTACTCGGCGGCCGCCACCGGCATCCGCGACAATCGGTCGAGCTCGCGCAACGCCTCCTTCTCGACCAACTCCGGCATGCCGACCGCTTCGATCTTCTCCCTGAGCTCCTCGATCTCCCTGGTCTGGTCGCCCCCTTCGCCCAGCTCCTTCTGGATCGCCTTGAGCTGCTCGCGCAGCAGATACTCGCGCTGGCTCTTGCCGACCTCGGACTGCACCTCTGACTGGATCTTCGAGCCCAGTTCCAGCACCTCCAGCTCCTTGATCAGCGTGCGGTTCAGGTGCTCCATCCGCTCTCGCACGTCGAGCGTCCCGAGCACCTCCTGCTTGGTCGCCGTCGGGATGGTCGTCAGGCTCGACGCGATGAAGTCGGTCAGCTTACTCGAGTCGCTGATGCTCCCGGCCAGCGCCTGCAAGTCGTCCGACAGCAGCGGCGACAACGAGACTACTTGCTGGAAGTTATTCTTGATGTTGCGCTGCAGCGCGTCGATCTCGAGTCGGTCCTCCTCGCGAATCCCTTCCTCAGCGTGACGAACCCGCGCCCGGATATACGGCTTGGTCTCGATCACCTCGTCGAGATGCAAACGCGCTTGGCCCTGCACAATGAGACGCAGGGTGCCGTCCGGCAGCTTGAACATCTTGTGGATGTGCGTTGCCGTGCCGACAGGATACAGATCCTCCTGCGTCGGCTCCTCGGTACCCGGCTCGAGCTGGGTGAACACTCCGACGACCCGGCTATCGGCGATCGCCTCCTCGATTAACCGGACGGAGCTCTGGCGGGCCACCGCCAGCGGCATGAAGGAATTCGGAAACAAGACGGTATCGCGCAGCGGCAACACTGGCAGCTCGGGTGGGATCGAGATCGGCCGCTCCCCACCCGAGACCTCCTCGTCGGGGAGCTCGTGCTCATCGCTCATCGTGCGACTCTCCTTCTAGCGACGCTCCGCCTGACACCGCGTGGCTCCGCCGCGCGAGGCTGCATGTCACACAGCCCCGCTACGCGGGGCTAGCCGCTCCGTGCCGACACAGTCGAACACGATTCGTACTCATCGCGACAGCTCGCGTACAGCTAGCGACAGTGTGTGGCCGGCCTCGCCCGAGCGGACGAGGCCGATGCAGTAGGAGTCTAACCCGAATGCCGACAAACGGACGCGCCAATGACCGCGATCGCGACGCTCGCGGTGCCTAGCTGGAAGCGGTGCTGAACAACGCGACGGCCTTGCTGCGAGACTCGAGCACGCGCTCGCGGTTCCGCTCCGTCTCGCACACCTCTTCGCAGTCCTTGCACCGTGCGGCGAACGGCAGCGCCCGTAGCCGCCGCTCGGCGATCTCGTCGCCGCACTCGTAGCAGTACCCGTAGGTACCTTCCTCGAGCCGCGTCAGCGCTGCCCCGATCTTGCTCAGCGTCTCCGCCTTCATCTGGATCAACGCGAACTCGATGTCGTCCTGGATATCCGCTTCCGAGGTCTCGGTGGCGTCGGCAGCGCGGTGATTCGTCGTCTGCGCCCCCTCCGTTCGCACGCTGCGAATCTTGTGCTGCACCTCGCCAGCGATCTCGTCGCGCCGCTCCTCGAGGATCCGACGCAGTTCCTGATACCGATCGTCGGCCATGCCAAGTGTGTGGGTATTCATGATACGGCTCCTTCTTGTCCGACCTGCTGGTGTTGCACGCTCGGGATCGTGTCGGATCGAAGCCCCGAAAACGATAGTGTTGTAAGCAAGTTAGATACCAAGACACCAGGCCGACACGCGGCTCGCAGGCGTCACGGACACGAAGCGACTCGAGTTGGGATCGAAAAGAGGAGGGAGGTTGTCCAGAGGGTTGTGGATGGCCCTCAGGGGTCTCGCCCTTCCTCGCGAGCCCGTTCTATCTGCTTCATCGACTACGCTTTACCGGCCTCCTGCGCGACTCGAATCGCGTCGTCGAGTACCGGTGCTACAGTCTTAGACGACGAAGGGGAGTGTAGGGTTTCAGATCTTTTTCCAGTTTCACACGTCATCGAAAGAGGACATTTCTCCGGTGGCTGTGGTTGTCACGGTTGGTCCGTCGGGTGTCTGGCCGGACCAGGGGATCGATTCGGAGGCGACGATCGGACGGATGTCCAACACCCGTTGACGGCATGATTCGGGGTGTGCCAAACTGAGCCACCTAGAGACAGGAATGAGCGCTGAAACCTGCCCCCTCTGCCGACGACGCCGGGCGCGCCGCGCCTGTCCGGCTCTGGGACATCAGATCTGTGCGGTCTGCTGTGGCACCAAGCGCCTGACCGAGATCCGGTGCCCGTCGGACTGCCACTATCTCGTGTCGGCACAGACGCACCCGCCAGCGGTGGTGCAGCGACAGCAGGAACGTGACGCGCGGTTCCTGCTGCCGATCGTCGATGGGCTCGGCCGGCGGCAGTATCAGCTCTTCTTCGTGGTCCAGGGAACGTTCCACAAGCTCGCCGAGACCGGCGAGATGCCGGTGAACGACGACGTGGTTCGCGACGCCGCCCAGGCGCTGGCCGCCACCTATGAGACCGCCAGCAAGGGCATCATCTACGAGCACCGGCCGTCGTCGTTGCCGGCCGAGCGGATCGCGCGCGAGCTGAAACCGTTGCTGGAGGGCGCAAACGGACGGAGTCCCGTGGCCAACGAGCGGGATCTGGTGGAGGTGCTGCGACTCGTGGAGCGGGCCGCCACCGATGCGCGCAAGACACTCGACGGGGGCGATCGCGCTTATCTCGACCTGGTGGGTCGTCTGATGCGGTTCTCGTCCGACGGCGACACGGGGAGCTCGACCGCCACCGCCCCGGACGACACCAGGGAGCCAGCACCCTCTGTGATTCTGCCGTAGGGATCTCCTGAGGCGCAGGCGGATGGGCGTCAGCTCGAGGCTCCGCCCAGGGCCCTCAGACCCCGGTCTGATATACTGTGGCGTCTGGACGAACGGAAGAGACAAGCACCATGGCGAAGCGTTGCGAGATCTGTGGGAAGGGCCCGGTCTTTGGGCGCAACGTCAGTCACGCGCACAATGTCACGAGTCGTCGATTCAAGCCCAACATCCAGCGGGTGAGAGCGGTCATCAACGGCGGAGTCAAACGGATCCGCGTGTGCACACGCTGTCTCCGCTCGAACAAGGTGGTCAAGGCGGCGTAGCCGCCTGCCAAGACCGCCGTCGCCGTGCGAGGCGTCTTTTCTGACAGCCCGTGGTGTACGTCCCACTGCAGTCGACCGGCGCTCTCTCCCAGCCGCCTACGTGCCTCCTCGGTCACAACCTGCCGGTGTGTTCCCTCGTCGCGCCCGACCCGGTCCGGGCGCTGCCTCACCTACGACGGGTCTCGGTGCGACGCCGGACATTCACCACCGACTGCGAACCGCTCTGACTGTCGTCGCACCGATGTCTGGCGAGGCTGTGCCTCAGACCGTCCTGACCAGGATGGCTCCGCCTCGCTAGCCGAGCTTTTCTCACAGCCCCGCTACGCGGGGGCGAGACTCCTTGAACGGAGGCTGTCGTGGTGAGCGCGAAAAAACACGATCGAAACTCGACTCACTTGTCACGCAACACGGTGTTCAAGGAGTCTATCCAGAGTCACCTGCCGAAGCGTCAGGCCGTCCAGACCGACCTGGCGCCAGCGGCGATCGGCCCTTACTCCCAGGCCATCCGCGCCGGATCGCTGCTCTTCATCTCGGGACAGATTCCGCTCGACCCCGCGTCGGGACACGTCGTCGAGGGCGACGCCGCTGCACAGACCCACCGGGTCATGCAGAGCATCGGCACCATTCTGCGTGCCGCCGGCGCCGGTTACGACCAGGTCGTGCGCACGACCATCTTCCTCATCGATCTCGCCGACTTCGCCAAGGTCAACGAGGCCTACGGCAGCTACTTCGACGCCCCTGCGCCCACGCGCGCCACCGTGCAGGTCGCCGCGCTCCCCAAGGGGGTCCGCGTGGAGATCGACGCGATTGCCCACCTCGGCTGACCGTCCGGCCGGGAAACTGGCAGGCTTCTGCAGAACGACACGTCTCGGTTGTCCTGGCGAGGCGTGACCGTACTCAGACGGGGCTTCGCCCCGAACCCCCGCGAACCCCACTCCGCGTTCGCGGGGCGCGCAGGTGCGCG
>JADFPE010000147.1 GCA_022562495.1 Acidobacteriota bacterium
AACTAAGTGGTCCCGGTCATAATTACGGTAACGCACCGAGGGTGGTGAGGCGCCCGGCTGGCAAGGCGCGACGAGGGAGCAATTGGGGGATTTGTGACCGAGGAGCAACGCCGTCCAGGCGGGATGCATCGCCAGCCGAATGCTACCGTAATTATGACCGGGGCCACTTAGGAAGACGGGTAAGCACACGCACACCGGGCACCGTCTAAGGGGTCGACGTGGCGTCGTCCCGGTGTGACGCCGAAGCTCAACAAGACTGGAGGCTTTTCAGATGATCATCCCAACCGCGCGTCTTCGACCCGTCGCCGGCGCGCTGATCGCGCTCGCCCTCATCGTCTTCGGCGTGCCTGGGGCCACGAGCCAGCAGGTGGCGGTGGCACAAAGCCAGGTGCTATTTGTCAGCATCGTCGACGCCGACGGTGAGCCGGTCACCGACCTGACCGCCGAGGAGGTGACCGTGCAGTGGGACGGCGAGGCCTGTGAGACGCTCAATCTCGAACCGATCGACTGGCCGGTGCGCGTCACTGTGTTCGTCGACAACGGGGAGGGCGGCCGACAGGCGGTGGGCCAGATGCGGGAGGGCCTGAAGGGCTTCGTGGACGCGATCCCGGACGAGGTGGAAATCGCGATCCTGACCCTCGCTCGCCAGCCCCGCTGGGTCACCCGTCACACAATGGACAGGGCGGAGCTGGCCAAGGGCATCGATCTGATCGTGCCGGACGCCGGTGCCGCGTCCACCTTCATGGATGCGCTGATCGAAGAGGCGGGGAGACTGCACGACGACGAGGAGCGCCAGTATTTTCCGGTCATCGTGATGGTCGCCAGCGACGGCACCGACGGGAGCAACGGTCTGCAGCGACGGTACGACGAGGCGCTGCAGCGACTGGTCGCCAACTCGGCGACGGTGCACACGCGAATGTTGTCGCATGGGAACGAGGGCGGGCTGGCGGCGCAGGTGGCCGCGAACGTCGGCGAGGTGACGCGCGGCAGCCACGACACGCTGGCCCTGGGCTCCGGGTTCGTCACCCTCCTGCCGGAGCTGGGCCAGGACATCGCCCGGAAGCACCATCTGGTCAGCAACCAGTATCGGGTGACCTACGCGCCGCCGGATGGCGCCTCCGACCAACCGAGCATCTCGATCGGAACCACACGCCCCGGTCTCAACCTGATCCCGACGCTCGACGGGAATGTGCCCTAGGGACTGGGCAACGCTCCAACCGCGCCGGGGTGATTGCCGGCTCACGACTGTGGGCTGTGGGAAGAGGATGACGAGGGCCGCGCCTGCGTGTGCGGGGCATGGCCCGTTTTTCGTGCGTCAACGAGCGCCCATAGCCGAAAGCCAATAGCCCTGAGCCGATGGGCGACATCCGCCGCGGCGCGCAGCGCTCCGATCAGTGTCGAGGGAAGAGGTCCGGGTTGTCCGTAAACACTCCGGTGGCGCGCAGGTCGTCAAACAGGTAACGGATGTACGCACCAACATCCGCGTACCCCTCCGGTAGCCGGGTGGCGCTCACGGTGTAGGGATGCAGCTCGAGGCCGTGGGAGCGAGCCGCATAGCCCAGGGACGGGTCGTCCACGAGCAGTTGAATCGCCGGGCCCACGCCCGTGGCGTAGCTCGCCACGTCGGCGAGTCCCTGTTCGTTGAGCAGCGCCTTCTGGCTCCCGCCGATGAGCTGAATCAGGCGGTAGGTGTCGCCGGCGATGGAGTGGAGCCGCTTCAGACTCTCGGGACTGAACGACTGCACGTAGATCGGGGTGGCCGCCTGCCCCTCGTGCGTATCGAGCCCATTGGCGACGAACACCCGAACCAATTCCTCCTCCATGGTGAAACCCAGGGCCTCATACTCCTCGGGGGCCTTGGTCTCCGGATACATCCCCGCCTTGCCCCTCACCAGGTCAATCGCCTCCTGGAAGGTCGGCACCCGCGCGCCGGCGAACTCCTCGCTGAACCAGGAGCCGGCGTCCAGCATCTTGATCTCCTCGAGCGTGAACTCCGACACGCGCCACACCTGCCGCATCTCGCCACGGATCTCCACCTCGGTTGCGCGGTCCGGAAAAACCTCCTCGACGTTGGTCGTCCGGTTCAAGGTGGTGTCATGGAGACACACCAGCACGCCGTCGCTGGTCAGCTGGAGGTCCTGCTCGACGTAGTCGGCGCCCATCTCGATCGCCAGCGCATAGGCCGCCAGGGTGTGCTCCGGCGCGTAGGCGGAGGCGCCCCGATGCGCGATGTTGACCGGGTCGGCCGCGACGGCGGTAGTCGCCGCCAGTTGCGGCGGCGCGCCCGGTGTCCCGCGCTGCGGCGGCTCGCCGCACGCGACAAGACCCAGCGCGACAAGCAACACCACCGAGACGAGGCATGGCGTCTGCTTCAGGCTCATGACGGTCTTCGTAGTGCCCTCTTGAAGGCGGCGTACCGTGATACCGGCGACGTCCGGTTTTGTTCGTCTGGACCCAGACGCAGGCGAAGCCCTCCGTATTCCTCCTGCCTCCTGACTTCTGACTTCTGACTTCTTAGTCCTACATCCCTGCGCGCGCCTTCACATACTCGGCCACCTGCTGATGAGTCGCGAACCACACGTCCCCCGTCGCCTGGATGTGCGCAATCAGCTCCTCGAGGATGATGATCCGGGAGCGGTGACCGATGATGTGGGGGTGGGTGGTCAGCAGAAACATCGTGCCTTCTTCGTAGGCCTTGTCGAACTCATCGAGATAGACCTGCAGAAGCTCGCGGGGCGGCGTGTAGGTGCTCCCGCGGGGGTTCATCAGCGGCGCGTCATCGAGAATCCACTCCACCGGCAGCTCGACCATCCCGGTCGGCTCGCCGTCGGCCAGCAGCTCATAGGGACGATCGTCCGACATCAGCGAGCTGTCATAGAGGAAGCCCAACCCGCGAATGATGCTCAGGGTGTTCGGGCTGAAGTTCCACGAGGGTGCGCGGTAGCCGACCGGCCGCGTGCCGGTCGCCTGCTCCAGGTAGTCGAGCGCCCGACTGACCAGCTCGCGCTCGGTCTCGGCGTCGAGCGCGGTGTTCAGCTCGTGGATCCACCCGTGCACACCGAACTCGTGTCGTCCCGACGCCTGGATGACATCGACCATGTCTGGCGCCAGGATCAGACTGACCGCCGGGATGAAGAACGACGCCGGGATCTCGTGCCGGTCCATCAGGTCGACGACCCGGCGCAGCCCGACCCGCGCGCCATACTCGCCCTGCGACATCGCCCCAATCGACGGGTTCCCCCGTCGGATGGATATCGTGTCGTTGTCGACGTCGAACGACAACATCACCGCGACCCGGGCGCCGTCGGGCCACGAGTCCGGCTGCAAGCTGCGTCCGGCGCGCACACGACCGGCCACCGACCGGAGCTCATCTTCACTGAGATGGAGGCCATACTGCGCAGGATCCTGGGCGCGCACGGAGGTGCCGCCGGCCAGCCCCAGCACCACGATCCCGACGAGACAGCGGCTGCGAGCCTTCGTCCGGGAGACAGCGTTTGGCTGCCGACCTGATTGAGGCGCAGAGTGTCCTTCGCCGACCGCACGCGCGGCTCCTGCCCCGCCTGCGGCGGGCTCACCCAGAGCGAGACCGGCCGAAGATCGTGTCACGGGCAGGCATGGCATGTTCATCATTTTTCTTCAGCCTTCAGGCCTCTGTCCCCATTCTTGGCCCTCACCCTGGCCCTCTCCCAGGGGGGAGTCGCTGGTGATGCACATGCCCGACGAACCCCGGGCGACCCGAAGCCTGAAGCCCGGGTGTCAGTTGGACGACCGGCTCCCGAGGTGCACCACGAACCAATCGACCATCGCGGCGGTGGCCAGCACGGCGTCCTCACCGCGAAAACCGTGGTCGGCACCCGGAATGATGATCACCTTCGACTCGACGCCCTGCTCCTGGAACGCCGCGTAGATCTCGTGGCTGTTGCTGACGTTTACCAGACCGTCCGAGTCACCGTGAATCAGCAGGGTCGGGGGATCATCCGCGGACACATGCACGATCGGCGAGTAGGCCGGCGCCTCCGACCGATCGAAGTTCAGCGCCGGAAAGCGCCTGTTCGTGATCTCGGGGCTGGCGCCGCGCGCCAGCGGCCGCAGGTCGACCGGCGGATAATAGGCCACCACGGCGGCGACCCGGCTGCTCACCCGCAGGACGGGGTCCTCGGATGACGGGTCCCCGCTGTCGGACGCATTGCCGAGGATGAGCGAGAGATGCCCGCCGGCGCTCCCGCCCCAGACGCCCAGACGGGTCGCGTCCACACCGAGCCGCCGCGCGTTGAGCCGGATATACCGCACCGCACGCCGCACATCGGGCACGATCTCCGGAATCACGAACTTCGGGCTGCTACCGTGCCGCACCGCGAACACGGTGAATCCCTTGTCGAGCAACGGCTGATACCGCCGCTGCGACACCGCGTGCGGACGCCATTGCGAGCGCCAGCCGCCGCTGACCATGTTGAGCACGGCGGCGCCGTTCGCGTTGGCCGGTGTGAACACGTCGAAGGTCAGCGCCATGCCGTACTTGTGGCCGTAGACCACATCCGGCGTGACCGCCACCTCCTGAGCCTGTACTGCCACCGGTCCCACCACCAGCAGCCCGAACAGCGCGACGAACACAATCGTTCTGAGCTTCATCGGTTCCTCCCTCGGGCTTCGCCCCAGCCCAATGGTTTCGGGCCTTAGTGGCCGGGCTGACACCCTGCCGCCGTGCACTCTCCGGCGACCAATGATGGCCGGCGAAACCGTCCGGCTCCTCCTGCCTGCTGACTTCTACGAGCACCTACCTCGGCATCTTGACCTGCAGCAGCTCGTACATCCTGAGCACCGCCCGCGAATCGACATTCGCCACACGCTGGCCGTAGTGCTCCGTGTGCGCGCTCAGGTCCACGCGGCCCACCGCATCCTCGGCCGACACGCCCTCGGCATGAAGCGCCGTCACCTGCCGGTGCAGATCCCTGAGATACCCCTGCAGGTGATCGATCTGCTCGCGTTCACGGAACGGCAGCCCGTGCCCCGGAACCATGATGTCGAAATCGAGCGCCCGCAAACGGTCGAGCGACGCCGGCCACTCCTCGACATAGCCGTCTCCCATGTAGGGCAGGCTGCCGGCGCCTGGCCGACCGACGAAAAAATCACCGGTGAACACAATCCGCTCTTCGGGCAGGAACACCAGGGTGTCGCCGCCGGTGTGCCCGCGTCCGGGAAAGTGGAGCTGCACCTCGCGTCCGCCCTTCACCAGCGTCATCGTGTCGCTGTAGGTCACGTTGGGCGGGGTGGGTCGCGTTTCCTGGATCGCGTTCCAGTGAGCCTCCTGGATCCGCAGCTGCGTCTCCATCCGCTGCCGCTCGGCCAAATCCTCCGTCCGACCGAGGCGAGCCTTCAATTGCTCGATCTGATTCGGAATCCCCTCGGTAAACGACCGGTTGGTGCGCTGGGTGAGGACGTCAGTCATCAGCATCGTGCGGACGAAGTCGTGCCCGATAATCTCGACGTCGTCGCCGAAGATCTGGTTCCCGTGCGCATGGTCGAAGTGGTAGTGCGTGTTGAACACATACTTGATCGGCTTGTCGGTCAGGGTCTTGATGGCCTCCACCAACCCACGCGCCGCGGCCGGGCTGACCGACGAGTCGACCAGCATCACGTGGTCGTCGTTGATGATGACCAGGTTGTTGCTCATGACGGTCATCGACCCGGTGCCGATCGCGAAATACACACCGTCGGCGATCTCCTCGAACCGGTGGCTGGGGCTACCGTCGGGGCTCTGGAAAGCGGCACCCCGCGTTTGCCACTGCGTCGAGAAGACGGCGAGCGCGCCGATTACCAGGGTCATCAGAAATCGCTTCATGAGCTCCTCACTCCGAGAAAAGGTTCGTGAACAGAACGCTCCAGCCCCACCCTCTCCTGCCTGCCCTGAACGGAGCGTGTCGTGACGCTGCCGAAGGGGGAGAGCGGCAGCGTGAGGGCGACGGGCCGGGGGGCCTCAGCGTCAGGCGTCAGCTCGGTCGCTCGGCTCGCCGCGAGCGCGACGATCTCGCGAACCGGGCCCCACGTGCGGGCTGCCGCCACGCGTCCCGCGGGCGCGGGGTGGTGATGCTCCACATACAGATACCCGGTGTAGACACCGGTGCGGTCGGTGCGTAGCTGGTGGTCGCGGATGTGAATCGTGAGCGTCCGTGCCCTCTGGGCCTCATAACAGTTGCCACGACCAGCCGTACCGAGATGCAGATACACCATCCGCTGCTCCGGTGCCCGTCGATACCGCGGCCGGTCATCGGACCCGACATCCGAATAGGCGCCGCCCCGCAGGTCGTCGAGCGGTGTCGGCCGATGGCCGACCGGCCGCCGGTGCCGCCGGTCCCCAAACTCCAGCAGCCGAGCGGTAATCGCGTCCCTCAGACGCGACACCTCGAGACACCCGACGAGCACACACTCGGGATGCTCGTCCTGGCCAGCCACCAGGTGCGAGACCGGCCCGCCCAGCTGACGCTGCAGCTCGAGCACGTCCGGCAGCGGTGCGCCGAAGTAGACCATCCCTTCCGCGCGCTGAATGGCGTAGCAGTCGTTCGGATGCAGGTCCACCACCTCGACCGCACTGTGCTGCGCGGGCAGCACCCAGTGGTAGGTCTCGGGGTCGGGACGCCGCTGTCTCTGGCCCAGCTCGGCGGTGCGGCCCTCCAGGGACGGCGTCACCAGCAGGAACAGGGCCAGAGGGACGCCACCCAGGCCATAGTGAAAGTTCCCGTGCATCCTTGTCACGTCGCGGCCATTCTATCGACTCACAGCCCATCGCGAAAGGGTCGAGTATGATTGCACCTCGGACCCCGGTCAGCCGCCCACGAGGAGTCACGACATGACCAGACGGGCTCACCCACTCTGCTGGATGTTGGCCATGACCGTCCTGCTCGCGGCGCCGGCAACCGCCCAGCAGGGCGCGCCCACCAACGGCGAGTGGCCCACTTACGGCGGGGACCTCGGGAGCACCAAATACTCGCCGCTGGACCAGATCGATGCCACGAACTTCGGCGACCTCGAGATCGCCTGGCGGTGGCAGTCGGCCGACGCGTTCCTGAGCAAGTCGACCGCCTCGGGTGGCGAATGGTGGGCCGCGTCCGACGTCATCTTCGAGGCGCTGAACCAGGAGGACCCGGACCGCTGGCGCGATGGCCAGCCGCCCTTCACCAACAATTTCAAGGCGACGCCGCTGATGGTCGGCGGCCGGCTCTTCATCAACATGCCGACCTCGGTCGGCGCGGCGATTGACGCCGCCACCGGCGACACGCTCTGGGTCTACAACCCGAAGACCTACGAAGCCGGCACCACCACGATGACCGCCCGCTGGATCCAGCGTGGCGTCGCGTACTGGAGCGACGGCGAGGCGGAGCGCATCTTCTGGGGCACCAGCAACGGCTATCTGATCTGTGTCGAGGCGGCCAGCGGACGCCCCTGCGCCGACTTCGGCGAGCAGGGCCGCCTCGACCTGATGCGGGACATCCCCCGCGCAGTGCGGGGTGACCGCGACTGGCTGAACGCGCTGCTCTACTCGGTGCAGTCTCCGCCGCTCGTCGTGGGCGACACCGTGATCACCCCGATGTCCATCTCGTCGTACAACATCACGAAAGAAGCTCCGCCGGGCTGGATGCGGGGGTTCGACACACGGTCGGGCCGCACCAGGTGGACGTTCCACACGATTCCGCAGGGGGACGAGTTCGGCAACGACACCTGGGGCGGCGATTCGTGGCGCGTGACCGGCAAGGTCGGCGTCTGGTCGCTGATGAGCGCCGACGCGGAGCTCGGGCTGCTCTTCCTGCCCACGAACACACCGGCGCCCGATTACTACGGCGGGCATCGGCCCGGCGCGAACCTGTTCGCCGAGAGCGTGATCGCGCTGGATATCGAGACCGGCCAGCGAGTCTGGCACTTCCAGGCGGTGCATCACGGGCTCTGGGACTACGACTTCCCGGCGGCGCCGAGCCTGGTGGACATCGAAGTGGACGGACGGCCGATCAAGGCGCTGGCCCAGGTGAGCAAGCAGGGGTTCCTGTATGTGTTCGACCGGGTGACCGGCGAACCGGTCTGGCCGATCGAGGAACGGCCGGTCCCGACCGACACCGACATCGCGGGCGAGCAGGTGTGGCCGACGCAGCCGTTCCCGACCCGACCGGCGCCGTTCGAGTATCAGGGCGCCACGATCGATGACCTGGTCGATTTCACACCCGAGATCCGACAGATGGCGATCGAGGCGGTCGATGGGTTCCGGCTTGGCCCACTCTTCACGCCGCAGAGCCTGAGCGGCACGATTCAGCGACCGAGCACCGGCGGCGGCGCCAACTGGTCTGGCGCCGGGTTCGACCCGGACACCGGTCTCCTGTATGTACCGTCGGTCAACGCCTTCTCGGTCCGCAACTACCGCACCCCGGAACCGGGTGAGGGAGCCACCCTGAACATCATCGAGAACCGCGGGGCCGGCACACGCCAGCCGACCATGCCGCGAGGGTTGCCGCTGTTCAAGCCGCCCTATTCGCGGATGACCGCGATCGATCTCAGCACCGGCGAGCACGCCTGGATGCAGCCGATGGGCACCGGCGAGAGGTTTCGAAATCACGCGCTGCTCCGCGACCTGAACCTGCCGCCACTTGGCGGTGACAGCAGTCGGGCCGGACCGCTGGTGACCAGGACGCTCCTCATCTATGCGCTGACCACCGGTGGGACTGCGGGCGGGCCCCGGCTGGTGGCGCTGGACAAGGCCACCGGCGAGGAGCTGGCGTCGGTCGATCTGCCGCGCGGGGCGATCGGCACCCCGATGACCTATCTGCTCGACGGCCGGCAATACATCGCGCTCACCGTCGGTGGCTCGCCCGTCCCAGAGCTGATCGCGCTGGCGCTGCCTGAGTAAGCCCAAAGGAGTCAGGAGTCAGAAGGCAGAAGGCAGGACACAGGAGATCATACGAGGGCGTCACCAGCTTCAACGGTATCGATTCGGTGTGCAATCGAAGGCCTGGCTGGTCAGATGCCGGCGTGAGCCAACCGGTTTCCTTCTGCCTTCTGCCTTCTGACTTCTAGCTTCGACTCCTGACGTCTCGCTTCGACTTCTGACTTGCCCGAGCAGTCGTGCGCATCATCTTCGACACCGACTCGGCGGTCTTCAACGACGACGCGGCGGCGCTGGCGATGCTGCTCCAGCGGCGTGACGTGGTCGAGATTTTGGGGGTCACCGTGGTCGCCGGGAACCACACCGTGCCCCAGGGCTCCGAGCACATGCTGCACCTGCTCGAGCTGACCGGCGCAGACGACATCCCGCTGTTCTGTGGCGCCGACGCGCCGCTCGTCAACACACCCGCGCGCGCCGCCCGGCAGGAGGCGCAGTGGGGTCCGATCTCGTTCAAGGGCGCATTCGACGCGGGGCCCGAGGTGCTGCCGCCGCATGGCGGGCGTTTCGCCGCGACTCGGCCGCGGGCGACCCACGCCGTGTCGTTCATCATCGACACGATCGCACGGTATCCCGACGAGGTCACGCTCGTGGCCGTCGGTCCGATGACCAACCTGGCTCTGGTACTCCGCCGACGGCCGGATCTGGCGGGGCGCATCAAGAGCCTGGTCTTCATGGGTGGCAACGCCCGCGTGCCCGGCAACGTCACCCCGGCGGCCGAGTTCAACATCTGGTTCGACCCGGAGGCGGCCGCCGCGGTGCTCGGCTCCGCGATTCCGCGCATCGTGATGTTCGGGCTCGACATCACCAACCACGCGCCGATTCGCAAGACGCAGTTCGACACAATCGTCGCGGGCGACACCCCGCTCACCCGCCTCATGCGGCACGATATGGGACCGCGCTTCGAGCGCGACCCGGGTGCCACCTACTACGTGTGGGACTGCATCACCGCCGCCTGGTTGATCGACCCGTCCGTCGTGACGGTGTCGGAACGGCTGCCGATCGAGGTCGACACGACGTTCGGTCCGTCCTACGGCGGCACCAGGGTGTCCGAGGACGCCCCGGCCGACGGCCGGCTGGTCGACGTGATGCTCGATCTGGATCTCGAGAAGTTCTACCGGATATACGAGGATCTGCTCACCCGGCCGCTCGAGGGCCCGTAGGCCTGGCTCAGGCGTCAGGCGTCGGGCGTCAGACGCTCCGTAGCGAGGCCCATCAGGGCCGCCCTCTCAGACCAAGGATGTCCAGGGTCTGGTGAGCCGTGACCCCGTTGCGGTGAGCGTCCGGATCCCGTGTCGGTGTGGACGACGCGGCACTCGGGATATCATCCCGCACACGATGGCAAACCCCTCCACTCAGCAGCGCGTACGGCTCCGTCCCGAAAATCCGTTCGATCTGATCCGACTGCTGGCGCGCAGCCAGACCGATCCCCGCAAGGCTGTCGCGGAGCTGGCGCAGAACTCGCTGGACGCGAACGCGCGGGAGATCGAGATCAGCTGGTTCAACGAAGCGGGGCAGCGGGTGCTGCGCGTCTTCGACGACGGCGAGGGCATCTTTCCGGAGATGGAGCGGCCCGAGGCATTGCGCCGCATTGCCCAGACGATCGGGCACTCGCACAAGCGAGATCTGTCTCCGGCTCAGCGCCGCGAGCTCATGGTGCTCGGGAAGTATGGGATCGGCCTCATCGGCTTCTGGTCCATCGGAGAGGTCATGGAGATCCGCAGCCGAGTGGGCGGCACCGAACCGTGGTGCCTGCAGCTCGTCGAGGACAAGAGTGACGGCAAGCTCTATCGTCCCCGGGCCCGGCGACTGACCGAAGAGCCGACCTACACGCAGATCACCATTCGTCATCTGCACGAGGTGGCTCGCCGCCAGATCCGTCCGGCGCGACTGCAGGCCTATCTCGCCGCGGAGCTGCGCGGGCAGCTGCTGCGGCGCGACGTCAAGTTCCGCATCCGCGACCGTGTGGCGCGCGGGCGGGCGCGCAAGGAATTCTTCGTCGAGGCGCGTCCGTTCCTCGGCGTTCCGTTGACGGAGTTTACCGAGCTCGAAGTTCGAGGTCACGAGCCGGCTCGGCTGGAGCTGTATCTCGTGTCGGCCGAGGAGGAGCGCACCGGCACCGTCGCCCTGGCCTGCGGGGGCAGTACCGTGCTGGACGACATGGCAGTCATTCGCGGCGACGAGGAGGATGCGTCCCCCTGGTCGAGCCGGCAGCTCGAGGGCGTCGTGGACTATCCGGATCTCACGGTCTCTCCCGGCAGCCGGCGCGGATTCGTACCGGACTCGGCGTGCATGGCATTCTTCGAGGCGCTGACCCTGCTCGAGACCAAGCTCTGGACGCACCTCCGGGAGGAAGAGCGGAAGCGGGCCGAGCAGCGCAGCCGCCAGGTAGCCCGTGACATCCGGCGCGCGTTTCGTTCCGTTGCCGCCCATCTTCCCGAGTACGACCTGTTCGACGTCAAGGGCGCGCCACGCGGTGCGGCGGACAGCGCGTCCCCGGACGGAGCACTGCTCGGTGAAGCCGAACCGGGCGCATCGCCCTCCGCCGCATCCCCGACCGAGTCCACGCCAGAAGCCGGATCGGTGGACGAGGAGGCGGCCTCCCTGTTTCCGCCCGGACCGCTCGCCTCGGTACGGCTCAAGCCGCACACCTTGCGGCTGGCTCCCGCCAGCATGCGGTCCCTGAAAGCCCGCGCGCTCGACGCGCACGGACGTGCGGCACACGGTGCAGTGCGATTTCAGTGGACTCAGGAGGGCGACGGCGACCTGGCGTCCGACGGTTCGCAGGCGTGGTACACGGCGCCGGAGTCATCCTCCTCGGCCACTGTTCGGGTCGTCGCGACGCAGGCGGACATCACCGCCGAGGCCACCGCCGAGATTACTGTCCTCGAAGAGCTCGCCGGTCGTGAGAAGGTCAGCGGCATCCCCGAACCACTCCCGGTGCACGCCCCATCGGAGCCCTGGCGCTCGCGTATGCGCGGCGCGCGCTGGGAATTCAACGACGGCCACCCCGACTATCTGGCCGTGCTCCCGACCGAGTCTCGTCGCCTGCGCTATCTCATCCACCTCTTCACCAAGGAAGTCGTACTGCGAAACTTCGGGCATCCGTCCGACGACCATCTGCTCGAGCGGATGGTCCAGGTGCTGACCCACCTGCACGCTCGGAGCTGACGTGAACCTGTGTGTCGTCTGGTGAACCGGCGCCAGGATGTCAGCGCTCACGTGACACTGGCACAGCGGTTCTGCACGCCCCTTCAGGGCCGCCCAGTCCGGTCGCACGGCCCTTCAGGGCCGCCCTCTGAGACCGAGGATCTTCCGGGCCTGCTGGGCCGTGGCGACCGTCGCCCCGGTCAGTTCCAGGATGCGGACCGCCTTCTCGACCAGCGCGGCGTTGCTCGGGGCGAGCACCCCTTTTTCGAGATACAGGTTGTCCTCGAGCCCCACCCGGCAGTGCCCGCCGAGCATCGCGGCCAGCGC
>JADFPE010000148.1 GCA_022562495.1 Acidobacteriota bacterium
GCATCGTGCAGGGCGACCCGCTCATCGTCGAAGCGAACGGCGAGTTGATTCGCAACGACGGGAACCCGGCGTTCGGAGAACCGGTCCTCACCGCGTTGGTCGACCCCGATTGGGCGACCGGTTTCGGGGAGCGGGGCGGGAACTGGGAGTATTCTGCCAGCGTGCAGCGTGAGCTGATGTCCAACATGTCGCTGAACTTCGGTTACTTCTACCGCACCTTCGTCAACTTCGACGTGACTGACACCCTGGCCCTCGCGCCCGACGACTTCGACACCTTCTCCGTCACGGCGCCCCTCGACCCACGGTTGCCCGGTGGCGGCGGAAACGTGGTCAGCGGCCTCATCGACCGGAAGCTGGACGCGCTGGGCCGGGCGCCCGACAGCGTGCGCACGAACGCCAACAACTTCGGCGGGCGGAGCGAGACCTGGAAGGGGCTCGACATCAGCGTCAACGCTCGCCTCGAGGACCTGCTGCTGCAGGGGGGAGTCAGCACAGGGAGCACCTCGTTCGACCGGTGTGCCCTACAGGCGGAGGTGCCGGAGCAGTTCGGGACCGGCGAGTTCTGCAAGAGCTCAACGAACTACCTCACGCAGGTCAAGCTGATCGTCGCCTACACCCTGCCGTACGACGTTCAGGTGGCCGGGACGTTCCAGAGCAACCCCGGTCCCGCACGATCGGCTGACGTGACCTTTAGCGCCGCCGAAACCGACCTTGGACGCCCGCTGTCGGGGGGCACGGTCGAGGTCAACGTCATCGAGCCGGGTACGCAGTACGGAGAACGGGCGAACCTGTTCGACCTGCGGTTCACGAAGAGCTTCAACTTCGGTCCGACACGGTTCCGCGCGATGTTCGACCTCTACAACGCGTTCAACAACAACGCGGCGGTAATCGAGAACTACGATCTGAACTTCGGCGGCGAGGACAGTTACCTGACGCCGACGGGGATCATCCCGGGCCGCCTGGCGAAGTTGGCGTTCCAGCTCGATTTCTAGAGGAGGTGGGGTGCAAACGGTAGGGCGGGGCTAGCCCCGCCAGGGCACCAGTCGGCCAGGGCACACACCATGGGCGAGCACATGCGACGTTGGGCGATGGTGACGGCGACGTGCGCTGCGTGGCTCGCAACGGCGGTCGTGTCGGTCGGGACGCAGGGGCAGAACGTGCGGGATGTGCCGATCCCGCACGACGTCGGCCAGAGTGTGTCGCCGTCGTTCGAAGGCTGGTTCCAGAACCCGGACGGGACGTTCAGCCTGTCGTGGGGGTACTTCAACCGGAACTATGAGGAACGGCCGGATATCCCGATAGGCCCCGACAACCGGTTCGATCCAGGTCCCGCGGATCGGGGACAGCCGACCCATTTTCTCTCACGCCGCCAGACCGGGGTCTTCACGACGGTGGTGCCTGCGGATTTCGGGGACCAGACGCTGACCTGGACAGTCGTCAGAGGTGGCGACACGATCGCCATCCCGGGCCATCTGCGTCCCGAGTGGGTGATCGACGCCATGATGGAGGCCCCGAGCAAGAACACGCCCCCGGTGGTCAGGTTCGCACCTGCGGGTGATACCGGGCGGGGCCCTGGCGGGGTGAGCGGATCGGTCACGGCAACCTTTCCCGACGCCACGATCACCGTGTGGGCCACCGACGATATGGTCCGGAAAATGCGGGAGCAGCAGCGTGAGCCGGATGCAGACACCGAGGAGACCGCGCCGCGGTTCGGTGTCGCCTGGAGCAAGTATCGAGGTCCCGGCACGGTCACGTTCAGCGAGAGCGAGCCGGAGATCGGGGAGATGGGCAAGGCGGTGACAACGGCAACCTTCAGCGAGCCGGGCGAGTACGTCCTCAGGGTCCTGGCGTGGGACGATACCGGCCCGCAAGCGTTCGTGATGGCCGTCGGATTCCAGTGCTGCTGGACCAACGGCTACCTGACGGTGGATGTGCGGTAGGGCAGGGGTTCGGGTGGCTGCTGTGACGCAGGCCTGCAGGCCTGCGAGGCACGGCTGAAGGCTTGCTCGACGGGCTGGGACAAATCAGGAGAGAACAGATGCAGCAGACCACATGCGGTAATCGGTTCCGGCGGCACGGACGCACCAGCCTGCTGGCTGGTGGGGTGTTCCTCATGCTCGCGGGTGCGGCGCCGGCTCAGGAGGCGGACGTGACCTTCGCCAGGGACGTCGCGCCGATTCTGCAGGAGAAGTGCGAAGCCTGCCATCGGAGCGGCCAGATGGCCCCGATGTCGCTGACGACCTATCAAGAGGTGCGCCCGTGGGCGCGGGCGATCCGCACGAAGGTGGTCGCGGGCGATATGCCGCCGTGGCATATGTCCAAGACGACCGGCATCCAGAAGTTCATCAACGACATCTCCCTGACGGCGGACCAGATCGACACGATCGTGCAGTGGGTCGACGCGGGCGCACCGCTCGGCAACCCTGAGGATCTCCCCCCGGCCAGGACGTGGCCCAGCGGCGAGCGGTGGCGGGTGGGCGACCTCCTGGGTCGCGACCCGGACCTCATCGTGACCTCGACGCCGTGGACCCAGCCGGCCGAGGGACAAGACCAGTGGTGGCAGCCGGTGGTGGAGTCGGGCATGAGCGAGGACCGCTGGATCAAGGCGGTCGAGGTGCGGCCGACCCTCGAGGGCAGACGGATCGTGCACCACGGCAACACCGCCCTGGCCGAGTTCGCGGTCGGCAAGGCCGGGGAGATCTACCCTGACGATACCGGCCGGTTGTTCAAGGCGGGGGAGAAGGTCAGGTTCGACATCCACTACCACTCGGTGGGCGAGGAGATCACCGACTACCTGTCAATCGGCGTCTGGTTCTACCCGACGGGCGTGGTGCCGAAATACGTGGTCAAACACAGCCCGATGGGGGTCTTCCAGGCGATGGACACGTTCGACCTCCCGCCGCACACCGTGACCAAGCATCACGCCTTCATTCCGTTGGAGAAGCCGACGAGGATCCTGAGCTATCAGCCCCACATGCACGTGCGTGGCAAGTCGATGTCGATGGAGGCGATCTATCCCAGCGGGCGGATCGAGATGCTGAGCTACGTCGAGAACTTCAACTTCAACTGGCACGTCAACTATGTCTACGCCGACGACGTCGCGCCGCTGCTCCCGGCGGGGACGATGATCAAGTTGACGGCGTGGCACGACAACACGGCCGCCAACCGGGCCAATCCCGACCCCACACAGTGGGTCGGGTGGGGGCAGCGGACTATCGACGACATGTACCACGCGCACGTGCGGTACGTCGAGCTCACCGAGGAAGACTACGAGCGCATGGTCGAGGAGCGACGGCAGGCCGCCGGCACCGACAACAACCAGTAGTGGGGCGTTGTCGGACCGGATGTGGGCCGGGACCGAGCCTGCTCCCGAGACGAGTCCCTTCCATCGGTTGGAGCCGTGTCATTCGTGAGAAGGAGTGCCGCCGTGGCCCGATCCAAGCACCAGTCGAAGACCCTCACGTCGAAGACCCGGTCCACGACGGGCGCGGTCCCGCGTCGCGACTTCATGAAAAGCGCCGCTGTGGCCGGGGCCGCCTTCGCGGCTCCAGCCAGCGTCGTCGGTGCCCAGCCGACGACCGAGTCCCACACGGCGGCGCGAGTCGGTGCCGTGCCGATCGTGACCCAGACGGCCGAGACGACACCGCCATCTGATGACCCGGTCTTGACGCAGGACAGCAGCGGGTCCGACTTCATGATCGACGTGATGAAGTCGCTCGATATCCCGTACGTCTTCGCGAACCCTGCCGCGACGTTCCGCGGGCTGCAGGAGTCGCTGATTAACTACGGCGGCAATACGGTCCCCGAGCTCATCACCTGTGTCCACGAAGAGCAGTCGGCTGCCATGGCGCACGGCTATTTCAAGGTCGAGGGCACGCCGGCGGCGATCATGGCGCACTCGGTCGTCGGGCTCCAGCACGCCTCGATGGCGATCTATAACGCGTTCGTCGATCGTGTGCCGATCTACGTGATGCTCGGGAACATCATGGACGCGAGGATGCGGATCACGAGCGACCAGTGGTATCACAGCGTCCAGGACCCTGCGGTGATGGTGCGCGACTACATCAAGTGGGACGATGAGCCAGCGTCCCTGCAGCACTTCGCCGAGTCGGCCGTGCGCGCCTACCAGATCGCAATGACGCCGCCGCTCGGTCCGGTGGTGCTCACCATCGATGCCGAAATGGCCGAGCGGCCGATCCCGGCGGCGGATCAAGGGCATCTGTATATTCCCAAGCTGGTCCGGCCGACCCCGCCGCAGGGTGACATCGGTGCTGTGCAGGAGGTCGCGCGGCGGCTGGTCGAGGCGGAGCACCCGGCGCTGATGGCGGGCGGGACCCTCACGCGCACGGAGGCGGGGCGTCGCGCGTATCTCGAGCTGCAGGAGCTCCTGGGGTCGCCGCGGGCGTCGACCGCTCAGGCGGATGTGATCTTCGCGGTTGAGGTTGCGGACCTGTACGGCCGGTTGTATCGGGCGCGCGACCTCATCCACCGGACCTGGACCCGTACGGCGAACCCGGACGCCACGGTCATCACCCTCGGCCTGCAGCACTTGAACCACAAGGCCAACTATCAGGGGTTTTATCGCTACACCGAGGTCGACCTGGCGATTACCGGGGACGGTGAGACGACGCTGCCGCTGCTCATCGAGGAAGTGAGACGCGTGATCACGCCGGCGCGACGGCGCGTGTTCGAGGAGCGGGCTGCCGAGAGCGCGGCCGCGGCCGCGCGAGGGCGGGAGCGCGCGCGCGCCGCCGCAACGCGGGCATGGGGCGCGAGCCCGATCTCGGTGCAGCGCCTCGGAGCGGAAATCTGGCGGCAGATCCGGACCGAAGACTGGTCGCAGGTCATGATCGGCATCGGCGTCCCGACCAGCCTGTGGAACTTCGACACCCACTATCGCAGCATCGGGAGCTGGGGCGGCGGTGGCATGGGATATGGGCCGCCGGCATCGGTGGGCGCGGCGCTCGCGAACAAGAAGTACGGTCGCTTCTCGGTCGCCATTCAGGGGGATGGCGACTTCATGTATTCGCCGGGCGCGCTCTGGACCGCGGCCCATCACCAGATCCCGCTGTTGATGGTGATGCACAACAACCGGGCGTACCATCAGGAGCTGATGCACATTCAGCGGATGGGCAACCGGCGTAATCGGGGGATTGATCGCGCCCACATCGGGACCACCCTCGACGATCCGGCGATCGACTACGCAACGCTCGCGCGGAGCATGGGTTGGTACGCCGAGGGGCCGATCGAGACCCCGAACGACCTCGAGCCGGCACTCGCACGGGCCACGGCGGTCGTCAAGCGTGGCGAGCCGGCCCTGGTCGACGTCGTGACGCAGCCCCGATAGGGAGAGGAAGCTCATGCACGGACGACGCAGTCCCCATGGTGTGATTGGGGCAGCAGGTGCGGTGGTGCTGGCGCTCGGCATCGCCGGCCAGGCGATGCAGGCGGCACCAGGCGAACAGGGGTCGGTCTTGGCTCCGGAGGGCGACATCGAGCGGGGCAAGAATCTCTTCATGACCATCGGGTGCTATGCGTGTCACGGCATCGAGGGGCAAGGCGGGTTCGCTGGACCGCAGCTCGGCCCTGATCCGATGGCGTTCCCGGCGTTCGTGCGGTACGTCCGGGCGCCAGGGGGGACCATGCCACCCTATACAGAGACGTTGCTGCCTGATGAGCAAGACCTGGCCGACATCCACGCCTACCTGCGGGCGCGGTCCGGTCCGGCGCCGCTCAGCGTGTTGCCACCCCCGTGACCGACAGCCCGCCATCTCTGTACCACGGATACCGCGTTCCGCCCGAAATCAACAGTCGCCGCCGTCGAGATGACACACTGGATCCGCTTCGAGCACGCCGGGACCATCGGGTTCGGCACGCTGCGGGATGACACGATTGCCGTGCACGAGGGCAACATGTTCGATGCCCCGACCCCGACCGGTGTGGTGCGACGCGTGGGTCACGTCACCCCGGTGGCACCGACGGCTGCCGGAAAGATGGTGGCGCTGTGGAACAACTCCCGAGCCATGGCTGCGAAACTGGGCCAGGCCATCCCGCCCGAACCGCTGTATTTCATCAAGGCCAACGGCTCATACCTGGGCACCGGGGGAACCATACGTAAGCCACCGTCCTATGACGGCAAGGTCGTGTTCGAAGGCGAGCTCGGTATCGTGATCGGGAGAGCGTGCCGCGCGGTATCAGCAGCCGAGAGCGAGGAGTACATCTTTGGCTATACGTGCATCAACGACGTCACGGCCATCGGGATCGTCGGGAAGGACGCGTCGTTTCAGCAATGGACGCGGGCCAAGAGCTTCGATACGTTCGGGGTCTTCGGCCCGGTGGTCGCGACCGGGCTCGACCCGGCGCGGTTGTCCATCCAGACCAGGCTGAACGACCAGGAGCGTCAGCACTACCCGGTGAGTGACCTGATCTTCCAGCCAGCACAGATCGTGAGTGCGATCTCGCAGGACATGACCTTGCACGCGGGCGACGTCATCTGCTGTGGAACGTCGGTGGGTGTCGGCTCCATGAAACCAGGCAACACCGTCGCGGTCACCATCGACGGCATCGGGACGCTGCGCAACCGATACGAAGGCTGATTCGGCACCGTGTCGACCGCAGCATCGCTGTGATGGAGCGTCGTCCGATCTGGCCGATGACCTCAGGCGGTACAGCGACTGACGCGTGAGCCTGCCGATCCTGATGCACCCGGCCACGCTGATTGAAAGGGGATGACCATGTCTGAGACAAACCGTGTCTGGCGGTTGCGCCGCCGGCCCGTCGGCGACATCACCGACGACGTCCTGTCCTTCGACGAGGAAGCGATTCCGGAGCCGGGTGACGGACAGTTCCTGTTCCGGCTCAACTACCTGTCGCTCGATCCCACAAACCGCGCGTGGATGAATGAGGGTGCCACTTACCTGCCGGCGATCCCGATCGGGGACCCGATGCGTGGTCTGGTATGCGGCACGGTGATGGCGTCGCGGCATCCCGAGATTGCCGAGGGGGACCTCGTCAGCGGCATCGGCCAGTGGGCCGCTTACCAGCTCGGCGACCTCGCGTCGGTGAGCAAGCTCCCCGACACGGGACCCATCCCGGTGATCGACGCCTTCGGGGTCTCGCTTGTCGGACCGACCGCCTACTTCGGGCTCCTCGACGTGGGACAGCCGAAGGCAGGTGAGACCGTCGTCGTCTCGGCGGCGGCGGGGGCGACCGGCTCGATCGTGGGGCAGATCGCCAAGATCCACGGGTGCCGGGCTGTCGGAATCGCGGGCACGGACGAGAAGTGCCGGTGGATCACCGACGAGCTCGGGTTCGATGCCGCCATCAACTACAAGACCGAGGAGATCGTGCCCAGCCTCGCGCGTCACTGCCCTGACGGCATCGATATTTACTTCGACAACGTCGGAGGCCAGATTCTCGATGCCGCACTGGGGCTCATCAACCTCAATGCCCGGATCGTGTTCTGTGGCTGCATCTCCGCTTACAACGCCACCGAACCGGTGCCGGGTCCGTACAACTACATCAATATTCTGATGAAGCGCGCGCGTTTGCAGGGCTTCATCGTGCTCGACTACATGCCTCGCTATCCCGAAGCCCTCGCGGCGCTCGGCCGGTGGATGGGGGAGGGCAAGATCAAGCATCGTCTGGAAGTGGTCGACGGTCTGGAGCAGGCGGGCGCCACGGTGCGGCGACTTTTTACGGGCGATCACAAGGGCAAGCTCATGATCCGGGTGGCCGACCCGGCGTAGCGCCTCGTCCGTGAGGCATCGTCGTCGCTCGCAGATTGCTGTCACCACCCGCTCCCATGCGCGTTCGGCGCGCTGGTGTATGAGATGGTGACGGGGAAGCGAGCGTTCGAAGCCGACACCCTGACAGGATTGATTGGGGCAATCCTCGAACGGGAACCAGCGGCGCTTTCACCGGGCGAGTCGGTCTCGGATGGCGTGTTCTGCCCTGTCCAAGGGCGTCCATAACGGTCACAGACAGTGCAGTCGTTTGGTGGAGGGCAACACCAGGTTGGGCAGCGCGGTTATCTCGCACCCTGGATTGCCGACCACGCCACCAACAAGGAATGACAGACCAAGAAGCATCAGCCCCATGAATCCCAGCCAGGTCAACTCGCTGGGCCCCCACAGGCTGGCCGCCACGAGGGTCGCCAGACCAGCGCCCACCCGGCTCAGGCGGCCAATCAGCAATGGCTTCAACGTCGCGAGATTCCGTGGCCGTGTCATGTGTCTAGCAGTCCGTGGTGAAACCCCGCGTCGCACCGAGAACCGTCGTGGCAATGCCGCGCACGGCCGGTACAAGGCGCGCCGAGGGAGAATACCGGCCTGTACTCGACCGAGAAGCAACGCCGGCAGCCGGGATGCAGCGCCGTTCGAATGCAGCAGGGCTTTCACCACGGGCTGCTAGGGTGACATACGTCGCCTGCGCTCTTCTGGTTCCATCAGGACACCGCGGTCGGACGTGATCTGACCCAGGTTCGAGATTGACGAACCCTCAGGGGCGTCAGCGATGGCCCGGACGGCCCAACACACGCTCCGCCACCCGTTCCGAACGACCAGATTGTTTCATCGCGGGTTGTTCCACGGCCAACCGCTGTCAGCGCAAGGCGTGCCGATGTGGAACCGCTCAGATCGCCGATCTCGCCGGCAGACGCACGTCAAGCCAGGAAACATTGAACTTTTTCTGTATTCATGCGTATGATTAAAACAAGCGTTGGATTCTATATGGATGGTGACACGACATGACAGCCGACACCAAAGAGCGGATCCTCAACGTCGCCGAACGATTATTCGCCGACCGCGGTTTTCCGGCGACGCCGCTTCGCGACATCACAAACGAGGCAGGCGTCAACATAGCGTCGGTGAACTATCACTTCGGATCGAAGGAAGCGTTGCTCGCGGCCGTGCTCGAACGACGTCTCCGTCCGGTCAACGCACGCCGGTTGGAGCTGCTCGACGCCATCGAGGCGGCCGCCGGCAACGGTGTACCGAACGTCGAGGACGTGATCCGCGCGTTTCTCGCCCCGCCGTTCCAGAAGCGGCAGGAGTGGGGCGCAGGCGGCGACAACTTCCTCCGCCTCCTGGGACGAATTCACTCGGAAACGAACGAGGAGTTTCGCGCCACCTTCTTCCAGCAGTTCCAGGGAGTCTTCCGTCGCTTCGAGCAGGCGTTGCAACGCGCCCTGCCCCATCTGGACGCAACCGACATCGGCTGGCGCATGTTGTTTCTGGTCGGATCGATGGCGCTGACGATGGCCTGGGGTGAGTCGTTCGCGTCGATTGGCCCAGCCTCGCACAAAGATCCAGAGGACGTGCTGGAATCGCTGATCCAATACGCCGCGGCGGGGATGGCGTCCCCGGTCCCGATCGGCGTCCCGGTCGGCGCAGCGCAGACGGGACACGCGTCGTGAGTCTCCGCCCGTGCATTGCGGTCGTCGTGGTGGTGACCGTCGGGTGCGCGTCGGCTCCACCGGTCGAGCCGCCGCAGCTCCACGTCGCCGTTCCCGAGACATGGACGGCCGCCGACACGTCGGTCGGCGAGGTCGCGCCCGACTGGTGGACCGACTTCGGAGAGCCGGGCCTGTCCGCCGCGGTGGAGACCGTTCTCGCACAGAACTTCGACCTCGCGGCCGCCGCTGCGCGTCTCGAGCAGGCCGCCGCGGACGCGCGCATCGCGTCGGCGGCGTTACAGCCGACAGTGCAGGCAAGCTACAACGGTAGCCGCCGGAAGCAGAACTTCGTCGGTTTTCCGATCCCGGGCCTCGAAGGGCGCGTGCTCAGCACCGTGTCGACGAACCAGGGCGTGTCGCTCGACCTGTCGTGGGAGATCGACCTGTGGGGACGTCTGCGCGCGGACGCCCAGGCAGCGCTCGCCGACCTGCAGCGTTCGGCTGCCGACCTGCGCGGCGCACAGCTGTCCATGGCGGGACAGACGGTGAAGGCATGGTTCGCGATCGCCGAGGCGCGACAGCAGGTGACGTTGTCGGATGAAACGGTCGCCAGTTTCCGCGCGTCGGCCGAGCAGGTGCGGGAACGATTCGAATCCGGGATTCGTCCGGCGCTCGATCTTCGACTGGCGCTCCTGAACCTGGCAAATGCCGAAGCGCTGCTCGATCAGCGCCGGCAGCAGCTCGACGCGTCGGCGCGTCAGCTCGAGGTGCTGCTCGGACACTACGCGGCTGGCACAATCGACCAGCCGAGTCGTCTCCCGGACGTGACAGCCGACGTGCCCGGCGGGATTCCGGCCGACCTCGTGGCGCGCCGTCCCGACCTGGTCGCGGCCGAACGCCAGGTCGCGGCGGCGGGTGCCCGTCTCGGGGTCGCCCGCAAGCAGCTGCTGCCGAACCTGACGCTCACGGCCGCCACCGGCACGGCGACCAACGCGCTGCGTTCGCTCCTCGACGGCAACTTCGGTGTCTGGAGCCTGCTTGGCAACGTCGTCGCGCCGTTGTGGCAAGGCGGCCGACTCCGCGCGCAGATCGATCGCGCGGAGGCACAGACCGCCGAGGTGCTCGCCAACTACGCGAATACGGCCCTCGTGGCGTACGCGGAGGTGGAGACTGCGCTGGCGGCTGAGGCATTCCTGGCCGACCGGGTCGGTCACTTGAGGAATGCGGTCGAGCAGGCACGGGCAGCGGAGCGACTCGCCGAGGAACGATATCGAGCCGGTCTCGACAACTACATCACCGTGCTCGACTCGCAGCGCTCGGCCGTGCAGGCCGATGGCGATCTCATCGCGGCACGGCGACTGCGGCTCGAGAACCGCGTCGACCTGTACCTGGCGCTCGGTGGCGGCTTCGAGCAGCTCGAGGCGCCGATCCAGATTCAACGACAGATAGGCGACAACACCAACCAGCCGTAGGGCGTGGGCACCGTCATGCCGTCCCGCGGGGCGTTCACGACGGACCGGTAGAAACGGATAGCGATCATGAAGCGGGGAATTGTTCGAACGTTGAAAATCGTGTTGCCACTGGCGGTGATCGGGGCCGCCAGCTTTGCGGCCCTCGTGATGTGGTGGAGCCGATCGCCAGTGGAGTTCCAGCCCCCGGTCTTCACGCCGCCGGGTGTGCGCGTCGCGGAGGTCACCCTGCGCGATGTCCCGCTCAGCGTGACGAGTCAGGGGACGGTGCGGCCACGGACCGAGAGCCAGCTCGTGACGGAGATTACCGGCCGTGTCACGTGGGTTGCCCCCTCGTTCGCCGAGGGCGGCTTCTTCGAGTTGGGTGACGTGCTCGTCAAGATCGACCCGTTCGACTATCAGCAGGCGGTCGTCGGCGCGCGCTCCCAGCTTGCCCAGGCACGGTTACGCCTCGCGCAAGAAGAAGCCGAGGCGGAAGTCGCCGTCCGCGAATGGGACGCGCTCGGGCGCGGTGACCCACGCGCGTTGACGCTGCGAGAGCCGCAACTCGAAGAAGCGCGCGCGTCGGTGGCGGGCGCCGAGGCCGGTTTGGAGCGCGCGCAGCGCGACCTGGAACGGGCAGAGATTGTCGCGCCGTACGTGGGGCGCATCCGGGAGAAGAACGTCGACATCGGGCAATTTGTTCGGGTCGGTGACGTGGTTGCGAGCATCTACGCCGTGGACTTCGCCGAGGTCCGGCTCCCGCTGCCGGATGACCAGCTCGCCTATCTCGATCTGCCGCTGTCGTATCGGGGCGGATCGGATCAGCCCCAGCCGCGCGTGACGCTCCGCGCCACGTTCGCCGGCGAGGCGCACGAGTGGCAGGGGCGGATCGTCCGCACCGAGAGCGAGATCGATCCGGTGAGTCGCATGGTCCATGCCGTCGCCGAAGTCCCGGACCCGTACGGGCCCGGACCGAACCAGCGTCGTCCACCTCTGGCGGTCGGGATGTACGTCGAAGCGGAGATCGCGGGGCGCACGGCGCGCAATGTCGCCGTGCTGCCACGCGCGGCACTGCGCGGCCGCGACCGGGTGCTGGTCGTCGATGCCGACGACCGGTTGTCGTTCCGCGAGGTCAGCATCTTGCGGGCAACCACTGACGCCATCTACGTGCAACGCGGCCTCGCCGACGGCGATCTGGTTGTCGTGTCCCCGCTCGAGACGCCAACCGAGGGGATGCGGGTGCAGCTGGCCGATGCCGACGCCGATCTGCTGGCGCGCCGGCGGGGTACCGCACCGGCGACACTCACGACGGCAGACGCCGCGCCGGTGACGGACCGGGCCACCGCGCCGGGCGGCGCGGATGTCGACATCGACCCGAGCCTGAGCCGCGACGAGCAGATCGCCGCGATCCGGCGTCAGCTCGCGGTGCTGCGGGGTACAGCGGCCGCGCCGCCGGACGTCTCACCGGACCGACGCGCGGCACCGCCACCGCGCGTGGCTGATG
>JADFPE010000149.1 GCA_022562495.1 Acidobacteriota bacterium
GGTCTCGGCCGGTGCCGCGAACGCGTTCTCGCGTTGCGCCGCGCGCGCCGGCTCGCCCGCGGCCTCCGGCAGTGGCTGGGTGCCGCCAATCGGCGCGGCAGCAGACACGGCCGCCGGCGCGTCCTGTTGTGCGCGTTCAGCCGGGGCCTCACGGAGCGCTCGTTCGGCTGGCGCCTCCTCTGCCAGCCGGGCGGCGCCGGCGTCGCCCACCGTCGGCGTGTCGCTGCCGGGCAGCCGGTCGGGGTCGGCTACCCACACGGCGACGACGATGATGGCGACGGTGGAGACGGCGGCAACCCAGTGCCACTCGAACAGCCACCCCAGGCGGGACGCCACCCGCCCGGCGGGCACTGCCTCGACCGGGGCCGTGCGCGCCAGCGAGGCCAGATGCGCCTGGCACCGGCCACACCCCGCGACGTGGCTCTCCCACGCGGACCGCTCGTCTCGCGCGAGCGTCCCGTCGACGTATGCGGCGAACAGCTCCGGATCGGGGCAGTGTTCCCGGTGCCCCGTGTCCCGTCGCAGCCCGCGCGCCAGCGCGGCCTCGAACGCCTGGTCGGTGTGCTTGGAATCCACCGGGTCTTCCTCAGTATCTAGAACGCCCGCATGTTGAATTCTTGCACGGGCGATCACCTGGCGTCACGGGCGTCATCGGGTCAATCATCCTGTTGCAGCGCCGCCCCGAGGTCGAAGGCCCCGTCCTCCAGGGCGTACTGATAGCACAGCCGGACCTGCGCCTCGTCGAGCCCCCGCGCGTCTCGCAACTCGCGCTCGATCTGGCGCTTCAGCCGCGTGCGCGTCCGAGACAGCCTGCGTGAGATCGTCGCTTCGTGGTCCCGGGTGATCCGTCCGATCTGGGCCAGCGTCAGACCCTGCAGATAATAGAGCGCGAGACGCAGGCGGTCACCGGCCTCGAGTCCGTCGAGCGCCGCGCCGAGCGCCCCGTCCAGCAGGGTCCGGTAGCGCTCCCGGTCGGGGTCCGCCGTCGCGGCCGGCGCCACCGACGCGGCCGGGTCGTCGCCGTCGAGCGAGTCGACCCGCTGGGTGACGCGGATCCGATCGACGTGGCGCTGGGCCAGGACCGACCGCAGCCAGGTCGACAGCTTGCTGCGCCCATGGAAGTAGGTCAGGAGCGGTCGCCGCTCGGTGCCCGTCTCCACCGATGCCTTGGTGCTGCCGACGCCGTAGAGCTCTGCCCAGAGCGTGTCGGCCAGCTCCCGGGCCGCGGCCTCGTCTTTCGTCAGCGTGCGGGCCGCGGCATAGAGCGTCGGGCGCAGCGTCGTCATCAGGTGCTCCCACGCCGCGTCGGCTCCTGCGCCGCACGCCGCCGCGAGCGCCAGATCTTCGACGTGCAGCGAGTCGAGATACCGGACGACGTCCGTCTCGGCGGGGGGCGCGTCGCGGAACCGGTGGCCGACGCTGCGGTCGAGGGCGCGGGCGAAGACCGCCTGCGCCAGCTGGTCCCGCAGGAACGGCTGAGCGGTCAGGGCTTGCGCGTAGAGCCGTTCGACGGATCGTGTGGGGACGAGCGCCTTGCTGTTCCTCTTCGGCACTCGCATTTCCCAGCATCTTACCCCGACCTGGCTACCTCGTTCGTCCGCGATGCTGAGGCCGTTCTGCCGAGTGGACCGCGCAGCACGTCGTCGAGGCCGTTCCCTGGGATGCGGCGCCTCGGTGCCTGCCCTTCCGGCGACCACGACCGCAGCGGTCGGCACTCCGCGGGGTACGCCGTCGGTCCCGAGCTGCGCATGACTCGCACATTCGAGCTTCTGGAAATGGACTGGGAGCGGGAGACACCGGAGCGCGTTCTTCTGCAACTGGATCTATTCGAGCTCGCCGGCGAGTGGATCGGCGCTGCTGATTCGCACCCGCACGCGCTCATTGCCGGCGCGACCCGGGGCAATCGGCACCTTCAGGTAGTTGTCGGTCACCACGACCGTGCCGCCCTCGAGCGTCAGCCCCGGCCGCACGATCCCTACCTGGGACTCGCGGAATCGCCTGGACAGCTCGGTGCCGACCGCGCGCAACGCCCGCGCCCGGTCGCGCACCAGCGGACCCGGCACCCGGTCAGACAGGCGGGAGGCCTCCGTCCCAGCGCGAGGGGAATAGGGGAACACGTGCAGGTAGGTGAGCGGGCTGCCCGACAGATAGTCGAGCGTCCGGTCGGCATCCTCCACCCGCTCGCCGGGAAACCCGGCGATCAGATCGGACCCGATGGCGGCGTGTGGGAGCCGGTCCCGGACACGGTCCACGACACGGCGATACAGATCCAGACTGTAAGGACGCCGCATGCGCCGCAGCATCGTGTCGCTCGCATGCTGGAGCGGCAGGTGGAAATGGGGCGCGAACCGGCCGCTGCCCACAATCAGGTCCACGAGGTCGGGCGGACAATCCATCGGCTCGAGCGAGCTGATCCGGAACGTGACATCGGACGGATGCCGGTCGAGCGCACCCAGTAGCGTGGTCAGCGAGGAGGATGAATCAAGGTCGCGCCCATACGACCCGAGGTGGACACCGGTCAACACGATCTCGTGGAAGCCGCTGTCGGCCGCGTGGCTGACGGCGGCGAGCACGTGCGCAACGTCGAGACTGCGGCCCCGGCCACGGGTCGACGGGATGATGCAGTAGGCGCACGGCTCGTCGCACCCGGTCTGCACCCGGAGCATGAAGGCCACCCGGCCGACGACACTGGGCGACACCAGCGCACCGCACGGGCCGGGGCCGTCTCCAAACCGTTCCGCGGTGGTCTCGACATCCCTCAGCGGGGGCAGCACCCGGTCGACGAGCGTGTCCTTCTCTGCGTTCGGGACGACGTCGGGCGATCCGGGCAGCGCCGCGATCTCGTCTCCCGCGCGGGTGGCGTAGCACCCGGTGGCGACCACACGCGCTGCGGGGTTGAGCCGCGCGACCCGGCGCAGCATCTGCCTGGCGCCATGATCCGCCGTGGCGGTCACCGAGCAGGTGTTGACGATGACCAGGTCCGCCTCGTCCATCGGCGCGCGGGTACCCCCGCGCGCCCGCAGTTGCATCTCGATCTGCAAGGAATCGGCCTGGTTCACCCGGCACCCGAACGTTGCGATGGCGTAGCGCAATGGGTTGTCCCTACCGGAGGCAGCAGACGCGGGCCTCTCCGCCGAAGCCTCGGCGAAGGCGGAACGGTGTCGCCAATCGCTGTTCGGTCATCATGCAGGCGCCGCAACACTACCACGAACATCTGGCTCGGCGATCGTGAACGGCGGTTCCTGGACCGTCGCTTTTTGGGGCTGACCCTGAACGGGAACTCGCATAGGATCGGACCCTACGCCCACGGCCACGAGCTCGTCACCGTGGTGCACCGTTACCAGGGGGGAACCGCATGCGTGTCACACAGTTGACCTGGATCAGCGCCTTCGCCGCCGCCGTGGCGCTCGTCGTCTTTGCGCTGCCACAGCCTGAAACGCAGGTCACCGCGGCCGCGCCACTGCCGCAGGACGCCCGGCTCGAGGAGCTCAAGCAAGAGGCGGTGGTCGACGTCGAGAGCCGGCGCGACTTCACCCAGCAAATGGTCGACATGGTCTACAGCTTCAACGAGCTGGGCTTTCAGGAGTTCGAGACACAGCGCTACGTGACCGGCATTCTCGAGGACAACGGCTTCAGCGTCGAGAAGGGGGTCGCGGGCATCCCGAGCGCCTGGTGGGCCAGCTGGGGCTCCGGCGCGCCGGTCATCGCGCTCGGCACCGACGTCGACGGCCTCCCGCAGGCGTCGCAGAAACCGGGTGTGGCCTATCGCGACCCGTTGATCAGGGGGGCGCCCGGCCACGGCGAGGGACACAACGCGGGACAGGCGCTCATGGTGACCGCCGCGCTCGCGGTCAAGAAGATCATGGCGCGTGAAGGGCTGTCGGGCACCCTCATCATCTGGCCCGGCATCGCCGAGGAACAGCTCGGTGCCAAGGCGCATTTCGTGCGCGCCGGTCTGTTCGACGACGTCGACATCGTCCTCTATTCACACGTCAGCAACGGGATGACCGTGAGCTGGGGCGAGAGCCGCGGCAACGGGCTGGTGTCGGTCGAGTATCTGTTCGAGGGCGAGAGCGCCCACGGCGCCGGCTCACCGTGGGACGGCCGTAGCGCGCTCGACGCGGTCGAGCTGATGAACATCGGCTGGAACTACCGCCGCGAGCACCTGCGGATCCAGCAGCGCTCGCACTACGTCATCACCGACGGCGGCGACCAGCCCAACGTGGTGCCGCCGAGCGCGGCGGTCTGGTACTTCTTCCGCGAGACCGATTATCCGAACATCATGCGGATGTGGGAGATCGGCAACCAGATCTCCGAGGGTGCCGCGATGATGACCGAGACGACCGTCCACTCGCGGGTGCTCGGCGCCGCCTGGCCGCAGCATATGAACAAACCGCTGGCCGAGGCGGTGCACGCCAACATTCTCGAGGTGGGGATGCCGGAGTGGAGCGACGCCGACCAGCGGATGGCCAAGGCGGTGCAGCGGATGCTGGGTGCCGAGGAGCAGGGCCTCTCGACCGAGGTCAACGACGAGCTGCGAGGACGCGAGGACATCCCGGACCGCGAGCGGCGGGGCGGCGGGTCGGACGATATCGGCGACATCTCCTGGGTCGTGCCGACCGTCTCGTTCCGGTTTCCGTCGAACATCTCGGGCGGCCAGGGACACAACTGGAACAAGGCGATCGCCATGGCCACCCCGATTGCCCACAAGGGTGCGACCGCCGGCGCCAAGGTCTACGCCCGGACGCTGCTCGATCTCCTGCTGACCCCAGAGCTGGTCGAGCAGGCGAACGACTACTTCGAGAACGTCCAGCTGAAGGACATGGAATACACCTCGTTCCTCCGCCCGCAGGACGAGCCGGCGATCTGGCTGAACCAGGAGATCATGCGACGGTTCAAGCCCGAGCTCGAGAAATACTACTTCGACCCGTCGCAGTACGACACCTATCTCGAGCAGCTCGGCATCGAATACCCGACGGTGCGGTGAGAGACTGGCAGACCCTCAGGATGAGCGCCCCCGTCGCTCGAGGGCACTCACCAGGCCGAGCGATCCACCCTCGACGCCGGCGCCGGTGACCAGGTTGACGCCCAGAACGACGGCGATGATCGCCGCTGCCGGACTGAGCAGCCAGGGGAAGTCGGCGATGGCGCGGATATTCGACGCCTCCTGCAGCATCACACCCCAGCTGGCTGCCGGAGGGGCGAAGCCCAACCCCACATAGGAGAGCGTTGCCTCGGCCAGGATGAAGGCGGGCACCAGGAGGGTGACTTGCACGGTCAGGAACCCGGTGGTGGCCGGGAGCAGGTGGCGCAGCAGAATCCGTACCGGACCGGCTCCCAGTGCCACCGCGGCCAGCACATACTCCCGGCGCCGCTCGGCAGCGACAATTGCCCGCACCCCGCGCGCCACGAATGGCCAGGCGACGACCGCCAGCAGCACCACCAGCAGCCAGAAGATGGCGGTGGTCGACAATACGAGCGGCAAGGCCGCCCGTAGCGCCAGGAGCACGTAAATCGTCGGCAGCACCATCACCAGGTCGGCGAGACGCATCAGCACCTCGTCGACGACGCCGCCCGCATACCCCGCGATGCCTCCGACCACGACGCCGATCAGCAGCGCGCCGAGGGCGGCCAGCACCGCCACACCCAGGGTGGTGCGCGCGCCCAGGAGCAGCCGGGACAGAACGTCGCGGCCCAGGCTGTCACCGCCGAGCAGCACCAGCGGCTGCCCCGTGTCGGGGCCCAGCCCCACCAGCCGGCCCCCGGCAAACCAGGTCAGCGGCAACCGCTCCGACGAGTCCTCCTCGAACGTCCGCATCACGCGGTCGACGAGACGCCACCGGTAGACGAACGGGCGGTGCCACGCGCCCTCGGCGTCGATGACCCGCACCCGCATCGGCGGCGCGTAGAGATGGTCGCGGAACTGCTCGTCGCCCGAGTTGGGCGCTAGCCAGGGGGCTCCCAGCACGCCCAGCACGGCGGCGGTGAGCAGCGTGGCGCCAAAGATCCGTGTCATGGTGCGTGGCGGCCCGGCCTGTCCGCCGTCGTCTCGACGCAGGCGGGAAGGGCCTTGCTACTCATCGCGTAGGCGCGGGTCGGCCACCGTCAGCCCCACGTCCGACAACAGGTTCCCGCACGCCAGGAACAGCGACCCGATGGCGGCGCAACCGGCCACCAGGTGGACGTCCCGCGAGATCAGCGCCTCGTACATCAGCTGGCCGAGCCCTGGCCACGAGGCAACGATCTCGACGGCGAACGACCCGCTCAGCAGACTGCCGACGATGATGCCGTAGATTCCGGCCACTGGACGGATCGCCACGCGGAGAGCGTGCCGCCACACCACGCGGCGCCGGGAGATCCCGCGGGCGAGTGCAGCCAGGATGAACGGCTCGTCGAGCGTCTCGGTCATCGACCGGGCCAGCAACCGTTCCAGGGTTGCCGCAATCGGTAGCGCCAGCGCGGCGGCGGGTAACACGAGGTGCCACGACAGGTCGGCCAGCCGACCGGCACCGCTCAGCTCGGCCGCACCGATGCTGGTCATGCCCCCGATCGGGAACCACCCGGTTCGCGCGGCGAGGAGCGCCAGCAGGATGGACGTCAACAGCGGTGGCAGGGACAGCCCGACGATGGACACACCCCGAATCGTCGACGCCAGCAGCCCCGCCCGGCGGCTGCCAGAGATCACCCCCAGCGGCAGCCCGACCCCGGTCGCGAGCAGCAGCGCCACGGCCGCCAGAAGCGCCGTGTTGGCGGCGCGCTCCCCGACCAGCTCGGTGACCGGACGGTCGTATCTGAACGAGGTGCCCAGATCGAACCGGACGAGACGACCGAGCCAGGCGACGTATTGCTCGGCGAGCGGACGGTCGAGCCCCAGCCGCTCCCGTTCTCGGGCCACCGTCTCGGGGCTCACGCCGGGCCGACTCAACGCCGAGGTGTAGTCGCCGGGGGCGAGGTGGGCCAGCAGCAGCGACCCGGAAGAGACGACGAACACGAGGAGGAGCGCGAAGAGGAGCCGGCGGCCCAGAAACAGGACGACGGCGCTCATCGCGCCGCCGTCCGGGCGACGGCCGGCTGGTCACGCGAGGCGTCGAGCGTCGCGCGCACCGTGCGGAGCAGCGCGTCCGGACCGAACGGCTTCTCGAGCAGCACGTCATTGCCGGTGTCGATGCCGTTGTCCTGCAGGTTGGCTGCGCCGTAGCCGGAGATGAAGACCACCGACAGCCCCGCGTAGCGCGTCTTCAACACGTCCGCCAGCTCGCCGCCGTTCATCCCCGGCATGATGACGTCGGTGACCAGCAGATCGACGGCGGTGTCGAGCCGATCGATCGCGGCCAGCGCCGGTTTCGCGGCCGGCGCCTCGACCACCCGATAGCCGGCGCGGCGGAGCACCGTTGCCACGAACCCGCGCACCGCCTCCTCGTCCTCGACCAGCAGGATCGTCTCGGTTCCCTTCGGGGCGCCGCCACGCCGGTCCATGGCCCTGGCCGTCGCCCGCGGCTTCTCGTCGGTCTGTGGCAGGTAGATGCTGAACCGGCTGCCGTGCCCGGGCGTACTCTCCACCGAGATATGGCCGCCGAGCTGCTTCACGGTGCCGTAGACGGTGGCCAGCCCCAGGCCGGTCCCCTTGCCCAGTTCCTTGGTGGTGAAGAACGGTTCGAAGATCCGGGCCCGAGTCCGTTCGTCCATGCCGGTACCGGTGTCGCTGACGGTCAGCACCACGCAGCGGACCGGCGCGTCCTCGGCGCCCGGGGTCTCTGTCATGGTCGTGTGCGAGGTGGCGATGGTGATCCGGCCGCCGCGCGGCATCGCGTCGCGCGCGTTCGCCGCGAGGTTCACGATGACCTGTTCGAGCTGCGCCGCATCTGCCTTGACGCACGCCAGCGTGTCGGCGAGCCGCGTCTCTATCGAGACCTCCTTGCCGATGACCCGTTGCAACATGTCTTCGATGCTGCGGACGAGGTCGTTGACGTCGATGACCTCGAGCCGCAGCACCTGCTGGCGGCTGAACGCCAGCAGCTGTGAGGTCAGCTCGGCGGCGCGGCCGCTGGCCTGCCGGATCTTCAGTGTGGGCGCCCACTTGGGGTCGCGCTCGTCGAGCTGGTCCATGAGGATCTCGGAGTAGCCGAGGATCGTCGTCAGGATGTTCCGGAAGCCGTGGGCGATGCCACCCGCCATCCGGCCGATCCCTTCCATCTTTCGGGCCTGGAGCAGCTGCTGCTCGAGCTGCCGCCGTGCGGTGATGTCCTCGGCGATGCCGACGACACGGCGCACCCGCCCCGCGCTGTCGGTCACCGGAAAGCCGCGATCGTGAATCCATCGCAGATCGCCGTCCGGGTGCACCACGCGATACTCGACGTCGAACGTGCCCTCCGCCGCGCCGGTGGTGAACGCCTTACGCACCGTCGCCCGGTCCTCTGCGTGCACGTGCTCGAACCGGTCGATGCCGGCCAGATCGCCCGGCGCCACGGTCTGCCCCCAGATGCGCGAGTAGGCGGGGCTCAGGTACAGCACGTGGTGCGTCTCGGCGTCGACGGTCCAGAGCACCGCGTTGATGTTCTCGGCCAGCTCGCGGAACCGGGCCTCGCTCTCGCGCAGCGCCTCCAGTGTCTCGCGACGGTCGATCGCCAGCTTCGAGACGGCGTAGGTGAACACCAGCACCGGCACGAGCACGCCGAACGCCGTCAAGGTCACGTTGTTGCTGTTGAGCACCAAGAGCCCAGCCAGCAGCGTGTTCGCGAAGTAGACCAGCCCAAGGTGCGGCAGGTTGGCGCGGAGGAAGCGGGTCGGGCCCAGCCCGGTCTCGAACCAGAGTGCCGTGAGGCTCAACCCGGCGTTGAACAGGAAGTAGCTGGTGGTCATCGCCAGCAACGGGCCGACGAGGGGACTGAACGGGACGGACCGGCCGAAGAACGGCGTCTCGCCGGCCATCGCGAAGAACAGTTGCCCGGCCAGCCAGATCGAGAGCGCCGGTTCGCTGATGTTGAAGAGCCCGCGGCTGAAACTGCGCCGCCGGCCCCAGAGCGAGACCAGGAAGCCGTCGAGCGCGATGGTCACGGCGGCGGCCGCCGGGCCGAACCAGACCAGGGAGGCGAACACGAAGGTGTCCGAGACCGAGATCGTGGCGCGTGACGACGGCACGCGAATGGACAGCGGGCCGGTCATCAACGTCAGCAGGATGAGGATGAACCAATAGGGATGTGGGGGTACGGCGACGAGCTGCAAGATCGAGAAGCCGATGACCGCCGCACCGGCGGCGACGACGCCTCCGACGTAGGCGCGCCCGCCACGCGACACCGAGATCTCCTCGAACATGCGTCCTACCAGTTGGTCAGCACACTGGTGGCCGGTGACGGCCGTGCCGCCAGATCGCCCCAGACGACGCGGTCACCCCCCACACGATCCGATGGGCCAAGCGAGTGGCGCGCCGGCATCGGGCGTCGCCGGGCGCGCGATCGGTTGCGAACGAGAGACGTCAGGGGTCGACAGCAACAGGGTGACGAAGCGCACCGCGGCGCTCACCGGCAGAACCGCGACTGCGGCACCGGAGCAGCGAAGGGCGGTCGCGCCGACCTACCGACGACTCGTTGCCAAGTCGGACTGCGGATCTGGCACGTGGGGAGCCTTCACAGGGCACTCTCAGAGTGCGGAAGAGCCAATAGACGAGCACAGACGCAAGCGTAACACAGATATAGTCACGGGCGCAGAGGGTCGCGACCGGCCGGCACGCTAGACTTCTCGAACGACGTTTGTCGTGACAATTGCGTCAAGTTTCGATCGTGTTCTCATCGCTCTCACCACGACAGCCTCCGTACAAGGAGTCTCGCCTCCGCACAAGGAGTCTCGCCTCCGCGCAGCGGGGCTGTGCGACAAGCTCGGCTCGCGCTAGCGAGGCGGAGCCACCCGGTTCGGGACGGTCTGAAGTCGTGGGTCAGGGCGAGGGGGTCTGTGCACCCCGAACGGCCAGCGTGTCGGCGTTCCAGAGCACATAGGGCGCGAGCAGCGAGGGCTCGACGTTGGCCAGGCGCGTCGAGGTGGCGACCGACAGCCGCGGCGCGGCGAAGTAGAGGACCGGTTGGTGCTCGGCGAAGAGGGTCTGGACCTCGGCGAAGAGCCGTACCCGCTCGTCCATGTCGCTGATCGCGACCTGCTGCCCGAAGAGCTCGTCGATCCGGCGCTCCCACGCGGTGGCCGGTGTCGGCTGGCTCGGGTTCCAGAGATGGAACGCCGCCGAGCTCAGCCAGAAGTCGAGGTTCGCCGTCGGGTCGGTGTCGCTGGCGCGGAACCCGAGGTAGGCGGCGTCGAAGTCCATCGACATGACCCGTTCGATGAGCGCCCCGAACGCGAGCGGCACGACGTCGACCCCGATGCCGACCTGCCGCAGGTCGGCCTGCAGCACCTGCGCCGCCCGCTCCCGGCTCGTGTTCCCCTGCTGCGTCAGCAGGGTGAACCGCACCGGCCGGCCGCCGCGGTCCTCGCGCAGGCCGTCGCCATCCCGGTCCCCAAGCCCCAGCCCGTCCAGTAGCTCCTGCGCACGTTGCAGGTCATAGTCGTAGACGGGGAGGTCGGGTAGGAACCAGGTTCGGTTGCCGGGTGTGATCGGCCCGAAGACCGGCTCGGCCAGCCCCAGGTAGATGGTGTTCGCGAAGGCGGTGCGGTCGACGGCGTGCGACACCGCGATCCGCCAGTCGAGGCTTTGCAGCCACGGCTGCCGCGGGTCGCCCGCCATCGCTGCCGGTTGCAGATTGAACGCGAGGAAATCGGCGTCGAGACCGACGCCCAGGTGAAACAACTGCATCTGGCCGGCCTCGGCGGCCCGTGACAGGCTGCCGAAGTCCTCGGCGCGAATGCCGCTCGAGATGAAGTCGACCTCGCCGGTCTCGAGCCGCAGCATCTCGGCGTTCTGGTCCGCCACGATCTCGAGTGTGATCCGGTCGAGATATGGCAGCGGGACACCGGCCGCGTCCGTCCGCCAGTAGCGCGTGTTCCGGGCGAAGACGAGCCGCTGACCCGGCTGGTAGGACTCGAGCACGAACGGGCCCAGACCGGCCATCTCGGCCGGTGGCGTCGCCAACCCCCAGGCCTCCTGGAACGTGCCTTCGCGCAGGGCCGGTTCGAGCAGGTGCCGCGGCAGCATGGGCAGACTGTCGAGCAGGCGCAGACCCGGGCTGTAGGGCACCGGAAACCGCACCACGACGGTGGTCGCGTCGGGCGCCTCGACCCCAATCGGCCGGCCGTCGATGAGGAGCGAGTCGGCCAGGGCGCTGCCCACGCGCTCGTCGTAGACCGCCTCGAACGAGAACAGCACATCAGCCGAGGTGAACGGCGCGCCATCCGAGAAGGTCAGGCCGTCGCGCAGCGTCAGCGTGTGGGTCCTGCCGTCGTCGTCGCTGCTCCAGCGTTCGGCCAGCCACGGCTCGACGACGTCCTCGGTGCGATTGATGCGGACCAGGCTGGCCTGCATCAACCGGGTCATCAGGACCGAGACGTTGTCGGAGGCCGCCAGCCGGTTGAAGGTCTGTGGCTCGTTGCGGATGGTCCCGACCACGGCCCCGCCACCGCCGGGCCGGTCGGCCAGCAACGACTCGTCGGGCGAGGTGGTGCAGGCCGCGACAGACGCGACAGCCGCCACAACAATGACGAGTGCGGTCATGTGCAACGGACCGGTCCTGACGCGAGGCATCCTCGAGCACCAGGCCAACGCGTGGCCCGCCTGGCGGTTGACTGGCCGTCTGCCGCCGGTCGGACGATCTGTCGCGATTCTACGGGGCTCGGGCGGTCTCATCCTTCTCCGACCGGGGGATCAACGACCTCTCCGGCCACCGCATTGGCCGGCACACCTGAGTCGCGCTTCGCCGGATCGGCCTCACACGACACTTTGAACCGGCCTCTACCGACTCCACTGTCACAGCATATCTTCTTGTATACCTCAAGTGTCTCAGACAGGTAGGAACGACTGCACTCGGTACGATTTCTGCAAAGTCATGAGGATCCGAGCATTTCAAATGCTGTGTCCGACCTAGACAGAGGTCGTCGGAGACTCGCTACTGGTATCGGACCCTGCAAGGACCGGCGACAGTCATGATGCTGCCAAGCGCGCCATACAACAGTCCCTCAGCGCGTCTTCGTCTGCGTCAGTGGTTGCGGCATCGAACCGGCGGTGACCAGACGGTGTTAGCAGCCCGTGGTGCAAGCCCCGCTGCATTCGACCGGCGCTGCATCCCGTCTGACCGGCGTTGCTCCTCGGTCAAATACCGCCGGTCTTCTCCCTCGTCGCGCCTGGCAGGGGCCGGACGCGGCT
>JADFPE010000150.1 GCA_022562495.1 Acidobacteriota bacterium
CCGGCAGTATTCGACCGAGAAACAACGCAGGCAGGGCGGATGCAGCGCCGGCCGAATGCAGCGGGACTTTCACCACGGGCTGTTAGTGGCCTTTCAGGGTCGAGGGGGAGAAGTAGCGGAACCGGGCGGGCATGTGCGAACCGACCGACGCCACCGTGATGGCCGTCAGCAGAAGCGGCACGCGAGCGTCCCACGCCCAGGGCACGGCGAACAGGAGCCCCAGCTTGACGATCGTCATCAAGCCGCGGCCTTCGAGAAGCCAGCCCGGACGCGTGCAGGCTTCGACCACGACCAGTGCAAGGCCCGTGGCGATGGTGAAGCCCAGGCTCAGGTAGAGCCGGTCTGGCTCCACGTCGAACACCAGTCCTCCCACGAGAACGCTCACCGCGGCAATGTGCCCGGTCCGGAGGCCGATGTTCAGCGCTCGGAGGTTCATCGGACGCCACCTCGGCGAGATTGCAGATGAGCTAGGATGCGGTCGGCGAGCGGCCCAGCTTCGGCAACGCAGTTGTTGATCGCGATGCCGCGATAGGAGTTCCCTGCGAAGAAGAGGCCGGAGTGGCGGCGAGCCATCGCTTCGATCTGTTCCAGGCGACCGGAGTGTCCTACGGTGTACTGCGGGATCCCGAGGTGGTGTCGATACACCTGGACCATCACCGGCGTGAGATCCAGCCCCATCGTGATCTTCAGGTCGTGGCGCACGGTGCGTAACAGTGTCTCATCCGGGATCGCGATGGCCGCCGGGTCGTGGGCGCCTCCGAGCATGGCGCGGATGAGGACGCGTCCTGCCGGGGCGCGCCCGGGGTAGATGCTCGAGTCCCACACGACCCCCAGGATGCGCGCCCCTTCGCCACGGGGAATCAGGAAGCCGAAGCCCTCGAGCGAAGCGACAGGCGCCGGCAACCTGCACGCGGGATAGCCGAGGCAGACGACAACGACGGGGGCCGTCGTCATGTCACGTAGCAGCGTGGCGAGCCGCGGGTCGATCTGCTGGACGATGGCGGCGCTCTCCGAGGCAGGACCCGCCAATACGACGACGTCGGCACGAAGTGTCCCGTTCGTCTGCAGGTCGAGAAGAAAGCCGCTGCGACGTCTGGAATGCGCGTCGCCGGAGTGACGAGCCGGCCCCGTGATCTCGGACATCGTGCGCACGCGGCGGTTCGTCTGGACGGTTCCGGGCAGCGCAGCGACGAGCCCATGCACGAGATCTTCCATTCCCCCCACAAAAGACATCAGCCTGCCGATCGGGGCGCCACTCGCCGCTGGGGGCTGCGAGCCCCGCGTCGCACCGGTTCCCTTGGCCCGTCCCTGGCCGTGCGGAGCTCTGGGGCCGTTGCGTCTCAGCGTGAGCGCCGCACGAAAGAGACCACCGTGCGCAGCCTCCATTTGCCACAGTCGTGGAAAACACGCCTGCAGGGAGAGCTGACGCGAATCGCCTGCGCAGATGCCGGACACCATCGGGTCAATCACGACATCGGCCGCCTCACGTCCGATTCGTCGCGTCGCAAATGCATGGATCGTCTCGTCTGCCTCGGGCCGTGTTGCGGCGAACGGTTCCCAGAGAATCCGGAGTTTTCCCGGCCACGAGAGGAGGCCGCTCGTGACGAATTCTCCCGGCGAGCCGGGAATCTGGTGGAGCGCGCCGCGTCGAAACACGAAGCGCCGCCGGGCCGCTTCGCCGCTGAGTTGCAGGCGATGCTCGATGCCGATCGAGCGGACCAGGTCCAGGGTCGCCGGGGCGCTATCGAGAAACCCGTGCGGTCCACGCTCGCACAGGAAGCCATCAATCGTGTCGGTGCGGATGTTTCCACCGGCGCGGTCGCTCTTCTCCAGGACCGTGATCTCGAGCTCGCTGCCATTGCGTCGCCGCCTCAGCGTTTCGGCCAGCGCCAGACCCGCGATTCCTGCGCCAACGATGGCAACCCGCCTCATCGGTTGCCTCTCCCGACCATCCCGACCACCGACTGGGCGCGGGCATCGAGGTGGCGCTCGACAAGCCGGGCTAGCGCGTCGATGAACAGTGGGCTCGTGTTGAGCGCCTCAGGCCGCCGGCAGTCGGTGATGCCCACAGTTCGCGCCAACTCCGTGAAGAGGATGTCGACCTCGTACAGGGTTTCGATGTGATCCGAGACGAACGAGAGCGGAACGATGAGCAGCTCCTCGAGCCCTTCGGCCCCAAGCCGGCGGATCAGCTCGTCGGTCCCCGGGCCAATCCATTTCACCGGTCCGGTTCGCGACTGAAACCCCAGCATTTCGCGATTGGGCACCCGAAGGCGTTCGAGCACACCACGGCGGGTCGTCTCCACGTGCTCGATGTATGGATCACCGGCATCGACGAAGCGTGTTGGGAGCCCGTGGGCACTGAACAGAATGACCACGCGGTCGCGGACCTCGGGAGCAAACCGCTGGAGCGCGCTCCGGACGGTGTCCGCGACCGCGTCCAGGTAGAGGGGGTCGTCGGGATAGCGATCGATGTGGCTGATGTCGAACCTGTGGTGCCTCCACCTCGGCATGGCGAGGACTCGGTCGAATTCTCCCAGCCACGAGCCGGTGGTCGCCCTGGACCACTGCGGAAACAGCGTCAGCGAGACGACTCGCTCCACGGCGGCGGCGTCCAGCTCGGATAGCGCCTCGTCCGCCGTGGGGCTCGAGTAGCGCATGGCGATGACGACACGAAACCGCTTGGCCGCTGAGCACGATGCCTGCGTTCCGTGGTCCGACGCGCAGGGGGCCGTGTCGTTCGGGCCGAGTGGAATGTCCGAAGCCGCGTTCAGCCGGTGTTCGAGTGCAACTGCTTGAGCGCGCGTGATGCGGAGCTGTGGCGACCCGCCGCCGATCAGGGAGTAGTTGCGGCGGACGGACGGCGCCCGCGCTCGGGCGATGACCCGGGCGACGATCGGTTGACCCCACGCCCCGAACGGCAGTTCGATGATCTCGCGGTCCGAAAACAGATTGAACAGAAAGGGTTCGACCGCGTCCAGATCGTGTGGTCCACCCAGGTTGTACAGGAGCACGCCGGTCACCTCTCCGCTGCGTGTCACCATGAGCTACCCTCTGCGCGCATCGATCATGATCGGGGCAGGCGCGTCAGATCGTCCGAGAGAACGCCGGTTCCTCCGTGTGGGCCCGCCGGTAGCGATCGAACACCATGCAGATGTTCCGGATGAACAACCGGCCCGGCGGAAGGACCTCCACTTTCTCTGAATCGATCCTTACGAGACCGTGGACGACCGGACCAGGATCGGCGGTCAGAGTGGCGAGCTCCCACCGGAAGTACTCGCCGAACGAGATACCGAACCGGTGTTCGACCTGTCGCCGGTCGAGGTAGAAATTACACATGAGTTGGGTAATCACATGCCGGCGCACGAGGTCGTCGGCCTCGAGGATGTAGCCGCGCTCGACCGGAAACCTGCGCGCGTCGAGGGCCGCGTAGTACGTGCTCAGCTTCTTGACGTTCTGCGTGAAGGCGCCACGGACGTCACTGATGGCGGAGACGCCGACCCCAAGCATGTCGGTGGCCGGCTTCGTCGTGTAGCCCATGAAGTTTCGATGCAGCGTCCGATTCGCGGCGGCAATCGCGAGCACGTCCGAGGGGAGCGCGAAATGGTCCATCCCGATCTGTATGTAGCCCGCGTCCAGGAACCTGTCGAGTGCGTGGAGGAGGAGCTCGAACTTCAGGTCCCGGGGCGGGAGGTCGCTCGGATCGATTCGCTTCTGGTTCCCGCGGAGCCATGGAACGTGGGCGTACGAATACACGGCAACTCGCTCGGGGCGCATGTCGACGACCGACTCGAGCGTTCGGTCAAAGGTCTCGATGGTCTGGAACGGGAGACCGTAAATCAGATCCACGTTGAGTGACTCGAACCCCGCGGCGCGGGCATAGGTGAAGAGCTCGCGTGTCTGTACCTCCCCCTGGTGCCGATCGATGGCGTGCTGGACGCGTGGGGTGAAGTCCTGGACCCCCATCGAGAGCCGGTTGAAGCCGAGCGATCGCAGCAGGGCAATCTGCTCGTGGGTCGTGACCCGTGGGTCGACCTCGACCGCGACTTCCGCCTGTGGGTCGATCTCGAAGTGGCGGGTGACGGTATCGTGTAGCGCCTGCATCTGGGGAGGTGTCAGATAGGTCGGCGTGCCACCACCCCAGTGGTACTGGACGATCCGGCGCCGGTCGCCCAGCTGCGTGGCGAGCATCTCGACTTCACGGTGCAGGTATCCCAGATAGCGCGCCGCGACCTCCCGCTTGTGCGTGATGATGACCAGACAGCCACAGAATGAGCACCGATGTTCACAGAATGGAAGGTGCACGTAGAGGGATAAAGGTTCGCTGGCGTGGGTCCGGGCCTCTGCGAGCCTCGAGAGATAGGCCTGCTGATCAACAGACTCGTTGAACTCGACAGCCGTGGGGTAGGAGGTGTAGCGAGGGCCGGGCCGGTCGTATTGCTGGAGCAGATCCGCGGCAACGGTAGTCGGCGGGGACATAACATTCTCTTCTTGCTGTGTTCGCGACGCAAAGATTGTTCCAGACCGTGACGCCCCGTATGCCGCGCGTTCAGCGTCGGTCAGCGGCTCGTCCGGCTGCTGCTTCGCTTCCGGCCGCGTGAAATCACCCCCTTGGTGACGCCAGACTGCGGGACATTTTTCCCACTGCCCGGAAATAGTCCCCGCTGGCTGAGCCGGTGTCGGCCACTGTTCGAGGCGTCTGCCGACGCCGACCTCCTCACCACGGGCTGCTAGGCCGTGGGCACGAGTGTTGCTCTCCAGTTTCCCGCAGCCTGACGATGCCGCGTCCACGGCCGTCCGGACGCGGCGCGGCATCGGCGGGCATGTTCCAGAGCAACACGAGATGGCTATGGCACAGAGAGAACAGACGACTCCGCGACTGGTTGCCGTGGCGACAGCGGACGACCAGCGCGAGACGATCGCACTGCTCTCGACCCCCTCCGCCTATGGTCCCACCGTGGACGACGTCCAGCGTATCGAGACCCACAGCGCTATCGTGTTTCTCGCCGGCGACCGGGCCTACAAGCTGAAGCGCGCCGTTCGGTACGACGACCTCGACTTTTCGACCCTCGAGTCTCGGCGCCGCGCCTGCGTGGCCGAGGTGCGGCTGAACAGGCGGACCGCACCGAACCTCTATCTGGGTCGGCGGCCCATCACGTTCAGACCGGATGGCGCTCTGCAGCTCGACGGCGACGGCGACACCGTCGACTGGGTCGTGGAGATGGCGCGCTTCGACGAGTCGGACGTCTTCGACCGGATGGCCGAGCGGGGCGAGCTGGGCGTGTCGCTGATGCCACCGTTGGCGCGCGCGGTCGCCCGGCTCCACGCCGTCGCCGAGTGGCGATTCGACCACGGGGGACGTCGCAGCATGGCCTGGGTCATCGACGGGAACGCGGACGGCTTCGCCGAATATGGCCCCGGCGTGCTCGACCCGGCCGTCTGCCGGCATCTCACGACCCTCTCACACGAGATGCTCGAGCGTCAGGCCGATCGGCTGACGGCCCGCCGACTGCAGGGGTTCGTTCGTCGCTGCCATGGCGACCTCCATCTGCGGAACGTCTGTCTCATTGCCGGCCGCCCCACGTTGTTCGACTGCATCGCGTTCAGCGACCAGGCGGCGTGCATCGACATGCTCTACGACCTGGCGTTTCTGCTCATGGACCTCCTGCACCGACGGCTCGGTGTGCACGCGCACGTGGTCTACAACGAGTATGCGACGGCCACCGGCGATCTCGATGGGCTCGCCTTGCTTCCGCTCTTCCTGTCGGCGCGCGCGGCGGTCCGGGCCAGGACCAGCGCGACGGCGGCGCGGCTGCAGAGTGACCCGGCCGACCAGGCGGCCTTCGGCGCGGCGGCGCGCGAGTATCTCGACCTGGCGATGTCGCTGATCGAACCAGCCCCCGCGCAACTCGTGGCCGTCGGGGGTCTCAGCGGTGCCGGCAAGTCCACGCTCGCCAGACGCCTGGCGCCGACTCTTGGCGCGCCGCCGGGTGCGCTCGTGCTCCGCAGCGACCGCGTGCGTCAGTCGCTGATCGGCGTCCGGGCACCGGACCGACTCGACTCGCAGGGCTATACGGAGGGGGTGACGCGCAGCGTCTATCGAGAGCTCGCGGCGCGCGCCACGACCGCCACCGCTGCCGGCCGCGCCGTGGTCGTCGATGCGATGTTCGCCGATCCACGCGACCGGGCGGTGATCGCCGACGTGGCGCAGACAGTCGGCGTCCCGTTCACCGGTCTTTGGCTCGACGCGCCGGTCGACATCCGGGCTGCGCGGGTCACCCGGCGCCGCGACGACCCCTCCGACGCGACACCCGCCGCGCTGCGGGAGCAGCCCGGGCGGGCCGTCGGCGAGATGGACTGGCACCGGCTCGACGCCACGCCGGACGACGCCACCCTCGCCCGATCGGTGGGGACGATGCTGGGCAGTCCGGGGAGACGCTCCCCGTGATGCCGGTTGTCGCGCGCGCCGATCGGAAACGAGGTTGGCAGTGAAGCGACAGATCCTTCTGCATCGGCCGTGGACCTGCAAGTGGGGCAGATTCGGGCATGCGTTCGGGCCGGCGGCGGTGTTCTGGAGCTGCGCCCACCCCGCCCTATCTGGCGGGCCCCAGCTGTTGGGCTCAGATGCCTGCACCCGGTGCCCCCGATGGACCGCCTCGTCGTGGCTGACGCTGGAGCGAGGAACGCGGAGGGCCAGGACACGCCATCATTCGAACAGGAGGGAGCACATGTCCATCACCATCACCACCGACACCACGGTCGGGCAGCTGGCCGCCGAGCACCCGCTGGCAACACGGGTCTTCGCCCGGCACGGGTTCGACTACTGTTGTGGCGGAGGCCGACCCCTCGGGGAGGTCTGCCACGAGAAGGGGCTCGACACCGAACGGGTGCTCGAAGAGATCCGCACGGAGGTGGAGACCTCCGCTGTGTCCGACGAACGCTGGGATCAGGCCCCGCTCGGCGCCCTGATCGAGCATATCCTCGTCACGTACCACCGGGCGCTCCACGAGGAGCTGCCGCGTCTGGAGTCGATGGCCCGCAAGGTTCTCGACGTCCATCGGGACAAGGATCCGGAGCGGCTCGCCGAGCTCCTCACCGTCTACCTCGGGCTCAGGGCGGAGCTCGAGCAGCACATGGCGAAGGAGGAGCAAATCCTCTTTCCCCTGATCGAGCAGGGGCGGGGAGCCATGGCGGATGGTCCGATCTCGGTGATGCGGCACGAGCACGACTCGGCCGCGACCGCGCTCCGCCGCCTGCGCGAGCTGACGAACGGCTACGAGGTCCCGCCCGAGGCGTGCAACACCTGGCGGGCGCTGTGGCATGGCCTCGCCGCCCTGGAGGAGTCGCTTCACGAGCATATCCATCTGGAGAACAACATCCTGTTCCCACGGGCGCTGGCAAGCTGACGATAGCCAGCGTCGCCAGGGGAATGCTCGTCATGACGAGAGGGCGGAGGATCCGCAGACGAGCCGAGGCCATATTGAACAACTCGTGCGGTTCTCGTCTTGGTCGTTGTACGGCGGAGTGGCGGCAAGGTGTGTCCCGAGCCTGCTGCCGGGCGCCTTGATGCACTCGCGGGCGTCGGTCGAACACGGCTATGGGTCACGTTCGCAGCAGCGAATTCATGCGGACGCCCGTCATGCACAACCTGCGCTGGATGCGCGTGCCAGGCGACAGGATCTTCTTTCTCGGATCCGTGGCCCTGGTCGTGTTTGTGGCCGGTGTGAAGACGGGACCTTCGTTCCCTAGAACGAACGCTCGTCACACAGTCAGCTAACGCCTCCGTCTGGCCTCGTCGAGCAGGCGATACCGGCTGATCCCAGGCATATGGCCGGCCGTGCGATCGGGTGTCGCGGCTGTCGGGGACTGCGGAGTAGGCGAGTCATGCGATGAGGTGCAGTGTGCGCCACGCATTTACGCCGGCTTCGACGCTTCAGATGGTGCGGTACGGTTCCTCGCGGAAGGCCTTCCCGGTCTCGCAATGGTGTGACGCAGGACCCACGCGCTGTTGAGGGTGCCGAAGACCACTGCGGCCAGAAGACACCAGGCACCGGTTGCCAGGACCGGCGCGACGTTGAAGTAGAAGCCCGCGGCGAGCGCCGGGACACCAGCCACCCACAGGTAGAAGGCGAGTCGTTGCCACGCGCGGTTGGGCATCTGATGCGGCGAGACGAGAGGCCGTTCGAATCCGCTGTTCGCGAACGCGCCGTACCAGGCAAACAGAGGCAGAAGACGCGACTCGATGCCGACCACGATCTGTGCAAGAAAGCCGATCAAACCAAACACCCCGTACGGGAGCACAGAACGGAGCGTCGCCTCGGAAAGCGGTGCAACAGCCAGACCGACGCCGACCACGGTCGCCAGTGCGAGGTAGCTCAGCGCCTGCACGGCATGCCAGACAGCGTAGTCTGGCCGTGGACGCGCGGCCGGGGCCGGGCGGGAGTGTCGCGTCATCCAGATGACGTGACCGAGAAAGGCGGCCACGCCCCCCGCGATGACGAGGGCAAAGAATGGCACCCATCCGCCGCGCGATGTGAGCGCGATGAACAGGCCGACGACGCCGATTTCCAGCAGCACGGCGCTGACGTAGACGCTCTTCCCCTCTGGTATCGCAGACGGCAGGACCATCGGCAGCATCCGGTAGCTCACGCCGACGACCATCATGAGCGCCCAGCCGACGGCGGCCAGGTGCGCATGTGCATACACATTCGACAGCACATAGCCTGGGAGGAAATGGAAGACTTTGTCGAAGCCGAGCAGCGTACCCATGCTGCCGGCACCGAGCAGATTGAGAAATGCGAGGGCGATGTGCAACTTGATTGCGCGGTTGATCGGTGCCACGCGCAACCTTCGCAGCACTGCAATCGAGACGAGAACGAAGCCGAGCACCACCATTGCGGCCGACCACGCCATCCCGCTGAACGACTCGGTCCAGAAATGCGACACCATGCCCATGGTGCCGACCGTGAAGAACGCCCAGGCCCAGTAGTCGAGCCGCCGCGCGGGCATCGGCATCCGGAGGGCGAGTGGACCGACGATATACACCGCGCCGAGAATCGAGCCGCTGATCCAACCCAAGGTCACCAGATGGACGATGGCGACGATTCGCGCATGGTAGAAGAACCCCGCAACCGCAACCGGGTCGAAGGCGACCGCAGCGAAGGCAACCGCCAACGCGACGTGGGCAAACGCGAAATAGAGGACGGGCAGGATGCGTGTCGGTATCGCTCCGGACTTGGGGCCGGTCGCATTCCGTTGGGACCCTTGCATCATCAGTTACTTCGGTTCAGCGTACCCGTGGCACACCGGCGTGGTCACACGTCCACCAGAGCTTTCACGTGAGGGTCGGCCGGCGGGAGACGCGTCGTGGAGGCTACTGCCCATTCCCGCCGGCCGCTGCCGCCGCCGACCGTGCGTCAGAAGGCGAAGCTGATGTTGAACAGCCCTCGATTGCTCCCGCTTTCGTTCCGGTAGAGCTGCCCTTCCACGGCCAGCTTGATGTTGGCCCGGAGCAGCAGCGTCATGTGCGGCACGACGGCGTGGATGTCACGGAAGCCTGCGGGCAGATTGACCGTCTCGTACCGGATGGCACCAATGACCCACGGCAGGAAGACGTAGTCGCCTTGCACGAACCAGGTCGTGAACGCGGTGCCGACGCTGCCCTCGAACTCCCGGCGGTCGTTCCGACCGTGCATCAGCGCGCCGAACAGGTTCAGGTTCCCGAGTCGCGCGTCGAAGTCCACCCCGAGGCGTGTGAAGTGCTCGTCCGCTTCGAGCAGCTGGTCGAGGGTCTCCATGGGCAGGCCTGCCTCGACCATCTCCTCCGCGTCGTGCTCATCGTGCATCGTCTCGCCGTCGCGCATGAGGAGCGTTCGGCTGAGCCGGAACGGGCTGCGGCCGTAGTACCCGAACGTGCCCAGACGCAGTGAATTGTCCACCCAGTTCCGGGTCTGTGTCGGCTCGACCGCCCCCGTGGCCGTGGTGCCGGTCACACCCATGCCGCCAAACTTGTAGGCGGCACGCCAGTAGAGGTCCTTGAAGTTGTTGTTGTCGAAGCTCGCGTCGCCCGACCCGAGACCGTTCCCGTTGACGACGCCGAAGCCGTATTCGAGCCCTCCCCCGGCCGCGCCACTCCGCGCACCCCAGAGCTCGAGGCCACGCTGGCTGCCGGCGAAGGAGAAGAGATCACCGTTGCCGTGCCCGTGACCGCCGAACTCCAGCAGCCGAAGGTCATCCTGCCCGAGCGCTGCCTCGAGGGCGTGCCCGGATTCGACATCATTGCCGTCGCCGTGACCGTCCGCTGGCCCGGTGCCGTGCATCGTGTCGATGTCGAAGCCAACGGCATTGATGAGGTAGTTCGAGAGGGTCAGCCGCCGGTGACTCGAAAAGGGCACGGCTCGTGGCTCGAAATAGCCGAAGCGCACGTTCAGCAAGTTGGTCCCCTTGATGGTGTCGAACTGCCCGAACAGCCGGTGCAGCCCCCCGAAGTCGTTCCCTTCGATCAAGGTCACGCCAGCGTAGTAGCCGAACCCTTCACCGAGCGTTCCGCCCCCCAGCAGCTCCACGGTGCTCGGGAAGGCCAGGTCTGTCTTCACGGCGGCGCCCTCGACGACGTTGACCTGGGAAGGAACAAGGACCCCGAAGGGAAAACTGCCCGGAATGGCGCCGGGCCAGATCCCCTTCGGCCACAGTCGCTTCCAGGCCTCGGCGCCCATCGCGATATCGGCCTCCTTTGTGAGCGCCTGGTCGTCCCCTGGCATGCGATAGCCCTTCAACCGAAATACCTCGCCGAAGGCGTTGAGCTTCGGGTAGGCCGTGTGGCACGTCGAGCAGGACGTTTGGTACTTGCGGGCAAACGCGGGGTTCGCACTCGCGTCGGCGGCAAAGAGTATGAGGCTGGCTGCAGACACCGCCATCGCGGCAATCATGCCGCCTTTCCTGTTGTTGCTCGTCTTCATGACGCGCCTCCCTTTCTCGAGTTGGGCCGGTGTTTCAACCGACCCTCCGTACGGACAGGAAACGCAATCGGCGTGCCACATGCGCCGGTCGTTGGCCGCGCGGCGGCGTGCGTACCACCAGACAATGTCCCACCGAATAGGGCTTATCCCACATAGCTGGACGACAACCGACCGGCCAAGATGCGAAGCCGAGACCGTCCGTTCACGGGAGGTCTCCGTCCCGTCACGCGTGACTCTGCGACGCGGCCGCAACTTTCCCGCGTTGCTGCGCCCGCGAGCGCGAACTTTTCCGCATCGCTGGCCCACGCGGTCGGGGGATGTTCCACATCCCTGCCCCGGGCGGGACGCGTGAGTCGACCGAGCGTTGTTGCCAAGCCACGGAACAGACCTTGCTAGGTGGTTCTGCAGTGCGGTCAGCCGCGGAGCCGGTCACCACGCAGTCTTCCTCCGCGGAGACGACCGGCGCATGAAAAGGAGGGACACGACAATGCGATTCAGCAGATTTCTTGGCAGCCTCGTCCTGGTAGCCGTGGTCACAGGCTTACCTGTCGCCGGAAGTGAGACGGGATCACTGATCGTGACGGCGCGCGGCACGGGCACCGTGGTGGTGTTTCTGGAGCCGGCACACGGGGAACGATTCGACACCGTCGCGTCCGACGGCGACGTGGTCACGCGAGCGTCGGCGGATGCATCACCACGTGTCGAGCTCGACCAGGCGGATCTGACGTTCGTCCCGCATGTGCTCGCGATTGAAGCCGGGACGACCATCGACTTTGTCAACAGCGACGACCTGCTCCACAACGTGCACCTCTACAGGGGCTCGAACATGGACACGTTTCTCAATGTCGCGATGCCGATCAAGGACATGACGTTGTCCTACACGTTCAATGCCCCGCTCGAAGTGGTCGTGCTCTGCGACGTCCACACAGAGATGTCCGCCTATATCCTGGTACTCCCGAACAGGTACTTCGCACAGGCGGCTGCGAACGAAGAGGTGCGGATCGACGACATCGAGCCTGGCACGTATGTGGTGAAGTTGTGGAGAGAAGGGAAGCGGAAGATCAACACGAAGATCGTCGAGATCGCCGCCGGGACAAATGTTGTGAACCTCGACTAGCAGTCCGTGGTGAAACCCTGCGTCGCACCGAGACGGGCGTTGCATCCCGCCTGTCTGCGCCAGCCGCCGCCCGGTCCGTTGATGTCCGGGCTAGCAGCCCGTGGTGAAAGTCCCGCTGCATTCGGCCGGCGCTGCATCCGCTCTGCCTGCGTTGTTTCTCGGTCGAATACTGCCGGTATGCTCCCTCGTCTCGCCTTGCCAGAC
>JADFPE010000338.1 GCA_022562495.1 Acidobacteriota bacterium
CCCGCGCGGCGGGGCAGCCGGTGATCCACGTGGTCATCGCTTTCCGCGAAGGGCACCCGGAGATCAACCCGCGCAACCGGATGCTGGGCGGGCTGAAGGAGGCGGGACGCTTCCGCGAGGGGGCCGAGGAGACCATCGTCGAGTGGGCGGGCACCCCGCATACCCGCGCTGCCCGGACGGCGCTCGACCATGCGATTGCCGAATTGCGTAATGTACCCTACCGCTCCTGGTACGAGGTCGTGACGAACCAGTCGTCCTTCACCAAACCGTTTCATGAAGGCCCCGGCCGTCTCGACATCGATGCCAGCTGGCATCAGGGCACCCGGGCTATCGACGTCACGATCACCCTCACACGGGGCTGGCGACGCGGTATCAGCGACGGCTTCACCATTACCCCGACGAACGAGTTTCGCCAGCAGTCCGTGGTGAAAGTCGCGCGTCGCACCGAGGGTGGCGCTGCGCCGGTCTGGCAAGGCGGGACGAGGGAGCAAAGCCGCAGAATTCGACCGAGAAACAACACAGCCAGGCCGGATGTAGCGCCGGCCGAATGCAGCGGGACTTTCACCACGGGCTGCTAGTGTCCGGGTCTCGGGCGTGATGACGCCGGACACCGGCGCGGACCCGCTCGGATCCAGAAGCCGGATGCCGAGAGCGTTTTCTCGAGCGCCGCGGTCAGTTGGCCAGCGGATGCGGCCGGATCTGGAACTTCACCAGGTTGCCCGGTTCGACCGGCCCGCCCTCGACGTGCCACGCGGCATCGGCGCCGTAGGTGGCGTAGACACCGCGTCCCTTCCAGCCGCCGTCCGGGTCGTCAATCCGGCCGTCCATCCCCCGGCTGTGGAACCCTTGCGGGTACGGCACGCGTAGCACGACCCACTCGCCGGTCTCCGGCATCAGTGCCAGCAGCGAGTCCGAGCTGGAGCCGTTCGCGATCGGCACGTTCTCGCCCAGTCCGAGCGTGTTGAACTGGTCGACCCAGTTGTAATAGTGGAAGTCGGTCCCGATGTCGGTCCCCGCGAAGTCGGGGCCTGGCATCTTGTAGAAGGTCCACCCGTCGTCGCACTGCCGCCCGTCGCGGACGTCTGGCCCGCCAAAGACGGTGCACTTCGACCGGTCGAAGCTGGCGAAGTGGCTGCTGCCGGCCATGGCCGCCCAGAGGATGCCGTTGCGGTCGACGTCGAGCCCCCGCGTCCGGTAGCCCTGTTCGGCCGGCACGGTATACAGCTCACTGATACAGGTCTCCGGCGGGTTGTCACCCCGGTCCAGCCGTACGAGCTGTCCAGGGTACCGGTCGGAGACGATCCAGAGCGCGTCGTCCAGTGGGTTGGCGATGATGCCATAGGCGCCCGCGACGATGCGGGTGTCCAGCGCCGGGTCGAACGCGGGCGCTTCGCCGCGGCCCGCCGGTTCGTTCCACGGCTTGGTGATCGTGCCGTCGCCGTTCGTGTCGAGGACGGTCGGGCACCAGCCCTGCGCGATCCGCTCGTCGCCCGTCTCGTCATACAGCTTCGTGTCGAGCCACCCGATGACCTGACCGCCGCCACTGAAGTACAGCGTGTCCTGCTCGTCCTCGGCGAACTGCAGGTGATGGGTGCCGAAGCAGGTGTGGATCAGCACGAACGTCTGCGTGAGGGGGTCGAAGTAGCCGGTGTGACGTCCAGCGCGGTCGATCGGGAAGTATTGCGCGAATCGGTTGTCCGAGCCCGCCCGGCACCAGTCGGGGTTGTCCGGCGCTTGCACGCGTGTCGTCAGCCACACCCGGCCCTCGGCGTCGAGCATCGGGTTGTGCGGGTTGGCTGGGTCGTCCCAGACAGCGCGCTCGCCGAAGTCGCGCCAGGGCCTGAACCCCTCGGTGGTGAACAACGGGGGCACGGTCGACCGCTCCGCGCGCAGCGGAATCTTCAGCTTGGTCGACTGGTGCGCGGTCGTGTCGGTCACCAGCAGGTAGTCGTTCCCGATGTCGACGCCGTAGATCGGACCGTTGGCGTTCACCCGCGGATTGCGTTTGTCGGTGGCCACCTCGTCGTGCACGAACGCGACGTTGTCTCCCCAGTTCCACATCGTGAGCACGAGGTTGCGCTCGATGCCCGTTGGCCGCGGTGGGGCTTCGGGAACCGCGCCAGCAGCGATCCGATCGCTCCAGTCCGCGACCATCTCGAGACCGCGTCGCCGGCCGAACTGGGTGATGAAGCTGTTCATCAGGGACCCGCGCTGGCCGCGCTGCGTTCGGTCTTCCCAGGCGGCGATGGTCGAGTCGAACTGGTCGAGGTCGGGGATCTCCCGGGTGGCCTTGCTGCCGACCTGATGACACCGCTGACAACCTTTGAGCACGTTGATCCATTCGCCCTGGGTCTGGAGCCGCGGGTTGATGCCGTTGCCGTCGTCGCCGGTGCCCGGGAACTCGTGCGCCTCGGGCAGGTCAATCAACGACAGCCAGTAGCTCGAGGGGTAGACCTGGGCCGCTTCCTGCG
>JADFPE010000151.1 GCA_022562495.1 Acidobacteriota bacterium
CGTCGGGGCGGTCGTGCTGGCGAATGCCTGCGGGCCGTGCATCGGCCAGTGGCGGCGCCCGGCGTTCAAGAAGGGCGACGTCAACACCATCGTCACGACGTTCAACCGCAACTGGCAAAACCGCATGGGCCTTGGCGGGCAAGGGTATCTCGCCAGCCCGTCGGTGGTCGCCGCATCGGCGCTCCTCGGCTATATCGCTCCGCCGGCTGAGCTCGGGCTCGAATGGCACGCCGAGGCAGGTCGGGTCGACCCGATTACGGGCGATGCGTTCCATGCCCTGGTTGCGTCGCAGGATGTTACCCTGCAGGAGTTTCTTCGCGGCACCCTGTCTGAGAGAGATGGATTGCATGTCATTGGTCCGCTCGACCCGCTCTGGGAACGCGACGATGCCATGGGACAACTGTTTCGAATGGTGCGTGTCATCGCCGTGGATGGCGATGCGCTCGAGGACGCGCTCTCTATTCTCGATGGTGTTTCGGGGATAACGAGCATCGGCCATTACGGCAGCAAACCATACCGTCCGTTGACGGGATTTCGCGGGGCGATTGTGAGCGCCGTTATCGACCGTCACCGGCGATCGTTCATGGTGACAACGGCACAACAGGCCCGCTGGCTGATCTGGCTCCGCGACGCCTGCGCCAGTGACTCCTCGGCGGCTGGTTCGGAGTCGTTTCAGAAATACTCCATGGCGGTGTCCGATCATCTTCGGGCGATCGACTGGGGTCGCCTGGATGACGAGGCTCCCGACGCGAGCTCACTCGGAGTCCCCATGGAGTTGTCCCTGTATGCGCCCCGGCCCCCGTACGTGATCGAGGGATACGCCAACTATAAGGCATTCCTTTTCAGTCACGAGGAGATTCGCACCGATTTCACGCGAGCGATCACCGCTTTTGTGCCTACCGATTCGCTGCTCGAGTCTTGGAAGAGCGAACCGCCTGAGATGGCGTTTCCCAACAAGGAAGCGCCACTGATACAGTATGAGTTTCGCAAGTTCTTTGAGCGTGGTGGAAACATCAGCGCGATCCATACGCTAACTCCCCATATGTTGCAGACACTCGAGAGCGGAGAGTATTTTTTTGCCGTGGGACTGTCGGGACGCATTCGTTTTGGCTTTGAAATGCCGCGCGAGGAAGTGGATCGAATCGAACGGACGTCCGGGAGGAAAGTGCCTCGCGCCAACCACGCGTACCTGTTTCCCGGAGAGGCGATTCTTACCGCGGGTGCGTTTTTCGTCGACAACCACGGTGAGGCGAAAATCGTGGCCGTGAATGCTCAGTCAGGTCATTATTTCTACGCCCAACGTTTGGCTTCAGCGGCGGCGCTCCATGGCGTCGGCTGCGGCGCCTTGTCCGGCGTTTGATGTCATCACATGTACATGCTAGTGTACATAATATAAATGACCCACACATACTCCATCGCCGAAGCCCGCGCCCGCCTCCGGACCATCGTCGACCAGGCCGAAGCGGGACTTGAAGTCGAGCTCACCCGACGAGGCAAGCCCGTAGCCGTCGTCCTCTCGTGCCGCGAACTGGAGCGCCTGCGGGGCAAGCGCATCCGTTTTCGCGATGCATACAGCAGCTTTCTCGACAAGTATTCACTAGACGAGGTCGATCTGGAACAGGAAGTCTCGTCGGTGCGGGACGCCACCGCCGGACGTACGGTGTCGCTGTGACGCTGCGTTACCTGCTGGATACGAGCATTGTGTCAAACCCAGTGTCTCGAACCCCCGATCCGCAACTGCTGGAACGGCTCGACGTCGATGGGCCGGAATGCGCGATCGCTGCCCCGGTCTGGCACGAACTGACCTTCGGGTGTCGTCGGCTACCTCGGGGCCAGCGACGGGTGGCGCTCGAAGCCTATGTTGAGCAGGTCGTACGCGGGTCGTTCCCCATCCTGCCCTACGACGACGTCGCGGCCGCCTGGCATGGCCACGAACGAGCACGTCTCGAGGCGCTCGGCAAACCCGCGCCGTACGTGGACGGTCAGATTGCGGCGGTCGCGCAGGTGAATCGTCTGGTGCTGGTCACTGCCAACACCAAGAACTTCGCGCGGTTCAAAGGACTCAACATCGAGAACTGGATCCGGTAAACAGTTACGATTCCTTTTGCTCGCCCGCCGTGGATTGGGGACGGCGGCTCAACACCGAAATCGCGTGGTTGGCATGTAGGGTTGCCCCACTAGTGGACCGAGGACAGCCATGCGCGAGATCGAGGCCTCGCTGGAGCCGTTCGCCGAGTTGCTGGTGTAACTTTGGGCGCAGCTGGTGTCCGGCGAGTGTCGTGGCGTCGGGGCTCATGCCAGGAGCTGTGAAACACCACGAAGACGCCGTCTCGAACGCGTGCCGGATACGGCTGGCCGTCGTAGAACAGCCGGACTGTCACCACCGACTGCTAGAAGAACCAGCTGATCGACGCGTACCCGGTGGTGCCGGAGAGGCCGTACTCGGAGGGTAGCGGGCGCTCGAGGGTCGTCGCGGTCTCACCGACGCCGAAGTACACCCCCCCTGCAAGCGATACGTTGTCGCTCGCCGAGTAGCCGAAGCTCGGCGCCATCAGCGCACTCCGGTCGTTCAGGTTCACGAGCCACAGCGCGGCCACATTCCAGAGCGGGTGGAGTTGATAGGACACCTGGAGAACCGCCTCGTCGCGACCGAGCACCTGGAGCTCGCCCCGCAGGAACTCGGGCGACTGCAGGATGCCGAGATATTCCTCGGGACTGGCGGCGGCGAGGCCGTCACGCTGATACTCCAGCAGGACGAACAGGTCGCGGCCGCCGACCTGGAGCAGCCGGTCGAGCCCGATGCTCCCGCGGCCCACGACCCGGCCGCGGATCTCGCGCATCACCGCCTCCACGCGCACCGCCCAGACACCGAGCCCCCCGGCCGCGGCAAGCGCGCCAGCCCGGTCGCCGTAGAGCGTCCCGCCCCAACCCGACAGCTCCCAGTTCTTCCAGGTGGTCAGGCCGCGCAAGAGCGCGGTCATCTCTTCGCCCAGCGCCGTCTTCGTCGGCCGCACCACGAGATCGAGCGAGCTGAGCGGCCCCGGGTACAGACGCATGCGGCCCGCGTCGATGCCGCCTCGGAACTGTCGGAACGGGTCGGATGGGCTGAACGGCAGGAAGGGGTCGGCGGGAGTCAGAAAGAGCGTCGTGCCCCACGAGACCGCCTGCCGGCCGACGCTGAGGTCCATCGCCTGGCCTGGGCTGAATCTCACGTTGAGCCGGTCGAAGCGGTGTCGCCACAGCACATGCTCCTCGTCGGCGCGTGTGATCGTGCCCCCCAGCTCGAACCACTCGCCGCCGCTCGGCACACCCCCGGGACCCAGGCCGCCGGAGAGACGGCGCTGGCGGAAGGTGAGGACGTGTTCGTAGGATGCTTCGAGGGAGAGCGGTCCCCACCTCGGCTCGATCGTCAGTCGGATCCGGTTGAAGTTGCTGGCGTTGCTTGGCGTGAACGGCGTCGCGTCAGTGAAGAGCGGCACCGTCTGCAGGTAGCCGGTCAACCACCGCGACTGCGCCTGCGCCGGTACGGGGCCAAGCGCGATGAGACAGGCGCCGACAAGCGCCAGGCGCATTGCCCGGGTCGTCACGCGCGGGTCTCGTCGGAGTCGATCCGGCCGTCAACCATCTGCACCAGTCGGCGCGACCGACCCATCACGCGGGCATCGTGGGTGGCGAAGACGAAGGTGACGCCGAGATCGCGGTTCAGCTCGAGCATCACGTCGAGCAGCGCCTCGCTCGTGGCCGAATCGAGGTTCGCGGTCGGCTCGTCGGCGAGAACGAGCGCCGGGCGGCTCGCCACCGCGCGGACAACCGCCACCCGCTGCTGTTGCCCACCCGAGAGCTTACCCGGGCGCCTGTCCTCGAGCCCAGACATGCCGGTCCGCTTGAACAGCTCGTCGATACGGGCGGCGCGTTCGTCGGCGGCGACCCCCTGTAGCAGCATCGGGAACTCGGCGTTTTCCATCGCGGTCAACACCGGGAGCAGGTTGAAGGCCTGAAAGACGAACCCGACCTGGTCGAGACGCAGCTGGGCGAGCTGTTGATTCGACATCTCGCTCACCTCCTGCCCGGCCACCCACACCCGCCCGCGCGTCGGCCGCGTCAGACCGCCGATCAGGTTCAGCAGGGTCGTCTTGCCGGATCCGGACGGACCGGCGATCGCCGTGAACTCGCCACGCTCGACCGTCAGGCTGACATCGCGGACCGCCTGTATCTCCTCGGCTTCCTGCTGAAAGACCTTCCAGATGCCTTCGGTGCGCACCGCCGGTGTGTTGGACTCGCTCATGCACTCACACACAGGCCGGCACAACTGCGGCGAAGGCGTCCGGCTTCTCCTGCCTCCTGCCGCCCGCCTCCTGTCTCCTTCGAGCCTATCGTTCGAACTTCATCGACTCGGCGATGTCGATCTTCGCCGCACGCAGCGCCGGGTAGATCGACGCGACAGCGCCAATACAGAGGATAAATGTCAGGATCTGCGCGATCCGCACCAACCGGAACTGCGGCACCATGACCGGGTCGATGACCACGCCCGAAAAGGTCATGTCCTCGCCCATCAACGCGGACATGTCGAGACCGTCTCCGAAAAAGTACCAGGTCGCCAGCAAGCCGAGGCTGACACCGATGAACCCACTGACGGCCGTGAGCGTGAGACCCTCGACCAGCACGATCGTGCCGGTCTGTCCCGGTGTCAGGCCGAGCGCCTGCAGCACGCCGAACTCGCGGTGGCGATGGAGCACCGACATCAGTATGGTGTTCACGATACCGAACGCGATGATGATGAAGAGGATGCCGAACATCAGATAGTTCCCGAAACTATCGATGGCGATAGCCGCGGCGAGCGCGGGGTTCGCCTCGCGCCATCCCATCACACGCGCGTCGCCGCGTGCGATCGGGTCGACGAGTGCGCGTTCCAGGTGCGCGGTGACGGCGGCGACCGCCGTGCTGCCGGTCAACACGACACCGACGTTGGTGACGTCATGGTGGGACCCGAGCCATTCACCGGCCGTCTGGAGCGGGATATGGACCACCGCCTGGTCCACTTCCGGGACACCGTTCCGAAAAATGCCGACGACCCGGAGCAGCTGTGCGGCAATCTCATGTTCCGTGTCCTCCGCCTGTACGACGAGGCGTGAGCCCAGCCGCAGCTCGAGGCTCGACGCGAGGCCGACACCGATGTAGGCGGCCAGCCGATCGTCAGGCTCGAGATACCGGCCTTCGACCAGCTGGTCGTCGAGCGTGCTGAACCGGGCTTCGGCCACCGGGTCGACTGCCAGAATTTGTGCCGGTCGGGCGCCGGCCGCCGAGCTCGCCAGCGCGCTGATGCTCAGCCGCGACGACACGGCGACGACCTGCCCTGCGATCTCCGGCGATGCCAGCGCGTGCTCGGTCTTGCGGCGCAGGTCGGTCGCCAGCCGGTTCTCAATCCTTCGGCTCGTCCGAAACTCCGGTTGCTCGATGGTGACATGGCCGGTCGAGGTTCGTATCCCCGAGTCGATCCATTGCTCGTGGGTCCCGTCGCTCAGGGCGAACGCGAAGATCAGCAGCGCACCACCGATGACCATCACGGCGGCGGTCAGCATAGTCCGCCTCATCTGGCGACGGAGGTTGCGCATCGCCAGCACGACGATGGTGCGGGCGTGCATCGAGCGTGGCCGTGTGGGTGTTGCCGTCATGGAGAAACCATGCTTCGAGGAGACAGAAGACAAGAGGCAGGAGGCAGGAGAAGCCGGAGGGCTACGCCGCGAATGTTCATGACCTTAAAGACCCGAGAGCGTGTCGGCCGGCGGCACCCGGGCCGCCTGCCACGCGGGAAGGAGCGACGCCAGCAGCGCGGTCACGAACAGCGCGATCGCACTCACGATCCAGAACGGCACGTCGTACTCGACTCGTAGGCTCGGCGACCAGAGCGCCCCCATCAGCGTCACGTCGCCGACCGCCCAGCTCATATCGGGCGGCGCGGTGTGGAACCACACCATCACCGGGAACGTCATTACCGCACCGAGGGCGAGGCTGAGCACACCCAGCGCTACCGCTTCATGCAGCACGACCGCCCGCACCGCACGTGGCGTCGCCCCGAGCGCCAGCATGACGGCGAACTCTCGCCGACGCTCGTAGGTCGCCATCACCATCGTGTTCGCAACGCCGAAGATGGCGATGGAGAACACGATGATGATGATGATGAAGTACAGCGCGTCACCCAAGGCGACGTAGTCCACCATGGCCGGATTCAGCGTGGTCCACGGGACGACCTCGACCGCGCGGTCACCCGCCGACAGGACGTCGCCGAGCCGGGCAGCGGTCGTCTCGGCAATCCAGGGATCCGTCGTGGCCACCGCGATTTCGTGAATCCGGTTCTCTGGCAAGACCACCAGGGTCTGGAGCGTGTCGATCGGCATGACGGCGAAGGTGGCGTCGAGCTCCACCAGGCCGGTCCGAAAGATGCCGACGAGCGTGTAGAGATCGTTCGCCATCGACCCATCCGCTGCGGGCGCCACGACCACGATCTCGTCGTCGAGGCCCACCGAGAGCTGCCGCGCCATCTCCACCCCGATGACCAGCTCGTTCCGGCCCGCCTCGGGCAACCGTCCCTCGACGAGCGGGTCGAGAAAGCGGCTCAGGGTCAGCTCGCGCGCCGGATCGATGCCCATGAACATCCCGGCCAACGTCGCCTGACCCGAGCTGATGAGGCCCCCCGCGTACACGCGCGGGGCCGCCGCCACCACCGAGACGTCGGCGTCGATCGCGCGAAGCAGCGCGTCGACGTCCGTGCCGTCCCGCCCGCCGATGGTGTCGTAGAGACTCCGGTCAGGCCGGTACTCGGCGTCGTGAATCTCGATCTGGCCGTTGACGAGGGAGGTCGCGCTCTCGACCATCTCGACCATGATCCCCTGGGACCAGCCGACGATGAACACGACGGCGAAGAAGCCGACCGCGAGCCCGAGAGCGGTGAGAACGGTGCGCTTGCGGTTCCGGCCGAGATTGCGCCAGCCGATGCGCAGCCAGGGCGACTCGCTCATCTCGCGAGGCTCCGCCTCCAACCGACGAATGTCCGGACCGGTGCGGGGCTTCGCATCGCTAGCAGGCTTCTCTCAATGGCCCCGCTACGCGGGGCTGGACATGTCTACCGGCCGCTCTGCAACGTGCGCAGGGAAAAGAAGGAGGGGTCGATGTCGATGTCGAACTCCAGTTCTTCATAGCGGATGGTCGTCCGCTCACCCGGCTTGTCCGCCGGCTGCATGTTCATCACGGCCGGCACCAGCCGGCCACCGAACTCTCTGAACTCGCTGTACTCCATGGTGCGCGCCAGCTCGCCGTCCTCGTCGTAGTACTTCGCCCAGAGCGGCAAGTAGTCGTCCTGACCGACCAGAAACTCGAGATGGCCCCACACGACGGCCGCTTCCGGCTTCGGCGTCAGCCGGAGCTCCCAGACCATGACGCCGTCGCGTTCGCCGTCGAACGACACGGTCACGTCGTAGACATCGATCATCTGGCTTTCCTGAACGAGGTCGTCGTTCGTGAAGTGCGACCCCATCCACGACCCGCCCATCATCGACGACGGGATCTTGATGGTCCGATCGACCTTTGGCAGGTAGTTCCAGATGTTGTTGCCGGCCATCAGGGTCGCCGTGCCGGCCTCCTTCGCGGGCGCACGCAGTCTGATGAGCGTGTAGTCGGTTCCGAGCGACCACATCTCCATCGTCATCTGACGCTCCCAGTGCTCGGTCACCACCTCCATGGTCGCGACAGCGCGGCTCGAGTCGCCGCGCAACAGGCGATCGATCCGCTCGATGATGTCGCGCGGGTCGGTCTGGCCCCACGCCGGCGAGACAGACGCGATGAGGACAAGAACGATGCCGAACACCAGGGAGATGTTCGCGAATTTCTGACTCGGGGCACTCAGGAGACCGGACATGACCCGATGATAGACTTCGGGCGACCGCGCTTTCAAGCGTGCGGCTGCCACCAGCTGAGGGGGAGTCTATGAGACGCGAGCAGGGGAGGCGCTGGACATGGTTCACCGCGAGCGTTCTCGGGGTGGTCGTTGGGGGGAGCCTGGTCGGTTGCGGAGCGCCGCCAGACACGGTCTCCGATGGCGGCGCCGACGCCGACGCGGCGCCGGTCGCCGCCGCGGATGGTCGGCCGCGCGGCCTCCTGTTGAACACCCCGGCCGCCCAGTCCGGCTACGTCGTCTTTTCTCCTCTTATTTCCGACACGACCTACCTCGTCGAGACCGTCGGCGGCGCAGTCGTCCACACCTGGGACAGCGAATATGCGCCCTCGGGGTTCGTCTATCTGCTCGACAACGGACACCTGCTCCGGGGCGGACGCGAGCCCGACGTCGCCGTGTTCAGTGGCGGTGGGCAGGGTGGGCGGATTCAGGAATTCACGTGGGAAGGCGATCTGGTCTGGGACTATCAGTTTGCCAGCGAGGCGCACCTCCTGCACCACGACGTCGAGGTGCTTCCCAACGGCAACATCCTCGCGATTGCCTGGGAGGCGAAGTCCCGTGAGGAGGCATGGCAGGTAGGGCTCCGGCCCGAGATGACCCCCGAGGTCGGGATCTGGCCGGACATGATCGTCGAGCTCGAGCCGCAGCCGCCCGACGGCGCGCGCGTCGTCTGGGAGTGGCACGCGTGGGACCACCTGATCCAGGACCGCGATGCGAGCCTGGGTCACCACGGCGACCCGTCTGCGCATCCCGAGCTGATCGACATCAACGGGGGACGCCAACCCCCGGAAGAGATGGCCGAGGAAGCGCTGGCCCGCTATCGGGAGGTCGGCTACGTGCCGGCTGACAGCGAGCACGATCCGTCGTCGGACGTGATGCACACGAACGGGATTGCGTACAACGCCGCCCTCGACCAGATCGCGGTGAGCATTCATGCGTACAACGAGATCTGGATCCTCGACCACAGCACGACAACCGATGAGGCGACGGGACACACCGGTGGGCGCTGGGGACGCGGCGGGGACCTGCTCTATCGCTGGGGGAACCCGGGCGCCTACGGGCGTGGAGGAGAAGGGGAGCAACGGCTGTTCGGCCAGCATGACGTGCGGTGGATCCCAGAGAACCTGCCTGGTGCAGGACACCTCCTCGTCTTCAGCAACAACGTTCCCGGACCGGAGGCCCCCCACTCGGAGGTGTTCGAGATCGCGCCGCCGACCGACGATGCCGGACGATACGTGCTGCCCGGGTCCGAGCCGTTCGGCCCGACGACGACGACGTGGAGCTACGCGGCGCCAGACCAGCCATCGTTCCACAGCCCGTTCATCTCCGGCGCGCACCGGCTTCCGGACGGCCACACACTGATCACGTCAGGCGCGCAGGGACGATTCTTCGAAGTGACACCTGAGGGCGAGATCGTCTGGGAGTACTGGTCACCCACCTCCGGCGACGTACGGATGCCCGACGGCTCGTTGCCGCATCCGGTTGAGCAGTTTCCCTATGCCGTGTTCCGGGCGACGAAGGTGCTCCCGGACGATCCCGCGGTGCAGAACCGCGAGCTCGTGCCCCTCGTCCCGCAACCGCCCATCGTGGCGCCACCGCAGGTCCCCGATTCCGTGACCGGGAATACCGCCGGTGTCGATGACACCGACGACCCCGTCAGATAGGACACCGGACAGCTGCTCAGGGTGGCATCGATAGGCGTGAAGCAGGTGTTCATGACACGCGGAGATGTCCAGCCTCCGCGTAGCGGGGCTCTACGAAAAGCGGCTGCGAGCGAGGCGGCGCCGTCTTCGCTGGTCGGTGTGAGGCGCAGCCTCGGTCGCAGTCGGTGGTGAAAGTCGCCAGCGGCACCCTGCTGTGCGGACTGACCCCGACCGGCCGCATTGACGTCCACCCCGGTTCGCCCGATGAGGGCCCCGGCCTGTCCACCGCTGCGCAACGGCGCATCATCGATGCGTTCAACGCCGGGCGCGGGCATGGGGTGCTGCACCTGGGTGCGGCAGAGCTCAGCACCGACCTGCACCCCACGCTGTCGTACTGGCGCGACATCGGGCGGTCCTTCGTGGCCAGGGTCTGTGGTGCGCTGGATCCGACCGATCCGACGTCCCTGGTCATCCCCGCTTCCGAGCCGGACGAGATCGCGGCGTTTTCCGAAGCGGTCCCTCCCATGCCGGGCGCCGAACTGCTCACGCCCGCGTTGCTCGACGACCTGTGGTCCGACATCGGCACGGCCCTGACCAGCGAGGTGGCGCGATTCAAGGGCGGTGAGGTCCAGGGTTATCTGCAAACGCAGAGCTCGGTCTGGAACGTGGTCGGCCGCGTCTGCCTTCATCTGGCCGAGAACAGACGCGACCGGGACTATCCCTTCGCCTTCATCGCCACCTATGTGCACAAGGTCTCGAAGCAGGCCACGCCCCAGCACCTGCCGCTCGGGCAGGCGCTCAGAGATTATGCCGGTGCGAACAACCGTCAGAAGCTGCTCGCGCTGCTCGCGCCCCTGTCGCGCGCGGCCGAGCAGAGCGATGTCATCCGCGAGCTGGTCGAGTGCGGCGACATCTACCACCCGCTGTCCTGGACCCCCAAAGAGGCCCACCGCTTCCTCTGCGAGGTCGAGCTGTACGAGCGGGCCGGGTTGGTGGTGCGCATGCCCGACTGGTGGAGCGCCACGCGCCGTCCCCGCCCCAAGGTCTCCGTCTCGGTGGGTGACACGGCGCCAGCGACGCTCGGCATGAGCGCGCTCCTGAACTTCGATGTGACGCTGACCCTCGATGGCAAGAGCATGTCACCGAGGGACATCGACGCCGTGCTCGCATCCACCGAGGGCCTGGTGCTGATCAAGGGCAAGTGGGTCGAGGTGGACAGGGAGAAGCTCGGCGAGGTGCTCGATCAGTGGCGCGATCTGCAGAAGCACGCCCAGGCGGGCGGAGTGAGCTTTGGCGAGGCGATGCGCATGCTGGCCGGCGCGCAGATCGGCGACGGCGACCCGGACGGCCCCGAGGATGCCCGGCCCGAGTGGTCTGAGGTCATCGCGGGCACATGGCTCTCGTCGAAGCTCGACACGCTGCGCGCCCCCGAGCTGCGGGCCGAGATCGACGCCGGCGCCGGCTTGCGGGCCGAGCTGCGTCCCTACCAGAAGATCGGCGTGCAGTGGCTCTGGACGCTGCGCGCCCTGGAGCTCGGCGGCTGCCTGGCCGACGACATGGGTCTCGGCAAGACCATCCAGGTGCTGGGCCTGCTGTCATTGAGCCGGTGCAATAAGGAGCCTGGCACCGACCTCCTGGTGGTGCCGGCCTCGCTCGTCGACAACTGGCGGCTGGAGATCGAGCGCTTCGCTCCCCAGCTCGAGGTGCTCATTGCCCACCCGTCGCACATCCCCTCGCCCGAGCTCAAACTGATGCCGAAGACAGAGGTCGATGCCTGCGACGCCGTGATCACCACCTACGGCACCGCCATGCGGACCGAGTGGATCAAGTCGTATGCGTGGCGCAGCGTGATCCTGGACGAGGCACAGGCCATCAAGAATCCCGGCGCCAAGCAGACCAAGGCGGTCAAGGCCCTGGACTCGAGGTGGCGCCTGGCCCTGACCGGCACGCCGGTGGAGAATCGCCTCGGCGACCTGTGGTCGATCTTCGACTTCCTGAACCCGGGGCTGCTGGGCTCGGCCAAGGCTTTCAACCGGTTCTGCAAGGCCATGGCGTCGAGCACGCGCGGAGGCTACGCGCCACTGCGCAGGCTGGTGCAGCCGTATGTCTTGCGCAGGCTCAAGACCGACAAGCGTGTCATCGCCGACCTGCCCGACAAGACCGAGGTCACCGCCTACTGCCTGCTGAGCAGACGCCAGGCCGCCCTGTACGAACAGTCGGTCGAGGAGATGAAGACGGCCATCGAGGAGCTCGACGGCATCGAGCGACGCGGCGTGGTCCTGGCCTTCCTGATGCGCTTCAAGCAGATCTGCAACCACCCGTCCCAGTGGCTCGGCGATGGCATCTACGCGGCCGCGGACAGCGGCAAGCTGATGCGGCTCGGTGAGCTCGGCGAGTCCATCGCCTCGCGCCAGGACAAGGTGCTCGTGTTTACCCAGTTTCGCGAGATGACGGAGCCGCTGTCTGGCTTTCTGGCCGAGGTCTTCGGCCGCAGCGGCCTCGTACTGCACGGCGGGACGCGGGTTGTGAAGCGGCAGGGGCTGGTCGAGAGCTTCCAGGAGGACGACTACGCGAACATCTGGCAGCGCCCCGACC